>JAHJCH010000074.1 GCA_018813065.1 Myxococcota bacterium
GCCCCCGACGCGCAGGCCCCCGATGCCCAGGCCCCCGATGCCCAGGCCCCCGATGCCCAGGCCCCCGATGCGCAAGCCTCCCCCGCGCGCCTGGCCGCCGAAGCGGCCGCCGAGGCGATGACGGAGGCGGCGCTGCTCAGCGATGTCGAAGCCCTCGCCGACGACGCCTTGATGGGGCGCGATAACCTCAGCCCCGGCGGCGAGGCCGCCCGCGCCTGGCTCAGCGCGCGCTTGACGGGCTTGGGGCTGATCCCCTCGGGGGTGGCGGGCTATGAGCAGCCCTTTGAGCAAGGGGTCAACCTCGTGGCGCGCCTGGATGGGGCGGTGGACGAGTACGTCGCCTTGGTGGCTCACTACGACCATGTGGGCGCCAGCCGCGCCTCTGGCTGCGCCCCTGTTGGCGCGGATGTGATCTGCAATGGCGCGGCGGACAACGCGACGGGCGTCGCGGTCCTGCTCGCCGTCGCCTCGGCCCTCCGCGATCTGCCTCGCCGCCGTGGCGTCCTCTTCCTCTTCTCCGACGCAGAGGAGGATGGCCTCCTGGGGGCGGACTTCTTCGCCCGCCGCGCGCCGATGATCCCCCTTGAGCGGCTGGTGGCGGCCTTTAACGTGGACACGGTGGGCTGCGAGATGATCCCCAGCGTGGACGCCGCCTTTGCCTTGGGCGTGGAGCTGGCCCCCACGCTGCGCGCGGCGCTGGATCGCAGCAGCGATCACCTTGGCTATCGCATCTTCCCGGTCTCTCGCTTCTTTGATGGCACCGATCAAGGTCAGCGCAGCGACGCCTACCCCTTCTGGATGGCGCGCGTGCCCACCATCTTCTACTCCTCTGGCGTGCCTTTGGAGTATCACACCGCCGCAGATGAGTTGGAGATCATTAAGCCCGCGCAGCTCTTGAAGATCGCGCAGCATCTTCTATTGACTTCTTTTGATATCATTACAAACGAGCAGATTATCCCATTTGATAATTCATCTTCACCACATCTTGGCGATGCGGAGGCTTTATTGTATATTGCTGAAGCCGTTGAGTCGAATCCAAACGCTGTTGGTCTTGAATCTGAGATGCTTCCTCTACTTCGTGTCTATATTAGTAGACTTAAAGGTTATTTAGACGATCCTCCGTCATCTGATCGTGAGTGGATGGAGTATCAAGAGTTTATTCACACCATTTTTGATCTTGTTTTTGATCTATATGGTCGATGATGGTATTTTCCACCTTGGGACAGCGTCGATCAACAGATAACAAGGCTTGAGATTTCATGAACTTAAAGTACACAACACGCTCTTGAGGTGTACCCTGCCGCGTGAGTTTGAGATAACGCGCCTTTCCGTTGAGAGAAGCCTCGCCCACCACCCATCATGCGCTTTACTTTTAGAGCGGTAAACGGAGTTTTGCGTTTTGCCCACCCGATGCTTTAGTTCAAGACTTGGACAAGCTCAGCGATCACCCTCAAACGACCCTCTCCCGAATCCTCGAAGACGAGAGGCTCAAATGAAGACTCTGTTGAGTCTGGCTTTAGCTCGATTCGAGAGTGCCTCCATCCACCTCCGAGTGCAGGCGATTTTCGAGAGTGGTAAACCTTCACCGTGTAACTTCCACCGTGCTCAGGATCTTCGATCTCCCGATGTTGCACCAACACGACTCGCCCCTGACGCGAACCCACCGGATTGAGCTTCCACAAACACCAAGCACCATTGGGAATCCGACGATTCATCGACTCTCCTAAGACCTGCGCCACGAACAGATCAGGCCCCACTTTGACAGAGCCATCGAGTCGGACCCATTCCAGACCATCGGGGTCGAGTTCTTGGGTATCACCGAAAGCGCCCGCTGCGATCTTCAGGGGGATAAGGGGCACACAGGTGACATATCGATCTGCGGGCTCGGGGGTCACGCGTGTGAGCGATACGGGAAAGCGTGCATCATTCTCAGATTCAGAGGACACGACGGTATCAAGCCCTTCACTCACCACACGATCAAACCAAGTTGTGTCATTCTTGAGGGCGTGTGCGAGGCGCTTACCATCGAGCAACCTTGCGATCTTAGCAATCACTTTAACGATGGCGCCTCTGTCATCTAACTCGAAAGAGCGCACGACAATCACGGTGTAATCCAGGCTCTTGAGCTTGGCGCGAATGGCCTTGTCTTTCTCTGCTTGTTTCGGATCTCCGTGAATCTGAGCGGACATCCCGTCCAGATAGATGCAGATCCCCTCTCCATCCTCATCTTCGTAGAAGAAATCGGGGATCGTCCATCCGTAGCCGGGCCCCAGATCGACGCGCACCTGACAACGCGGCGCAGGCAATCCAGCCTCACTCAAAAAGTGTTGGAAACGCCACTCAATCCATGTCTGGCTCTGCCCTGTCGTGGATTGCGTATTGGGGAGCTTCTCTGGGATGGGATACGCCTCGACGAGCGGCCCCTTGGTGCGTTCAAAGACCGTTTGCGCGACGTGACGATCGAGGTGCTCGTGATAGAAGCGATTTCGATATGTCTGTAAGCAATCGATGCACGAAGTCTCACACGCGCTGGGACAACCAGCCAGGAACTCGATAGTCGCGGCGCGGACCTCAACCCAGCGCTCCGTGAGCTGTTCGAGGAGCCCGGAGCCGCCCGGCATTGGATCGTAGAGCAAGACATCACACGTCTCTTGCCCGATGTGCCCCAAGGCGAGGAGTTGTAGATCCTCCACCTCCATGTCGAGCACGCGAGCGGCGCCCATGCGCAGGGCCTCGGCCACGCTGAAGCCCTCGCGACGATCACGCACATCGTGGAGGCCCAAGACATCAACCTCGACGTCGGCATAGAACCCGGTGGGCTGCACTGCGTGATTACAGAACTTGAGGTGGTGCTCCTCGAACTGCTCTCGCGAGGCCTTGCTCGCGAAGGGGGAGTGGGATTGCCCACACGCGAGGCAGACAGGGAAGCCGAAGCGGGTCTGATGCACCTCTTGACGCGGCCCCACGTTGACGAGGCGCAGCCGCACACCACGCCGGAAGCGCAAGTCCAGGCTCCCCCAAGACCACGCCGTGCCGCCCCGGTGATAACCGTGCTCGTGACCGTAAGTCGCCACGGGCATTTGGAAGCGGAACTCCTCCTCGTCCGAGATCTGTGACTGCGATGGCAAAATGACATCGCACATGGGCACCGCCCGCAGCTCTTGCTCGGCGAGCGGCGCCTCGGTGGTATGCACGCCGACCTCTTGCACCACCTGCTGCTCAGCGACGACGCGGAAGCGCAGGGTCTCCTCTGGGCTCAGGAGATAGCGACGCGGAACGAAGCGAAAGCCGTTGGCGTAGATGGCGTTGCCAGGCACGTACTCGCGCAGCGCCAGAGTCACGGCTCGATGAAGCTCGAAGTCCTCGAGCCCTCGGGTCATCCGTGGGGGCTCGGCGGTTCCTACGATGTGACCGACCTCAAGCCCGTAGCCAGGGAGAAAGCCTTCTCGAACGAGGACACCCAAGGTGTTTGCGGCGTGGGTTTTACGCTTGGAACGCACCCTCTTCAAGCGCCCGATGACCTTCTCACAGCGCTGCTCATGCGCCTTATCCTCCGGGTCGAGGTTCCCCTTCTTGAGCTTGAGTTCATTTAGGCGCCTCAATTCGCCTAGCGCCCAATCCAGGCGGCGCTTGAGGCGCCGGATCACCTCCTGAAGCTGCGCGGGCAGCTCATCGAGGATCTGCCCCAACAGGGAGGGGGTCACCGAGGCGGCGTCCTCATCGGGCCACGCCTGGGTGAAGGTGCGCGTGAGGGAGGCCTTGAGCGCCGCGCGGTGCTTGAAGATCAGTCCCCCCAGCTCAGAGACATCACGAGGCCGCTCAAGGACCTCCCCCTCGTCGGTGAAGAGGTACTCCCCCACGACGCGTGGAAAGCAGCGCCCGATCACCCCCTCGATCTCCACACGCGTGGCGTCCTTTGCGTCCCGGGCCACCCCCAACAAGGTCATCAACACGGTGGCGTGGGCGTGCTTGCGGATCATCACCTCGTTCTTGAGGTTGAAGCGCGGCGGCTCGACCTGCCCGCCCAGGAGCTTCAGCGGCTCACGGAAATAGGCCTGATCGAAGCCCCGCGCCTGCGCGTAAGTGATATCCACCGCCATCCGGTGACGCCGCCCCGCGCGACCTGCGCGTTGCCAATAATTCGCGGCGGAGGGCGGGACGTTACGCATCAAGACGGCGTCGAGCGCGCCGATATCGACGCCCAGCTCCAGCGTCGGTGTACACACGAGGGTGTTGAGCTGCTCCCCCTCCCCCTTAAACTGGTTCTCGATGCGCTCGCGCCGCTCGGTCGGCACCTGCCCCGAGTGCTCGGCGACGCGCAACATGGAGTAGTCCCCATCAAGCATCCGCAAGTTGTAATCATCGGGGGGCTCCGTCTCCCAGGAGAGCCGCCCTCCGCAGTGCCACGCCATACAGAGCCCCTTTGGGCCGCTCCGCGTGGTCGTGCGCCGACACTTCTCACAGCGAAAGAACCCCGAGTGCGTGTGCAACGTGAGCTTGGCGCTGTCGATTTGATACACCCCTGCGCTGCCCTTGAGCACCTTCCCCCAGCCCTTGAGCTTGACGGGGACCAGGAGCTTGAGCTCGACGAGCGCCTCCCACAGCGCACGCAGGAAGCCTTCGAGCTTCTCCTCGGGCACGCCCCAGGCTTTCACCGCGTTCCAGGCCTGTGTAGGGCGTTCCCCCAGCCAGTGCATCGCGCGTGAGGGGAAGTTTGAAGCGTTGCGGCTCAACTTCAGCCCCCTCGGGCCGCCGCTGAAGGCCGGCAAGTAGCCGTACTGCACCTCCTTATCCCCGCTGCTCCACATCCTCTCGAAGACGTGGGTGCTCTCGTCATGAAGGACGCGCACGCGGCGGAGGTGATCGAGCAGCGCCGCGACGCCCTCCATGAGCGTCTCGGGGTGGGTGCGCAGCTGAGGCGCCCAGCGGGCGATAAAGGGGACCGAAGCATCAAGCCCCGTGTAGGTCACCTTCAAGCGGCCCCAGGGCTCCAAGCCCAGGCGCTGCTTGACGCCCGTGGCGATCTCACGCAGGACCTGGAGGCGGAGGAAATAGAGGCGCTCCTCACGGTGCTTGGTGCTGCTGTCATCCAAGGGGACGACCTGCCACACCTCGGGGAGCAGCGCCCGCGACAGCTCGCGATCTTGATCCATCAGATCATCAAGCCGGTACACCACGTCACCCACCGAGACCCCCTCGGGGGTGATCTGCTGCGTCATCAGCGCGCGGAGGCGGAAGCGCCGCGCGTGATCCTGCATCCACCCCGCCTGAAAGGCCGCGTCTTGGCGGTTATCGGCGAAGACCAACAGCCTCGGGCGCTCGGAGAGGTGCACCATCGACTGCGCCAGCACGTGGACATCGGAGACACCCACGGCGCGCACGGGGCGGGCTGGCTCACGGTAGCGCCCTCCGCCGGGGCGCCGACCGGGCGCTTGGCAGGCCACGCAGGCGTGGAGGAGGCCGGGGTCGTCATCCTTTGAGCGCACCGCCTGGATCGGCGCCAACGTCCGCTGCTCACCGCACGCGCCGCACGCCTTGGCCTGGGTGGCTTGGAGCGAGCCGCAGTGGGCACACACGAAGAGTGGATAGAGCCGCTTGTGCTCGAAGTCGTGGCCGGAGGGTTGAGGCGCCGCGCCGATGATCCCCTCATCCTCGACGTCATCCTCCTCATCAGGGCTGACGACGAGGCGATCCACGAGCACCACGCGATCCCCCCCTGACTCTTCGGGGAGGCGCGCCCACAGTCGAAGGTCACCGACGAGATCCCCCCCTGAGGGACCCGCCTTCACGCCCGCGCGCAAGCCAAAATCCTTGACCCAAGCCTCGTAGTAGTGCTGCCCGCAGGTCGTACAGGTGGTGATGGGGAAGCGCCAGAACGCATCGCCCAACTCCGCGTCCGCGTCCTCGCCCGAGAGCCACAGCCGCGCGGCGTGCTTGGGCTCAGAGAGCGTCACGACGGCGCCGCCCACGCCGCGGATGAACGAATGCACGACAGGGCGCAGCAGCGGATCGTGCCCACCGCGCCCGGTGGCCGCCCCCAAGGCCAGCCAAGCGAGGATCTCGGGCTCAGAGACGGGCCGCTGCAAGCGCGCGCTGAGCTGCTCGGCCAGATCGGTGAGTGGGCGTGGCCGCGCGAGGGCCTCGGCGAGCTGATAGACCAGCTCATTGCTCACGAGCTGGCTCGCCAAGGCGGCCTGCCAGCCGTGCTCGGGGAGGCGCGCGCCGCCCAGCTCCACGATCTGCGTCGAGATGGCCTCGGCGACCTCTTCATCTGCGGCATCAACCGCCTCCAGCAGCGCGCTCAACACCGCGTTGGGCTCTACACGGGGCGCCGCAGGTGTGCTGCGGTATGAGTTCCAACGCAGCTCATCGTAGACCTCATGCACCAGGGTGACGCGCTCGCCAGAGACCCCGAAGAACCGCCGCGCGAAGCCCCGCGCGGCCTCATCTCCCCCCTCTGGATCGGCCATCGTCGCCGAGGTGGCGATGTGGTGAATCTCATCGGGCGCCCTATCACAGAAGGTGCGCAGCCGACGGATGAGGCAAGCCGTCTCAGCGCCCTGCGCCCCACGGAACGTGTGGGCCTCGTCGAAGACCAAGAACTCCAGCGGCGCGCCCGCGAAGAGGCCCACGTCGTAGGCGCGGGTCAACAGCAGATCGAGCTGCTTGACATTGGTGAGGAGGATCCTCGGCTGCCCCCCCTGCGCGCGCATGGCCTCGCGGCTGGCGCGCTCCTCGCTCGGGATGAGCGAGTCTGTGAGCCCCTCCGCGCGCAGCGCCTTCAGATCAGCGTGGTACGCCGCGTTTGTGGAGTGGACGGGCATCCGCACCCCGTAGACATCCGCCTCCGTCTCTGGGGTCTTGCCCACATACATCCCAAAGGGGATCCCACGCCCCGCCAGGAGCCCCCGCAGGCGCTCAAGCTGGTCCTCGGCCAGCGCGTTCATCGGATAGAGGATGATGGCGACGATCCCAGGAGGGGCGCCCTCCTCTTGGAGTTGCAGACAGCGGCTGATGATGGGGTAGAGGAACGCCTCGGTCTTGCCCGAGCCGGTGCCCGTAGAGACGAGGGTGGTCTGCCCCGCGTGGATCGCCCGGATGGCCGCCTCTTGATGCGCCCGGAGCTGCGGATAGGGCACGACCGCGCGCATTTGGGGGTGAAAGACGCCCTCTTCAATAAGCTGCTCTACCGAAGCGCCCTGCTTAAAGGGGCGCGAGAGGCTAACGAAGGGGCCTTTGCGCAAGGGCGTGTCGCGGGTCTGCTCCAGCTCCAGCAAGGCGCGGAGCTGTTGATAGAGGTTGACATCGGCGAGGGGATAGGTGGTGAGCTGGTAGTGAAGGAAGTCATCGACAACCCGCTCAGTAAACGTGATGGGATTGAGTGCCATAACACATCCTGCATCCTGGAAAATGAACCACTTTAATGAGAGCCATGCTCTCGACAATGAGCACGCTCTTGAGCTGTCAAGACTTGAATCAACCTAACATGCATAATCTGCAATGCACGTTGCTCATTTAGATTTGACCAATCACTATCACATGCATTGACAATTGGCGCAGACGCCTTCGACGCAGCGGCGATCATCTTACGATCACCTAAATCATGCACCAAATCCTCAATTTCCGTGGGAAGACGCGCAACACGCTCACTCCCGTTATTCCAATACTCTAGTTCAACCCAATATGCGGCGCCTGTTGAAAACTTATGTTGAACGACTTGACGCCCGTAATGCAAAAACTCAGGCATATTACTGTGGCTTGAATACTCCTCAAAAATCGTTTTGCCCACATCCATGACTAATAGGCGACAATGATCATCCCGGAAAGCCATCACCCACTGAAGAACCTTCAAAATCAGGCTCAATTCAGCCAAGGGAATCCGTGGATGAACCCAACCGGCTGCGGGCGCGGAGGCGATCGTCAAGACATTGGTATCCACAACTTCAGGACTCATGATTTCTTGAGGGCTCATGATCTCTGCCCAACCTCAGCCATCATGCGCGTCATCATCCGCATCATCTGGCGCTCTGTCTCGCCCAGCGCATCCCCAAAGAAGTGCTCGGGCCAGTTCTGGATACGACCGTAACCATCGACCTCCAGCGCGCGGAGGTTCGCCTGCCCATCCTGTGTTTGCTCAACGAAATACAAGAGACAATCATCGGCTTTCACTTGCTCATCTGATATCAAAAACTGAAGACGGCGAAAGAGATGCTCAGAGTGTGTCTCAACCAGGAATTGAATGCCCCGCTCGCGCGACACCTCAACAAACAGATCAGCCAATAACGTCTGCGCCAATGGATGAAGATGAATCTCGGGCTCCTCGATGATCACAGTGCTATTGAGTGGCGCAAAATACGCCAAAGTAAGCACAGGCAACACCTGGGATACACCAAAACCAACATCAAGCAGATTGCAATCCAGACCATCTTTAAGAACACGGACCTCATAATGGATAGAGTTGCCAAGTTGTCGAACCTCCAAGGCATCGGCGATCCCCATACGCTTTAACCAAACGCTGATTTTTTGGATGAGCGTATGGGGATTTCGTCGATCATTGGCGCTGGCTAACAATGCCTTAATCGTGCTCGCGCCATCGGCGCCCAATTGACCGGGGCGTTGTTGATTCCACTGTTCTGTTCGCCGAGGTGCCGCGCGCAAGGGGCCAAGATAAGAAATCTGTTCAAATTGCCGAAGTGCTTGCAAACTCAAGGTGTGAATAACGTCATGATCGACTAATTTGATGGCTGTAGTATATGCTTCAGATGAAAATGAAATCGAACGAATCGGCTCAAAACCAGGCCGTTTAAAACCAGCACCTAAGTCTGGTGCATTAATTTGATAATTACCATCATTATGGCGAATCACCCCCCATAACTTTTCATCCCACTCATAAGAAAGAGTTTGGACGACAACGCGCCCAGCATCATCGAGCTTATATTCAAGATTTAAACAGACGACGTCTTGATCTTTTTGTAGATCAAATCCAAAAGATAAAGAAAGATCTTTTTGATGTTTATAGATCACATCAGACCAAGAACCCAAGTTAATCAAATCGGTAATATCACCCCCAAAATTAATTTGGAGGTGAGGATCTGCGCTCGTCACGGTCTGCTTGATGAGCTGGAATGGCTGTAAAAGCGATGTCTTCCCCGAGCTATTGGTGCCCAGGAGCAGCGTAATGGGGCCAAGGGGGACGCCCTCTTGGCCGAGCCGCTCATCCCACGCCTTAAAGTTCTGGATTCTGATCTTCTTAAACATGGGCACAGGGCCTCCAGTGTGGATTAGTCGAAGAGATTGCCTTGCGCGGGGCCGCCGAAGAGATCGCCTTGGACCGGGGCGCGGGCGCTGGGCTCGGGGGTGGGCTCGGGTTCGGGTGGCGCCATCATCTCGCGGAGGGCCTTGGCGTGGCGCTCACACTCGGCCCAGCTCTCCTCGGGGGTCTGCTTGAGCTGCCAGTCGAGGAAGCGCGGGCCCATGCGCTCGCGCACGGGCTGGGGGGTGCGGGCGCGCTCGTCGTATTCGCCCACATCGACGGTGCGCATGAGGCCGAGGTCGGCGAGGCAGAGGGTCTCGGGGAGCATCCAGCCGTCGCCGTCGTGCTGGTCGCAGAAGGCTTGGATGCCCGCGTCGCGGTCGCCCCCCACAGCCTCGATGGCGGCTTGGAGGTCGTCGAAGGCGGCGAGGGAGAGGACGGTGTGGCGAAGCTCGGGATCTTGGGCCTTGTCTACGCGCCAAAAGCCTTTGGGGTCGAGCTGGCGGCAGAAGGTTTTGTTGGTGCTGCGGGTGGTGGGGTGGTCGCAGTCTTTGAGGATCCAGGCGAAGTCATCACGGTTGAGGCCATAGAGTTTGGCGACGATGGCGTCGAGCATGCAGCGGAGGCGGAGGCGTTCGTGGGGGGTAATGGCCCAGAGGCGTCGCAAATTCTTTTGCTTTTGAACTATTCCTCGAAATTCGTGGAAAAAAGGATTCCCCACAGCAGAGAGGCGTAAAGATAAATCGCTTACTGCTCGAACTGTTCGATTAGGATCAGGAAGCCCCGTCTCCTCAACAATGAAATAGTTGAGTGTTATGCCACCAAGACGCTGTCTAAGCTGCCAATCAAAGGTTACACTACACAACGAGCCCACTAAAGCTGTTGATTTAAATCGAGTAGATAAAATCGGAACCTTGTTTCCAGATGGATATGGTGGGATTAATGCAGAAATCATCGTACGTCGATTTGTTGAGGAAGTGACATCCATAAAGACAGCGCGAGCATTACCATCAAAAGCATACCCAAAACTTATAAAATCCTCTTTCTTTATTAAATATTGAGGTTCTATAGTTTTTTCACTCCACGGAATCTCACGCCACACCGCGCTTCGCCCTTTACCGCTCACCCAGCCCTTCTCACTAAAGTCAAACTGCCCAATCATCCGCCCCTCATAAAGCGGCAGCAGCACCTCACCCTCTTCATTCACCCATCGCCCATAGATATCCGCCACAAACCCTTGAGCCTCCGCCTGATCACGAGGGATAAAGAGCTTGGAGTCGTTGGTCATATGGAACTCGGTTGAGTATTTGATCCCCCACCCCTCCGGCCCATCATCCCCAAGCAAGACGCCATTCGCATAGAGCTTCGTAAGCACCTCAAGATCCCGCTCTGAGCGAATCTCAAGGACACTCAAGCTCTTGGGAGAGAAGGTCGAGATGCGCTCAGCGGGATAATCCAACGCCCCACGCGCCTCGGCCCAGTCTTCGAGGTCATGGCGCATAAAAGCAGCCTGAAGCGCCTGCGCTTGCCCCCCCTTCGTCGCGATGAGCACGCAGAATTTGAACCGGCTGTCGATCTCAAACAACTTCTTACGATTCTCAAAGCCATAGAGCCATCGCCAATCACACGCTTGGAGCAGGAGCCTCCGCAGATCGCCTGTGCCCTTGTCCGTGTAGACGCCGCTGGGGACGATCAACCCGAGCTGCCCCCTGGCGCACAGCAGCGCATGCCCAACCTCGATGAACATCTTGTAGGTGTTCAGATCCGCAGAACCTTGATGTCGAAAGGGGTGGGCTGGATCACTCAGGCTCTGGTGCTCATCACGCCACTCCGCCCAAAACGCGTGGTGTTGAGCGTTCGCGCGCCCACGCTCCAAGACGACATCACCCCCGCCATGCCCCGCGACCTTGCCATCCCCAAAGGGCTCGGCGGCGTGCTTGACGAAGCTCCCGCGATCCTTGAAGTCGCCGTTGTAGGCGAGCCAATCGAACTCGATGACTGGATGCGTCTCAAAGAGCGCCTTCTGCACCCTCAGCGCCTCCTGCTTGCCATACTCTCGATAGAGCGGGTCGTGGTTGCTAAAAAACTCCTTGCTGTTGGGCTTTTGAATCTCCCAAGGCGGGTTGCCCACCACCACGTCAAAGCCCGCGCCCTCGTGGGTGAACACATCCGGGAACTCAAGCTCCCAGTGAAAGAACCGCTGCCGCGCCTGCACCGCTCTTACAACCCTCCGCGCCGCCTCATCCTGCGCGTGCAACCGCCGAGGCAGCGGCAGCGCGTCGAGCTGATCCAGCGGCCAGAACCACAGCGCGCACCATGTATCAAACGCCTCTCGCACCCGCGCGAAGTCTGTGTCCCCCTGGATCTCCTCCCGCCAGATCCGCGCCTGCGCTTCAGGCGCACTCAACGAGACCTCACGCAGCGCGGCGTAGCGTGACTGCACGCGTGCCAACACGCCCGAGACGGTGTCCTTATCCAGCCCCATAAAGGACATGGGGATCTGCCCGCTGAGGATCTCCGCCTGCGCCTCGATCGCCTGCTGCCGCTTGGCCTTGAGCGCCTCGTGCCAGACATCCGCGGGGTGATGCACGCCCTTGTATTTGCGATCGGGGCTCTCGCGCTCAAAGCAGAGCAGCGGATAATCCCTGAAGCGATCCCACCACGTCCCCACCAAGGCGTTGCCGCAGCGCAGCTTGTGATCGAGGAAGGTGAACGGCAGCTTTCGGTCTAAAGTCTCGACCCACAGCGCCACCCGCGCCAGCTCCACCGCCAAGGGATCGAGATCAACGCCGTAGAGGCAGTGCTCCACCACCGCGCGGCGCGCGAGCGCTTCAAGGCCCTCTTCAAAGCCCTCAAGCGAGACGCTGCGATCTGCCTTGGACAAGGATTTCAGGTTGATGCGCGCGTGCCTCGCGAACCGCTTGATGCGTTCGTGTGTGTGTATCGACTCCACCAAAGCCTTGGACAGCTCTCGCAGCGCGGCCACCAGGAAGCTCCCTGAGCCCATCGCCGGATCACACACCTTGAGCGCCAAGAGCGCCTCAGGCTCGCGGATTCTCCGCGCCTCGCCCTCGCCCTCGTAGATCAGCGGCTCCAGGGTGCGGCGCACCGTCGGCATGGTGAGCTGGGGCCGCGTGTAGAACGTCCCCGCGCCCTTGCGCGTGCCGCCCCAGCGCACCAAGTACAGCTCCCCCGGCAGCTTGAGATCGGCGACAAGCTGCTTGGCCGCGCTGTCCAGCAAGGTGAGGTGCAGCGCCTTGGCGTTCTTCCCATTGGGCTTGTTGACAAACTTGCCCACCTCGGCGGCCCGCCGCCCCCAGGCGATGGCGCGGGCGCGGGCGACAGCGCGAGGATCATCGGGGGCCTCATCGACCTCCTCGACCTCCTCCGCCTCGTCTTCCTCAGGCGCCTCTTCGCCCTCGTCCTCCTCGGGCGCCTCTTCGCCTTCGTCCTCAGGCGCCTCGTCCTCATCCTCCGCCTTGCCCTTGACCTTGGCCTTGCCCACCAGCGCCTTGAGCGCCTTGTCGTCCATCGACTCCAGCCGATCCAGCGGCAAGGCGGGCTGATCCCCAAGGTTGAGGAACACGATCGGCTCATCCCCCGCGCGGCGCAGCTCGTAGTCGAGCAGCCCCTCGTACAAGATCCCGATGTACTCGCTGGTCAGCTCGGTGAAGTCCACGGGCGCGGCCACGCGGCGCCACGTCGAGCCCTCACGGATCCGCTGGGTCGTGCGGGTGAGGAGCAGCAGGGTTTGATACACCACCTCGTCGCTGGGCGAGGCGTCGAACCCCTCCAGCAAGGCGATGGCGCGCGAGAGGGGCTCGCCGTCGGGATCGCCAGGGGCGAAGAGATCACCCCCGTACGCGGGGAGCGTCATCTCGGGGTGTGGCGAGCCTTGATGCAGCAGCTTGAACAGCGCCAGCAGCCTCGGCCACGCGCTCTGACGCGCCTTGCGCCGCTCAGGCGTGAGCCGATCGAGCTGATCGAGGAGCCCACGCAGCCCATAACCCTGGTGGTAGATGGGGTTATCCACGGGCAGCAGCTCGCGCGCCTCGGCGAAGAGCGTGACCACCAGCCGCATGATGAAGTGGCTGGCGCCCACATAGAGATCGCTGGCGCGGTGCTCACCCCAGGCAGGGTTGACCCGCGCCGCGCGGCTGCGCAAGAGCGCCTCGACGGCGCGGCGCACCCGCTCCCCCAGCTCCTTGCTCAGCCGCGCTTGCCCGCGCCGCGTCTCGCGGATGGCCTCCAGCAGCGGGCTGAGCCCACCCTCAGTCAGCGCCAGCGCCTTTTGAGAGAGGACGCGGCGCAGGAGGAGCAGCTCGGGCGAGGGCTGGTCCCCCTCAAGCCACCGCTCCGCCTCCCACTCCACCCAGGCGAGGCTGTCCGTGTCGGCCCAGATGAGGCGCCACTGCGCGCCGTTGGTGAGCACCCCCAACGGGAGCGCGCGTCGTCGGAGATACTCGATGACCTGGGCGACGGGGCGGCGACCCTTGCCCACGCCTAACCGGGTGGCGGGGGTGGTGAAGAGGGCGAGGGGGGTCGCGCCCGAGGGGGCGCGGCGACGGCGCGGCTTGAGGATCGTCCCATCAAGGAGCCGCTCCGCGTCGGCGGCGCCCAGCATGCTGCCCTTCTCCCATCGATCAAGCCCACACGCGTCTTCGAGCGCCACATCGAGCAGCGCGCTGAGGGTCTTGGCGGGCTTGGCAGGATCGAACGCCGTGCGCGCGGCGCGCAGGCGATCGGCGAGGCTGTAGGGCGGGGCGCTGGGCTCGGGCAGGTCGGCGAGCGCGGCGGGGGAGAGCAGGTTGCCGCCGTGGCGGAGGGCGGCCCAGGCGTCGTTGAGGTTCATCGGGCGCCTCCGGGGAGTCGGATCTCTACGGCGATGGGGTAGACGCGGGCCTCGCCGCGCAGCGTGTAGCGTTGGGGTAAGACGCGCTCCAGGGTGCGCTTGGCCTCGTCGGCGAGTCGAGCTTGCACGCGCTCGTAGTGGCCTCTGCGCAGCGCCAACTCGGCCTCAAGATCGGTGAGGCGCTTTTGATCGTCGCGCTCAATCTCTGCTCCGAGCGAGCCCTGCAACGCGCTCGCTCGGAGCCTGTTTACCTCCTCCTGGAGCTTGCTGAGCTGGGTTCGACCAATGGCCTCTTCAAGCTCCTGCGCCCGCGCCTTGAAGCGCCGCGCCTCAAGCACATGAGTCGCCTCACCCGCCTGCTTCATGCGCGCTTTGAGCGAGGTGGTCAGCTCTACTTGGAGCGCCTTGACGCGCGCCTTGACATCGCCCTCGACCTCCTCCCAGACCTCACGCGCCGCCTCCACATCTGCGGGCTTGGCTTTGATCGCCCACGCCGCAGCGGGCTGTGGTGGGCGTTCCTCAAGGAGCGCGCCCTGATGGACGGGGAGCGCCAGGGTCCGCACCCAGTGGTGGCAGGGCTCGCGCAGCGCGTTGACAGCCAGCTCCTCGACCGTCAGTAAGATGAGCGCGTCTTGGCCCTCGGGCAGATCGGTGATGCGCGTGACCCAGCGCGTCGCCGCGCTGGGGCCACCGGGGAAGCGGTAGCGGGCGAACGTAGACATCACGCGGTGGTAGAGCGCGTCGCCGAGGTGCAGGAGGCGCGAGTCGGGCTCGGGGGTGTAGACCGGTCGCCCCTCGGCGGTGCCGTCATGGGGCTTGATGTAATGCGCAGGGTCGAACACGAGCGCAAGCAGCGGCCCGCTCGCCCCCCCCAAGCGCAGCGTGTGGTCGATGAGATCGCGCCAAAGCGCGGGGATCGGGCGGACAAGGCGCGCTCGCCCCCGCTCGTCTGGCTCTAGCCTCGGGCGCCCCGCCTCGATCGCCAACGCCGTCTCCAGCGTCTCCCTCAGGCTCTCGGGTGAGACATCCAGCTCCTCTTTAAGCGCCTCTAGATCTTCTAATTCCTCGACGCCGGGCAGCGCTTCGCCCGTCGGCAGATCATCCGCGACCCCCGCGCGGGTCGCCTTGGCGTCTTTGAGGAGCACCTCCAAACGCACATCGGAGGCCTCTGCGTCCTCGTCTCCGTCAAAGTGGCGCAGGATCACCTCGGCGAAGATGTCATCGGTGGCGACACGATCCTCTCGGGTTTGGGAGCGCTTGCGCAGCACCTTGCCGAGGAAGGACATCGAGGCGTCATCGCTGCTGTCGAAGTGGTAGATGAAGACGTCGCGCTTCTGCCCGTGCCGGTCGAGGCGGCCATTACGCTGCTCCATTCGAGCGGGGTTCCAGGGGATGTCCCAGTGAAGCATGTAACGCGCGACCCGCTGCATGTTGAGGCCCTCACCTGCCGCGTCGGTGGCGATGAGGATCCGGGCCTCGCTCTCGGGGTCGTTGAAGCTGCGCTTGATGATGTCACGCTCGGCGTCGCTCATCCCGCCGTAGAGGCTCAGGAGCCACTCCCCAGCGCCATACTTCGCTTGGAGCTGCGCGCTCAGGTAGTCGAGCGTGGCGAGATACTCGGTGAAGATCACGAGGCGCTCGTCCCCACGCCAATCTCCGCGCTCTCGGAGCGCCCTGTCGATGAGGGTCTCAAGCGCGCGGAGGCGCGCGTCCGCTTTGA
The DNA here is from genome assembly GCA_018813065.1 of Myxococcota bacterium. Lineage (GTDB taxonomy): Bacteria > Myxococcota_A > Bradymonadia > UBA7976 > UBA1532 > JAHJCH01. The sequence goes on from JAHJCH010000074.1 coordinate 15,826, forward strand.
CCTTGGAGGCGCGCTTCATGATCTCCGCTTGACGCGTCGCAGGCTCCAAGCCCGATGGGGGGCGGCTGACGCCGATCGCCTCCACCTCGGCGGTCACTGCGGCGATCTCATCCGCCACGTCTTCACGCCACCGCCGGAGCCACGCGCCCGCTGTGCGCTCCGCGTGGCGTTGGCGGCTCTCGCGCTCTACGTCGTCATCTGTGTCTTCGAGGCTGACATCGCGGACCCGCGCTACGCCACGCGCGTTGGCCTGATCCGCTTGGGCGTCGAGGCCCTCCATCAACGCCAGCCAGCTCTGCCCGAAGGCCCAAGGCCCCGAGAGGAGGCGCTTTTGGAGCACCTCCACGGTGAAGCGAGCCGCCGCGCGCTCTTGGTGTTCCGCTTTACTCAGGGCGCGCCTAAGCGCGCTACGAAACGCGTCGAGCGACTTGAGGAGCGCGCGCTCGTGCTTGCCAAAGCGCAGCATATCCAGCGCCTCAACATGCCGCTCCGAGAACCGTGGCGGCTCACCTCGATCGGTGTAGCGCTTGTTGATCTCGCTCTTGAGGCGACGGATGACCGTCTCCTCAACCCGCCGGCGGTCTTCGTCGTTGAACTCTGACTTGCGGGTGAAGCGAACTGGATCGAGCGTCTCAAGCAGCCCACTGAATGAGCGCGTGTGCCCGTTGTGTGGTGTGGCCGTAAGGAAGACGCGGTGCTCGAACCAGGGTGAGACGCGCTGGAGCATCTTGGAGAGCTCCGAATCCACGCCGAAGCTGGCGGGCGCGAGGTTGTGGGCCTCATCGACGATGAGCAGATCCCACTGAAGCTGTCCATCTTCACCCGGCTCGGCGATGCTGCGAAGCTGCTCCAGCACGTCGGGCTGCTTGAGGTAGTGGTAGCTCGTGATCACGCGCTCATGCGTGCGCCAAGGGTTGGCGTCTACACCGATCTCACGCTGGAGCTTGAGGGTGCTGGGGCGATCGACCACCTCGAAGGGGAGCGCGAACTTCTCCTGCATCTCTTCTCGCCACTGTGTGCGCAGCGCGGCAGGGCAGAGGACGAGGACGCGCCGGATTCGCCGACGCAGCATCAACTCACGCAGCACCATCCCCGCCTGGATCGTCTTACCGAGTCCCACCGCGTCGGCGAGCATGAGCGCGACGCGCGGCATCTCCAACGCGCGGAGTACAGGGACGAGCTGGTAGGCCTCGGGGGCGAGCGCGCCGTAGAGCGGCGCCGCCAGCGGCGGACGATCTTCAGCGAGGCCCGAGAAGGGGAGCGAGGGGGTCAGCGCGGACCACCGCGAGGCGCGGACCATCGCGTCAAACTCGCGCGGCGACATGGGCGCGTCTTCTTCAACGTCGGGGAGCGCAGCAGGCTCAAGCACGTCCGTCTCAAGCTCGACCTCCCAGAGGATCTCGTCGGTTTCGACCGCTGCGCCGTCCGTGTACTCCAACTCGACGAGGTGGAAGCGCCCAAGCTCACCCGCGTCGTGGGGCTTGACCCCCATGATCATCGCGCGGCGGTTGCGGACCACCGCCATCATGCCTTCGCGTGGTTGGGGGGTCGTCATCGTACTCTCGCTTTCGCTGATTCATCCGCGCCGGTGGCCCTATGTCCCTTGCGCTCTATCCGAACGACATTCAGGTAAGATGCTGATATCTTGGATAAAAGATCGACATCTTTGCATTTTAAAGAGGGCATAAAACGGCTCCTGCACAAGCTCGTGACAATATGCCCTGCGGGATGAGCTTGGACAATAGCGAGGGGCTCCTCAAGAAGACGCAAATACGAGCGTGTTCGTGGGTTGAGGGTTCAACCCGCAAGCCATCAGAGGCTCGGGACCAACGCGTGCTCTGAAAGCTGTAGTGGTGCCCACTCTCCGCCGAGCAGGAAGGCTTGGCGCTCGTAGTCGAAGGGCGCGTCGAGGTGGTGAACGACGCGATGGAGATTCGGGGAGATGAGGATGAGGTTGTTCAGCGCGTCATCGCCGCCACGCCCGAGCCAATGGACGTGGTGAGCCTCACAGAGATCCTGGCCGTACTGCGCGCGTGGATCCCAACCCGTGAGTTGGCAGCGCCCCTCATATCGCTCGCGTAGCTCAAGCACGAGCTTGCGGTTGCGCGCTCGTCGCTGGGGGCTGCGTAGCTCGAGTTGTCGTTCTGCGCTCAACCCATGCGCCTCGGCGCGCAGGAACGTCTCGATGAGGGCTTCATCCTCCTCGGCAGAGGCCCACTCCAACCGCTCCTCCGGGATGAGCTGCGCCCGTGGCTCCAAGGGGAGATCGGCGGCGTAAGCGCGCAGCGCCATGTGCGCGACCTCGTCGATCTCCCTCACCGCCGCCGCACCCTGGAACGCGCCTCCCAACGCGCGATCTGGGCGGCCTGTTTTGATTTGGAAGCCTCTCACCAGCGGGCTCAGGTCTCTTTGGGACGCCACCTTGAAGTAGCGCGAGCGCTTGAGATCGCCCGAGACCCGGTAAGGCCCGTACTCGAAACCCGCCGGATTCTTGGTCTTCGCCTTGACGATCAGCTCCGCGGCGAGGGCGTAACCCCCATCAGGCGCGCGGGTGAAGGCCCACAGGCTTTCGCCGATGTTGACGCGGTGGAGTCGGGCTGAGCCCTGGTTGAGGTGGAACCCCACGCCTCGATCGAGGTCTCGGGCGTAGTTGTCCGCGCGCCAGTGGTAGAGGAGGTGGCTCACCGCTCGCGCGTGCTTGGTGAGTCTTGGGCTTCAGCCTGCAGCCAAGCGCGCCCCTCTTCGGTGAGTTGGTACTTCTGAAGCCGGCTGCGGGGCTTCTCGGGGATGGTGTAGGTGATGAGGCCGCGAGCGAGGAGGCTCCTCACCTGCTTGTTGAGTTCGCCCGAGATCGAAGTATGCCCCAACCCTTCGCTGATCTCTGACTTCGAGCGGGTTCGCTCGAGGAGCAGGAGTCCGATGCGTTTATCAAGTGGCCGCGACTCTGGCCGCGACTCTGGCCGTGACTCTGGCCGCGACTCTGGCCGCGATTCTGGCCGTGACTCGGAATGTTGCGTTGCTTTTGGATGCGCAGGCAGGCGCACCATGAAGAAGCTGTGGTCCTCATCGAAGTCGAACTCGGGGAGGGGCGAGCCGTTGAGGCGCATCGCTCTGATCATCTTGGGGATGCCCGTCGCCCTCCCTTCCGTGAGGTTCAATTGGGTGTGTCTCCGCAATCGCGGATACAGCTACGCAGCCAAGCTCCTGGGCTTGAGGCGGCCAGGATCCTCATCAACAAAGACCTCCTGGCGGAAGGCCGGAGAGAGGGCATTCCATACAAGCTCGATGCGCGCGGATTGGA
>JAHJCH010000075.1 GCA_018813065.1 Myxococcota bacterium
CCCACGCCCACGCCCGCCTCTCCCCGGCTCAACCTCTCCCCGCCCAGCGCGGGGCTGAGCCTCGGCGCGCGACGCCCGCTGCCCCCGCTCCCCGCGCGCGGCGGCTTGCCCAGCCTTAACCTCCCTCGCCCCAACGCCCCCACGGATGATCCCAACGAGGAGTAAGCCCCAGCGCGCCGCGCCCCTCACCACGCCCTGCGAGCCTGAAGGGTTCGGCCGAACGGGCGGCTTTGCCCCTCCCCCCCTTGTCGCTTAATCAGAGAAGTGTGCGTTGATGTCCCCCCGAAGAATCGCTGTTTATTGCGCCTCCAGTGAGACAATCCCTGATCTCTATCGCCAGGCCGCCTATGAGTTCGGGCGCTTGATGGCCTCCGCTGGCGTCGGCTTGGTCTACGGCGGTGGCCGCGTGGGCCTGATGGGTGAGGTGGCCGCCGGCGCCCTCGAAGCAGGCGGTGAGGTCATCGGCGTCATCACCTATAACCTGCAACGACGCGAGGTCGGTCACGGCGCGCTGAGCGAGCTGATCAAGGTCAAGACGATGCGCGAGCGCAAGATGATGATGGCCGCCCTCGCCGAAGGCTTCGTGGCCCTCCCCGGCGGCTTCGGCACCTGGGATGAGCTGATCGAGGTGGCCACCCTGGCCATCGTCGGGGAGCACGCCTTCCCCATGGGCTTGCTCAACACCGAGGGCTATTGGGATCCCTTCCTGGCCTTCATCCGCCACAGCGAGCGCCTCGGCTTCACCCGCCCCATGCACGCCTCAATGCTGCGCGTTGAGCCCGATCCCGCGCGCTTGTTGGCGCGGATGCAGGCCCCCGGTGAGGATATGGCCTCTTGGCTTGAGGAGGCGGGCTTATGAGGCGCCCCCCGCTGACCTTGCAGGCGACGACCCTCTGGGATTACCCCTCTCAGCACTACGGCGCGGGGATGCAGGGGGATCGTGACTACGCCGGCGCCACCCCCTCCTATGCCATCTGGAACCTCCTTCAGCGCTATACCCGCGAGGGGGATCTCGTCGTCGATCCCTTCTGTGGCTCAGGGACCACCCTGGACGTGGCGCGGGATCTCAACCGCAAGGCGCGCGGCTTCGACGTACACCCCTATCGCGAGGACATCGAGCACGCCGACGCGCGCGATCTGCCCCTCCCCGATGCGGTGGCGGACTTCGTGTTCGCCGATCCGCCCTACTCAGACAACCTCAACTATGGGGATGATCCGCGCTGCATCGGCAAGCTCAACGCCACCGATCAGGCCTACTTCGATGCCCTCGATCAGGCGCTCCAAGAGGCGTGGCGGGTGCTCAAGGACCGCCGCTATATCGCGATCTATATCTGCGATTATTACTCCAAGAAGCGGGGCTTCGTGCCCATCGGCGCCCACGTGATGGGCTTGATGATGCAGTACTTTCGCCCCATCGATCATGTCTGCATCGTGCGTCATAACAAGGCGCTGAAGATGGGCAATCGGCGCCGCGCCGCCGAGGAGGGCAACTTCTTCCTGCGCGGCTTCAATCACCTGCTCATCGGCAAGAAAGAGCGGACCTAGCCACTTCCAGCATCCACCTCTCCATGTAGAGCGTTTATCCTCAGCCCGCTCGCATCACGATGAAGGATGGATCATGCCTGCTCAGCCTCAACGTCGCGTCACCGGTGTCTTGCTGCACCCCACCTCCTTGCCCGGCGGCTTCGGGATCGGCGATCTGGGCGCCGCGCCGCGCTTCTTGGACTTCTTGAGCCGCGCGGGGGTCCGCGCTTGGCAAATCCTGCCCCTCGTGCCCCCCGGCGCGGGGGACTCGCCCTACTCCAGCGCCTCGGCCTTCGCGGGGAACGTGGATCTGATCAGCCTTCAGCCCTTGGTTGAGGCGGGCCTCTTGGGCGCCGATCAGCTCCATAACGCGCCTTATTTCTCCACGGATCGCGTGGACTTTCAGGCGGCGCGCGCCTTTAAGCGCCCCCGCCTGGAGGCCGCCGCCCGCGCCCTCTTCGAGAACACCCAGCACCCTTGGTGGCCCGATCTCGACGCGTTCCGCGATGACAACCCTTGGCTGGAGGACACCACGCGCTTCTTCGCCATCGCCGCCGATCAAGGCGGCGCGCCTTGGTGGACGTGGCCCGCGCCGCTGCGAGACTACGATCTTAAGCTGATGGAGGTGGACTTTGAGCGTATCGAGCTTGAGATCATCCAGCAGTACTTCTTTGAGCGTCAGTGGCGTGAGGTCCGCGCGCTGGCGGCCTCAAAGGGGATCGAGATCATCGGCGATCTGCCCATCTATGTGGACATCAACAGCGCCGATGTCTGGGCCAACCGCCACCTCTTTAAGCTGAGCCCCGAGGGCCTGCGCTTGGAGTACGCGGGCGTGCCCCCCGACGCCTTCAGCGCCACCGGGCAGGCTTGGGGTAACCCCCTCTATGACTGGGATGAGATGGAGGCCAATCACTTCGGCTGGTGGATTCGACGGATGCAGCGCGCGCTAGAGCTGCATGATCGCGTGCGCATCGATCACTTCCGCGCCTTCTCCGCCTACTGGGCTATCCCCAACGGCGCCCAGGACGCCCGCGAGGGCGCTTGGCGCCCCGGCCCAGGCATGAAGGTCTTTGACGCGCTGCGCGAGGCGCTGGGGGCGCTGCCGATCTTGGCCGAGGATCTGGGCATCATCGATGAGCCCGTGCGTCAGCTCCTCAAGGACTCAGGCTTCCCAGGTATGCGTATTTTGCAGTTTGCCTTTGGTGAAGACGCCACCCACGCTTATCTGCCTCACAATCACATCAAAAACTCGGTGGTTTACACCGGGACGCATGACAATGAGACCACCTTGGGCTGGTGGTTCTCCACGAATAACCGCGTTCGTGACCATGTGCGCCGCTACTTCGGCATCGACGGCCATGATCTCGTCTGGGATATGATCCGCGCGGCGGTGTCCTCGGTGGCGGACACCGCCATCATCCCCATGCAGGATCTCTTGGCGTTGGATAATCAAGGGCGCATGAACACGCCTGCGGTCAGCAATGGCAACTGGGGCTGGCGTGTGCGCAGCGAGGCGCTGCATCACAACATCGCCGATCGCCTCCGGGATCTAAATCAGCTCTATAACCGCTGCTGATCAGCCCACCACGCCGCGATCTCGACCCTCGCTCTTGGCGCGGTAGAGCGCCGCGTCCACGCGGGCGATCCAAGCCTCTGTTGTCTCGGTGGGCTTCAGCTCGGCGAAGCCCACCGAGCAGGTCACGCGGAGGATCTCACGCTCATGGGGGATCTCCAGGGCGCGGACGTTGCGCAGCAGCCGCGCGATGAGGATCCCCGCGCTGGCGGCGTTGATCCCTTGCAGCAACACCACGAACTCCTCACCGCCATAGCGCGCCACCAGGTCATTCTTGCGCGGGAAGGTGCGCACCAGCGTATCCGCGACGCGCTTGAGCACCTCATCGCCAGCGGGGTGTCCGTAGGTGTCATTAACCCGCTTGAAGTGGTCTAGATCAATCAGCATTAAGACCGCTGAGTGGTTAGGGACGGTCGCCTCGCGGACACGAGAGATCGCCGCATCAAAGACGCCTCGGTTAAAGAGGCGCGTCAGCGGATCATGAGAAGCCTCGATCTGGCTCTGTTTAAGATCCTTTTGTAGATGGTTAATCTGTGTGCTCATTGAGTTGAGCTTGCGGGTCATCAGCGTATGTCGAGACTTGATCTCGCTGACAGCGGTCTTGAGTGTGATCTCTACACGCTGAAGCTGGCCCGTTTTCGTCGCGGACTCGATCTCTTCGAGGAGATCCAAGAGGCGCTGATCGGTGTTGTTCTCAAGCGTTAAGAGCTCTTTAAGCTCGCTCAATGTCTGCGAGAGGACCTTGCGCTGCGTGAGGAATGTGCGCCGCTCCAGCTGCCGCAGCCGCTCAATAAAGGCGCGCATCGGCCCCCAACGCCGCGCGGAGAGGGGCAGCGCGGCGGCGGCGGCGTTGGGTTGAGCCGGGTCGGCGGGGTGGCCGGTCAGCGCGTGCTCAGCCCAAGCGGCGCAGCGCGCTTGGAGCGCCTGGGCGTCGGCTTCGAGGGTGTCAAAGGTGGTCTGGCCCCAGGCGCGGAGGGCAAAGGCGAGGGTGTCGAGTGGGCCTTCGCCGTCCATCGGTGGCGGCGTGCCGCCGCGAGGCGGGGGGGTAGAACGCCGCTCTCTGCGTCCTCGATTGCGCTCAAAGATCGCCATGCCAAGCCTCAGTTGCAGTTTAAGATCAATTATTGTCCAACCCTTAGCGGCGCTTCTTCTTGCGCCCTTGAGCGCTTGAGCGTTTGTCTGGCGCGGCAAGCGGTGGGGGCGCGGCGGGTGGGGTCACCGGCGCTGCGGGCGGGGGCGCGATCACGGGCGCTTGGCCCAGATGCCCCGCCATGAGGCGCGCCGCAGGGCGTGTGAGATCAAGCTGATCAAGGAAGACACGCAGCACCGCGGTGACCGGCATCGCCAAGAACATCCCCGGTATCCCCCAGAGCATCCCCCAGAAGATCAGCGCCAGGAGGATGGTGATCGGGTGTAACTCCAAAGAGTCACCCTGGAGCTTGGGCTCGATCACGTTGCCGATCGTCAGCTGCACCGCGCCCGGCAGGAAGAACGCCAGCAGCCCCATCCAGATCGAGAGGTTGGGGTCAAGGAGCACGATCGGCAACGGCAGCAGCGTGGCGATGATCGAGCCCACCGAGGGGATGAAGTTAAGGACAAAGGCCATCAGGCCAAAGAAGATCGCCAGGTCAACGCGCAGCGCGGAGAGGATCAGCGCCACCAGGATGCCCGTGACCGCGCTGAGGCTGACCTTGATGATGATGTATCGCTTTATCCGATGGTCGATCTCTGCCCGAATACTGCCCTCTCGCGGCTTTGGATTTGGCTTCATCAGCAAATAAACCATAAAAATTAAAATCAAAAAGGTATTCGAGAGCAATTTGAGGATGGTATTTGTCATTCCCATTACTATTTTAGTAAAAGGCAGCTCAAATATATGCTGTTTAAGCGTATCAATGCCGACATTGACTCCATTTTTATTGAAAAACTCTATCGAATAGTCCATGAATCGCTTAAATCGCTCTAAATGAACCGGAAAATCCTCTGAAAGCTCTTTAAATGAAGAGGAAACCAGCCCAAAGAAGAGGATAAAGCCGATCAGATCAACGAAAAAGACGACGAAGATCGCCAGCCAGCGGTTGACGCCGCGCTGCTCAATCCAGTCGATGATCGGCGCCAGGAGGTAGGCGAAGAAGAGGGCGAGGATAAAGGGGATCATCACGGGGCGGAGCCAATGGAGCGCCGCCGCGCCCATGATAAAGGCGATCAACACGGTGGAGATGGTCAACACACGTCGGTTGATGTCTTGTGAATCGGTGGGTTGGTGCATCAGCCCTCTCACGCTCATCTGGGTTTTGTAATAGGCTTCACTTTATGAGCGAGGCGTCCAAAACAGAACCGCAAAGCGAAGGGCTGCTGGTGCTGCGGCTGCCCAGCGCCTATGGCCGCGGCGGCCTCTCCTTGGAGCGGCTGATGTCGCGGCTGCCAATCTCTTGGTCCAAGGGCTGGGCGCTGCGTGAGGCCTTCTTGTTGACGCCCGCCGAGCGCGCCTTTGCCCGTCAACTCCTGACTCGCCGCACCCAGATCTGGTTGTTCCGCTGCAATCAGCGCGCGGCTTGCGGTGACTTCGTGGCCGTGGATATGTCCAGCGCGGCGCGGCCCGCTTATGTCATCGAGCTTAAAGCAGAAGCGCCGCTGAAGCTGGGGATGCGCGGCGTGCAGCTGAGCCGAGGGCTGGAGGCCGTGGCGGCGACGGGCCTGGAGGCCACGCCCCGCGAGGGCTTGACGGGCTCACCTGAGGCGGTCTTGGCGTTCTTGGGGGCGGATTGAGCGGGCTGGGGGCGGGTTGAGCGGGCTGGGGGCGGCTGAGGCTTACTCGCAGGCGACGATCTCCATGCCCTCAAGGCTGATGCCGCCCTCTTCGTAGTCCTCTTCGTAGTTCTCTTCGTAGCCCTCTTCGTAGCCCTCGGGGTATTCATTGGGATCACGCTCGGGCTGGGCCGGGCCGCTCATCTCGTCCTCGACGCCGCTGACGCACATCCCCGCCTGGGCCACCAGCTCCGCGTCCAGGCCGGTGCCGCTGATGCGCAGCTCACCAGAGATGACCTTGAGCTGCTCGCCCACCTCAACCTCGGGGGCCGCGCCCTTGAGGTGCATGTGCATCTCGCTGTCCTGGCTGGGATCCGCCTCTTCGCCCATCGCGCGCGCCATCACGCTGTCCTTGATCTCCATGTCAAGCCCCAGATCGCCGCCGGCGAGGAGGCGCATCATCTCTTGGCCGACGGTGATGTTGAGCGTGCGCGGCAGGATCGAGGCGAAGCTCATGGCCGTGGCGCCGTTGGCGAAGACCTTGATCCCGCCCGCGCCGACCTGGAGATCGCTGATGTTGATGGCGTCGCCGTTGGCGGGCACGCTGACGAGGGCCTTGAGGGCGGCCATCTCCACGCGCAGGTTGCCCTCAGGCGCTGGAGGCTCATCGCAACGCTCGGCGCCGTTCATGTCATAGCTACAGCTCATCTCAGCGTCCACCATCATCGCCAGCGGGGCCTCGAAGAAGAGGGCGCCGATGTCATAGGTGATGGCGATGTCCACGCCGCCGCCGTTGGGGGTCATCGCCACCGCCAGCTTGGAGGGATCGATGCCCGCACGCACTGGCGCCTCGGCGTCATCGACGCGCAGATCGATCTTGGTGGTGTTGAGCCCGAAGGTGAGCGTCTCGCCGTTGAGCATCAGGCTGGCGCTGAGGTTACCGGAGATCTGGAGGGGGAGCGCCTCGCCCTCGCCCTCGGCGTCGAGGACGAGCTGGGCAGAGGCGGCCACGTCGCCGAGGTTCAGCGTCAGGCTCAAACCCGCGCGGTAGATCCCCAGGGTGATGGGCTCAAGGCGCGCCTCACCGACGAGCAGGGTCACGTCCACGTCGCCTTCAGCGGGGGCGGTGATGCGCAAGCGCAGCGGGATCTGGGTCAGCAGCTCTTGGCAGCTGAGGCCGTCGTCCTCGTAGTCGTCCTCGTAGTCGTAGTCGTCCTCGTACTGCGGGGGGTAGGGCGCCTCGCCGTTGTTTTGCGCGGGGGGCGCCTCGCCGGGCTCCGCCGCGCCCTCATCACACAGGCGCTCAGGGGTCAGGCGATAGATGATCTCGCGATCCGTCTGGGCCTCGATGGCCTCCTCGGGCAGCAGCCGATCACGCACGAACTCAATGACATCCTGGATGCCCTCGCGCAGCTCGTTGACGCTCGTGCGCAGGTCGGCCACCTCGCCGCAGTCCTCGGCGTAAGGGTCGTACTGGCCGTCCTCGGAGAGCGTGGCGCAGTCATCGCCGCCGGCCATCGCCTCGTTGGCCTGCTCGCCGAGGCTGCTTTGGCTGAACAGCTCCGCGCGATCGGCCAGCGCGTTGAGCGCGGCTTCGAGGTTCTGGGTGGTCGAGTCGGTGGCCACCGTGGGCGTGACGGGGACCTGCTTGGGGCCGTCGTCGTCATCGTCGCTGTCGCAGCCGCTCAGGGCGAGGGCGAACAAGATCAGGGTCAGCGTGGCGCTGCGCATATAAGGCTCCTTGTGGCTGAAGACGGGGGCGCGCTGAGCATGAAGTGTACCAGCGCCTTGAGCGCGGCGCGCGTCGATGATGGCGCCGCGCGTTCACGCGCCGCGCGCCAACGACGGTTCTAGGGGGGTGATAGATGGAGGCTCCAGGTGGAGCAGCGAGGCGCCACCTCAGCGCGGCAAGGCCAGCCGCTGTGTCTCGCCCTTGAGGAGGTTTTGGATAAAGCGCAGCATCTCTCGCTGGGTTTTGGGCTGGAGCTTGAAGCGCGCCGCGCCCTTGACGATCTCCAAGCGGGTCAGCGGGTTCTCTGCGGGGTTCTGCGTCCAGCGCAGGATCTCGCGGTCGATCATCTCATCGACGCCTTCCTTGATCTTCTCGCCGATGAGGCCCCCTTCAAAGATGTTCTTGTCGCCCAGCCGCAGCGACTCGATCCTGACCTCCCCCGGCTGCGCAGGCCACTGCGCTTTAAAGCGAATAATCAGGTTTATGTGTTTGCTTTTGTTTTTATAGGGCGCCGTAATCGATATGCGCCCATAGCCAGGAGTAAAGAGCACATCGACCTTCATTTCATCATATCTGAAGTTATTTGATTTTACATCATTGTCTAATCCGACGATATTCCACTCGTCTTCATATCCTTCAAGCGGCTTGGTCTCTTTATTTAGCTCCGCTTGAATATCTGGGTGATTGAAGAATGCGAAAATAATATATTCCAAGTGATCTTCTTGTAAATTGATAAAACCTGTATCGGTGTTTCGTACTTTTGATGAGACTTCTATGCTTTTTTCTGGCGTAAACTCAACTTTTTGGATTTCAAGTGGCTTTTCTGCCGCGAAGCTCACTTGAAATTGTTTTAACTGATAATAAGCAAATGTAAAGATGCTCAGCGCAATCAGTATTGTGATGATCAGGAGCCACTTGAGGAATTTAAGCACAGCTTTCCTTATCGATCGCGCAGCTCAAAGTCCCAACGGAGCCGCGCATAGAGGCGATCGTGACGGTCAAGGCCCATAAGGGGGCTGAAGCCGTCGCCGGGCGCGTAGTGGATGGAGCCAAGGGTCAACTTAAGGGCGTCGAGCCAAGCGTAGCGTGCCTCTAAGCGGGCCAGCCAGCCGCCCTCCGCGTCCACGCCCAGGGCGGTGACGACGCCCTGTAGCTCAAGGCGCTCGCGCAGCAGCTTATGGCTGAGGCGCAACGCCAAGATCTCACGATCAACGGGGTAGAGCAGATCCGTGGGCGGGTCGATCAGCAGGCCACGCTGGCCCTCAAGGGTGATGAGCGTGTCGCGCAGGCCGCTGTAGGTCAGGCCCAGCGCGCCGGTGTAGAGCGTCGTCTCCGCCTCCCCCAGCTGGTACAGCGGCCCCACGCGCCCGCCGGTGTTGCGTCGCCGATCCAGCTCCCCCACGGCCTCCCATTTGATCAAGAGCGCGCCGAGGCTGGTGGCGCCAGAGAGGCCCACGAGCGTGTAGCGGGGGTGATCGACGGGGAGGCGGATGGCGCCGCCCTGGAGCACCTCCAGCAGCGGGGGCATGGCCAAGACCCCCTCGCGATCCAAGACGCTGCCCGCGTAGAGCCCCAGATCGAGCCCCGCGCCCTTGTAAAGCCAGCGCAGCAGCCCGCCTTGCTGCGCCAAGCCATCGCCGCCGCCTTGATCATCCCAGCGCATGGGCCGCGTCAGCAGCGCCGCTTGGCCCTCCGCCGCCAGCAGCGCCGGCAGCGGGCTGAACTCACCCAAGGGCGGCGGGCGCTCGTTAAAGGCCGCCTCATGCAGCGCGATGGCCTCAAGCTGAGAGGCGCCCAGGGTCAGGCGCAGGCGCGTCGCCAGCGTCGGCAAGCGCAGATCCTCGATCTCGGCTAAGCCGATCTCGCGGTCATCGCGGGGGTTAACCACGTCGAGGGGGCTGAGGAGATCGCCCTCCCCCCAGGCCACGATCTGCCGCCCAAAGACCAGGCTCAGCCGCGCGCCGTCCAAGGCCACATATTGCTCACCGCCGATCAGGCGAAAGGCGTAGGTGGACCAGCTCTCGGCGTCGATCTCATCGCGGCGCAGGAAGAGGGCGGCGTCCCAGGCGACGCGCTGCTGGAGGCGGGCGCGCCAGGCGGCGCCCTTGAGATCCAAGGTGGCCTCGACGCCCTGGCGCCCCTTGGCCCAAGGATCATCGCCCAGCCGCGCCAGCCAGGCGGCCCAGTCGCTGCGCCACGCCCCGCTGAGGCGCCACCACGCGCGCGACGGCGGCGGGGCCTTGAGCTTGGGCGCGGGGGCCTGGGCGAAGCCCGCGCTGTCATCGCCGTCACCCCAGCCCGCCTCCTCGTCCTCATCCTCATCGCGGGCCGCCGCCTCATCGCTGGCTGGCGCATCACTGGCTGGCGCATCGCGGGCTGGCGCGGGCGGCGCCGCCAAGAGCAGCAGCGCCAGGAGGATCAAAGGCCCTTCTCTAAGGCCGCTTGGCTGAAGAGGGCCTCGTCCACGTCGGCGTTGTCGTAGCTGAGCTGATCAAAACGCAGCACCGTGGTGGACTGCACCCGCTCACCCTTGAGCGTGCGCGCCGTCAGCGTGTGCGCCACCCACAGCCCCCCCACCTGCTTGAAGTCGCGCAAGGTGACGTACTTCAGCTTCTTGCCGCGCTTGACCCACATCTTCATCTGATAAGGCAGCCGCTTGGCCTTGCTCACCCAGATATGGGACTTGAGGTAGCCCGTCTCCTTCTTGGCCCGCGCCGTCTTGGGCCGCGCCTCGATGAGCCAGCACGTCTCGCCTTCCTCCACCACCTCGCCGCTCAGCAGCGTGTACTCATACTGCGCGGGATCGGCGCGGGTCATGTCGGCGTAGGTGAAGTCGCTGCCCATAAAGGCGCCGGACTTCTCGCCGCTGGAGATGCGCGTGGACTTGTGCAGGCTGGGCAGGTAGAGCCACTGATCGTCGTCCTTGTCGCCGTCGTCATGATCGATGGTCAGCAGGCCCGTGCCTTTGATGTCGAGGGGGCTGTCGAAGCTCATCAGCTGGCGCTGCCCCCCCTTGAAGAGCATGGAGGCGGAGCGCACCACGCGTCGCCGCTCTCGCCCCCCCCCGTCGGTGAGGATCATCGTCATCTGGGCGCGGGATCGGTCGCCCTTGGCGCGGCCCTCGACCTCCTCCATGATCTTGCGCGGGTCAGCCTCATCATCAGGGACGCGCGCTGAGGCGGCAAAGGGCAGCGAGAGCGCGGCGAGCGCGAGCAAGAGCAGTCTCATCATCTCCTCCGTCATTGAGGGCGCGAGAAGTGGCAATCCACCTCGATGGGGCCATCGGCGCGGACGCTGAAGCGGCCAACGGCGCCGCCGCCGCAGTCGGCGTGGTAGTCGCCGTCGGGCAGGGTGAGGGCGTGGCGAAAGGGCGCGGCGGCGAAGTAGACGCGGCGCAGCGAGGCGCCTTGGGCGTCGTAGAGGCGCACGGTCAGGGCGCGCGTGGGCCGCGTGAGGCGGTAGATCAACTGCACGTCGCGCCCCGCCGCCTCCCAGACACGGATGGCCTGGATGAGCGCCAAGGCGCCCAAGGCGCCCAAGGCGACGCGGATCAGGCGACCCTTCATGGGATGGGCTCAAAGCGCCGCGCGATGGGATCATGCCGCCAGCGGATCACGCGCAGGGCGCCGTCGTCGATCTCATAGACGTTGAACTCCGCCTCACCCTTGGCGCTGGTGTAGCTGGCGCTGGCGACCTGGAGCACAGGGACGCCCGCCTCGGGCAAGGCTTGGCGCATAAAGCGGTGGTTGTGCCCATGCACCACCAGCTCAGGCGGCGCGGCGCGCAAGGCCGCCTCAAGGGCCGCAGCGTCCTCCAGCTCGCGCTTGGCCTCGCCCTCCATCACGGGGTGATGCAGCATCACGATCCGAAAGCGCGCCTGCGCCGAGGGGTGGTTGATCAGCGCCTTCATGGCCTCAAGCTGGCCCTCGCCGATCAGCCCGGCGGCGGAGAGCAGCCCCCGTGGCACCGCGCTGCACAGCCCGATAAGGCAGACGCCATCGAGCAGCCGCACCACCGGGTAGCCCCAGACCCCATCCGACTTGGGGATGTCTTGGGGCAGGTAGGCGCCAAAGTGGCGCTCAAAGGCGCCGCGCGCGGCGGCGACATAGCGATCATGGTTCCCCGGCACGATCGTGAGCTGATCAGGCTTAAAGGCCGCCTGGATCATCTTTGCCGCGCGCTCAAACTCCGTCTCCAGGGCCAGATTGACCATGTCGCCGGTGCAGAGGGTGTGATCGACGTCCAGGGCCTTGATGGCGTCGAGGAGCCGCTGAAAGATCTCGACGCGGTGGTGACGCCGCCGCCGCAGGAGCAGGTTGGCGCCGCCCAGCCAGCGCTTGTTGAGCAGGTGATGCGGGGCGACGACGCGCGGCGAGAGGACATGGGGATCAGAGAAGTGCGCGAGGCGGATCACAGCGGCTCCCAGCTGAGGTTGTAGACGTTGGCGGCGTCGAAGAAGCCATCGACGCGGATGAGGATTGACGTCGGCGCCTCAAAGGGCAAGCGCGCCGTCTCCTCGCCGCGCTCGCTGCGGCTCTCGGCCAGCAACGTCGCCCCATCTGAGGCGTAGACCTCCAGATCCAGATCGCCCTCGGCGTGGTTAAAGGCGAGCGTCAAGGCGATCCCCCCCGCCGGGGCGACGAGGCTGTACCAGTCCTCGGTGTAGGGGCAGATCACCCGATCCTTGATCTCTTGGTTGGGGCTGTCGTCGATGGGCTCGGCGGTCATCGGCCCCTCATTGGTGCGGGCGTCGTCGTCCACGCAGGCGGGGCGCACGGTGAAGGGCAAGGCGTAGACGTTGTTGCTGGGGCGCAGATCGGGCAGCGTGCGTTGGGGATCGAGGGCGACGATCAGCCAAAGCGGCCCCTGAGGGGCGTCGCGGGGGATGGAGAGGCGCGGGGTCACGCGCACGCGCGCCGCGCCGCCGATGCCCTCGACCCGCCCGCCCGCCAAGAAGCGATCGGCGACATCCAGCGAGGCGTCATTGGAGAGCAGGATCTCATAGGGCGCCGCCGCCACAGGATCGCCGCGCAGGTTCTCGATCTCGATCTCCATGCGCAGATCCTCGCCCTGCGCGCCCTCATCGGGGGTCACCCGCGCCGAAGCGACGCGCAGATCCACCCCGCTGACGCCGCCGATCTCCAGCTCATAGGCGAAGGCGGCCTCAGCGACGCCGCGCAGCCGTAGGGCGTGCTCCCCGTTCTCCGCCGCCTCATAGGTGATGCGCCGCGCGCTCTCATCCAGCTCGACGCCCTCGGGATCAAAGAGCGTCATGGTGATCTCTTGGGCGCCCGCGGCGGTCTGGAAGGAGACGATGTTGCCCGCGGCGATGTTAAAGCGAAACCAGTCCTCATCGCCGGGGCACAGCGCCAGCGTGTGCCGCCCGTCGGGGATCAGCGCCGCCTCAAGGGCGCTGCCGTTGGGCTCATAGTCATCGTCCTCGCAGGCGGAGAGGGGGCGGCGGGTGACCTCCAGGCGGTAGGCGTTGGCCGCGTGGAAGGCGTCGCCGGGGTTGAGGTAGACGCGCAGGAAGTAGGCGCCCTCGGTGGCCCTCAAAATCGACAGTGACTCGCGATCTTGCAGCCCCACGCTCTCGCCGATCAGGGCCTCGCCGTCGGCGCCGTAGAGCGCCATGTCCAGATCCCCCTCGTCGTGCTCAAAATCGATGCGCAGATCGATCCGCTCGCCCTCCTCGGCCTCCAGTCGATACCAATCATCGTCGGCGCGGCAGGCGTAGAGGGGGCTGATGGCGCCCTCGCCATAGGGCGAGGCCAAGATCACCGCGCCGCCCTCCTCAAAGGGGCTGCCGTTGGGCTCCAAGCCGTCCGCTTGGCAGGCCTGGGCGGCGTCGGCCACCAGGGGCGCGGCGGCGATATTGTTGCCCTCCACGGCCTCCGACACCGCGTCTCGCGCGTCGGCGGTGACCGTCAGGGTGTAGGCGCCGTCTTCCAGGGGATCGGGCAGGGTCAAACCCGCGCTGAGGGCCACCGCGCCGCCCCCCGCGAGGGCGGGCGCCTCGATCTGGGCCATGATCTCGCCGGGTAATCCGCTGAAGGCCACCTCGATGACGCTGGACCCCGCCTCCGCCGCGCCCAAATTGACCAACTCCATGTGCAGATCCACCAAGGAGCCGCCGCGCACGAGGGCCGGGACGGGGCGCAGATCGCGCAGGCTCAGATCCGGCCCCTCGGGCGGGGCGTAGCGGCTGATATTGAGGGCGTAGGGCATCTCCGCGCTGGCCTCGATGAGCAGCAGCGCCTCGTGATCTTGGGCGCGCGCGGTGAGGAAGACCGTCGCCCGCCCCGCCACCCCGTAGGCCGCGTGTGATTCCGCCTCGGCCAAGACCGCGCCCGCCTCATCCACGGCCTCCGGGCGCGTCAAGGTCAGCCGCGCCGCGCCCGCCTCCGCCGCCCAAGTGGCCTCCACGCTCAAGACCTCGCCTGCGGCCACGCTGAGGCGGAAATAATCGGCCTCATCGCAGGCGCCCAGATCCCAAATCGGGCCTTCCAAGAGGCGGGCGTCGCGCTCGCGGTTGTTGGGCTCGAAGCGATCCTCGGCGCAGCCGCCCATGGCCCCCGTCACCCGCAGCGGCTCCAGGGCGATGAGGTGGTTATTCTCCTCATCGCGCTCCCCCACCAGGCGATCTTCGGGATCGACGGCCAGGCCGACCCAGAAATGAGGGATCTGTCGATCCAGATCCACGGGCACCGTCACCGCGCGCTGCAAGGGCACGCTGCCCCCGCCGCTGATCGGGTCCAGCGGCAGCCGCTCCAAGATCACGTCATCCTCATCGAAGACGTCATCGGCGCTGAGGAAGAACACGGCGTCGAGGGGGCCGCTCTCATCGAGGCCCAGGTTGCGCACACGCCCCTGGACGTTGAGCGCTGCCCCCGCCTCGACGATGGCGGGCTCAAAGTCGATCTCCACCACCGCCGGATCGAGATCCGGCTCGCCGCCGAGGAGCAGCACGTCTTGGAGGGTGCGGGTGTTATTGGCGAGGTTGACATCGCGGGCGCTGTTGGAGGGATCGACGACGGCGCTGAGGCGGTACTCGCCCGCCTCGACGCGCCGGGTGATGGGCAAGGCCAGCGGCAAGGTCAGCGTCTCCCCGGCGCCGAGGCCGCTGAGGTTCTCCGAGCGCAGCTGCGTCGCCTCCCCCGCGCTCAGCGGCTGGGCCAAGAGGCGCAGGACAAAGAGCCGCTCCACCGGCGTCTGCCCTCGGTTCTCCAAGACCACCTCGCCGCGCAGCGTCTGCCCCCAGTAGGCCCCATCGCCCTCCACGCGCAGCCCCCGCAGCGCCAGATCCACGCCCTCCACGGCGTCGGGCTCGACGACGTTAAAGGGATCGGGCCAGGCGCGGAGGTTGTCGTCCTCGATCTGCTCGGCGATGGCGTCGAGGGGATCGGCTAAGGCGATGAGCCGGTAGGCCCCAGGGGCCAGATCGAAGGGCAGATCCACGACCTCCTCGAACTCCAGGCGATCGCCCACGCCCAGGGCGATCTCGCCGCGCTGCCCCACCAGCAGATCGCCGGGGTCCAAGGTGGCGTCCTCGCTGAGATAGAGGCTGAAGCCCGCGCCGATCACCGGGCGGTTGCCGGTGTTGCCCAGGCAGACGGCGGCGTCGAGCTGCTCGCCGCGCGCGATGGTCGGCGTCTCCCCCAGCGGCACGCCGTCGAAGGCAGGCAGGGCCAGCCCGCAGAGGGTCAGGTTCGGCCCCACGTCGCTGGGATCGCGCGCCTCCAGCCGGAGGGCGGCGAAGGCCAGGTTATTGTCTGGATCAGCGTCGCCGATGAGCCCCTCGGGATCGGCGACGACGCCCACCAGGTAGTCCCCGCTCTCCAAGCCCTCCGGCAGCGGGATCTGCGCCTCCAGCGTCTCCCGCGCGCCCGCAGGATCATCGGCGCGGCGCAGCTCAACCTGCGGATCGGCCTCATCCAAGATCCCATCGCGAGAGACAAAGGCCACGAGGCGCCAGCCCCCCATCACCGCCGCGCCCTTGTTCTCCAAGCGCCAGTTGATGTTGAGGGGCTGACCGCCGCGCGTCTGCGTGGGGCTGAAGTTGATCTCATCGACGGCCAAGTCGGCGGGGGGCAGCGCCTCGATGTCCAGCGTCGCCTCGGCGCGGACGCCCGTGTCCAGATCTGTCACCTCCAGGCGCACGGCGTAGCGGCCAGGGGCCTCAAAGCGATGGGTGGGCGCCTGCTCGGCGCTCTCTTGGCCGTCATCGAAGCGCCAGCGCCACGCGTAGAGGTGATCCAGCGGCCCATTGTCACGCGCGCGCAGCGTCACCGTCAGCGGCGCGTTCCCCGTCGTCTGCTCCGCGATGATCGCCACGTCAAAGCCCGGCGTCTCTGTCTCGGAGCACGCCGAGGCGAGGGAAAGGGCGAGGAGGGCAAGCACGATAAATCGGCGCATCTTTCATCCTGGGTCGAGGGTCGGTGGTGGCCGCCTCTTAACCGGCGCGGTGTGATTGGTTGAGGCCGGGCAAGATAGCATGATCGAAGCCTTGACCCCCACACCCAGCGGATATACCGTCGCTTGGCGGAAGGCTGCGGCGGTGGAGGAGATTCGTTGAGCAACGACCAGAGCAAGCCCGGTTTCAGGAACATAGGGGATCTCAAGGCCAAACTCGGTGGCCTTACTGCCGGAGGCACCGGCGCGCCCGCCGCGCCCGCGCCGCGGCCCTCTTTTGGTGGCCTGACAGGCAACATGGAAGACGGCATGGGCGGTGATACCGCCGTGGTGCGGCTCGATGCGGACGCTGGCATTGCCCGCCCAGCGCCGCGCCCCGCCCCCTCCGCCGCGCCCCTTGGCCGCTCCGCGCCGCCCAAGCCCCCCGGCGGCG
>JAHJCH010000076.1 GCA_018813065.1 Myxococcota bacterium
ATCTCGGCGCGGCGTGTGAGGCGGGGCGCTGCGTCGGCGAGGGGCGCTGCGGCGATCTGATCTGCGACGATGACGAGGGCTGCGCGGGCTGCCCCAGCGACTGTCGCTGTCCACGCGGGACGACCTGTCAGGCCGATCTCAACACCTGTGGTTGCCCACCGCAGTGTGAGGGGCGCGTCTGCGGGGTGGACGGCTGTGGTGGCGTCTGTGGCGAATGCCCCGCAGGCAGCGGCTGCGTGGCGGGGCGCTGTGAGTTTGGGGTCAGCGGCTGCGGAGACGGGATCTGCGCCGTCGAGGAGACCTGCGCGGACTGCCCCGATGACTGCCCTTGCCCCGAGGGGGCCTTATGCAGCCCCACGGCGCGTCGCTGCCTGTGCGCGCCACGCTGTGAGGGGCGGGTCTGCGGCGCCGACGGCTGCGGCGGGGTCTGCGGCGCCTGCGGCGCGGGGGATATCTGCGGCGATGGCCGCTGCCTGTGTGTGCCACGCTGCGAGGGGCGGGTCTGCGGCGCCGACGGCTGCGGCGGCGCCTGCGGCGAGTGTATGGGGGGCACGCTGTGCGACGCCTCGGGGGCCTGCGTGGCGGCGCCCATCCGCTGCGGCGATGGCGAGTGCGAGGCCGATGAGGACTGCGCCACCTGCCCCCAAGACTGCGGAGATTGCTGCGGCGACGGCGAGTGCCTCGGCGAAGAGAACTGCGCCGCCTGCCCCCAGGACTGCGGCGCGTGCTGCGGCGACGGCCAGTGCCTTGGGGGGGAGAGCTGCGCCACCTGCCCCGCTGACTGCGCCTGCGCCGAGGGGACGATCTGCGAGGTTGATCGCTGTGTCTGCGCGCCACGGTGCGTTGATCGGGCGTGCGGCGATGATGGCTGTGGTGGCGTCTGCGGGGTCTGCCCCCCCGGCGCGCTCTGCGATCAAAGCGGTGATTGTGTCTCCCCCGCAGCTCAATGCGGCGATGATCGCTGCCAGCGCGAGGCCCACGAGGACTGCGCCACCTGCCCCCAGGACTGCGGCGTTTGCTGCGGCGATGGTCGCTGTGATCCTGAGCAGGGCGAGCGCTGCGATACCTGTGAGGCCGACTGCGGCGTTTGCTGCGGCGATGGTCGCTGCGATCCTGAGCAGGGCGAGGTGTGCGCCACCTGCCCCCAGGACTGCGGCGTCTGCTGCGGTGACGGTCGCTGTGATCCTGAGCAGGGCGAGCGCTGCGATACCTGTGAGGCCGACTGCGGCGCTTGCTGCGGTGACGGTCGCTGTGATCCTCGGCAAGGTGAGGACTGCGCCCGCTGTGAGGCCGACTGCGGCGCTTGCTGCGGTGACGGCGCCTGCGAGGCCGCGCGCGGCGAGGCGTGTGACACCTGCGCCGAGGACTGCGGCGACTGCTGCGGCGACGGCCTCTGCGGCGGCCCCGTCCGTGAGACATGCGCCACCTGCCCCCAGGACTGCGGCGACTGCTGCGGCGATGGCGCCTGCGCGATCGATGAGGACTGCCTCAGCTGCCCCGATGACTGCCGCTGCCCCATCGGCGAGCGCTGCGATCTGCAAACCGCCCTCTGCGTCTGCGCGCCGGACTGTCGCGGCGCTGAGTGTGGGGATGATGGCTGCGGCGGGCTGTGTGGCCTCTGCCATGTGCCTGACGTCTGCGACCTTGATCGTCAGTGTCAGCGATTGTCTTTACCTTGTGGCAATGGCATGTGCGAAGTAAATGAGGGTTGTGACAGCTGTAGTGAAGATTGTTTTTGCCGCATAGGTGATATTTGCAACCCAATGACAGACCAATGTGAGCGTTGTTTGCCAAACTGTGATGGTAAGCAATGTGGACCAAATGGATGCGGTGGTGAGTGTGGTTCATGCGCGCCGCCGGGTATCTGTGATGCGCATGGTCTCTGTTTTTTGCCTCATGGAGATACTTGCGGGGATGATTTTTGTGGCCCAGACGAGGACTGCGGCTCTTGCCCCGCTGACTGTGGCACACCAGGGGAGATTTGCCAGGAGATCCCCCGCTGAGCCGATGCCCTAGACCTTCTTCTGACGGTTCATAAAGCTCACCAACCCCAACCGCACCGGATCGCTGAAGACCACGGTGATCAGCATCCCGCTGGCGAAGCCGATAAACAGGCTGGCGGTGGTGTCGATGAGGTAGACCTCGCCGCTGAAGAGGACGCCGATAAGCGGCAAGGTGAGGCCCGCCGAGACATAGCCCACCATCAAGACCGCCCGATCAGGCTTGCGCGCCGCCAAGGCCGTGGAGATCACCCCCAACGTCGCCGTGACCAAGAAGGCCGGGCCAGGGTAGCCAGCGGGGAGCCAGTGCTTGCGCACCGACATGGCGGCGAAGAGGCTGAGGAAGCACAGCAAGAGGAGCCACGCGCCGAAGCGCACCGACTCCGCTTGCCCATCGCGCTTGGCGTGCTCTAGGGCGTTGAGGATGGTGACGCCCATTAAGAAGAACGCCAGGCTGGCGCCGACGACGTAGAAGGGCATCACCCGCGACATCTCCTGCGCCTTGATCGAGATCTCATCCTCGGGGAGATCACCGTAATAAGCGCGGGTCGTCTCTTGGATATCCGCAGGGTTACAAGCAGGCCCTGATGACAGCAGCGCCAACGCTAAGAAGATCCACCTCAAGCCGCGCCTCATCGCGCCCTCCGCCGCGCCCCGATGACGCGATCATGGCCGCCGTAGTCCTTGTAGACCTCGACGGCTTCAAAGTCACCGCTCGCCTCGACGAGCGCGCGGGCCGCCGCGCCTTGATCGTGGCCGATCTCAAAGCACAGCGCGCCGCCATCTTTGAGCCGGGCGGCGGCCTCAACGATCAAGCGGCGGATCACATCGAGCCCATCGGGGCCGCCGTCGAGGGCCAGATGTGGCTCATGATCGCGGACCTCACGCATCAGCCCCGCGATGTCGTCGCTGGGGATATACGGCGGGTTGCTCACCACCAAGTCCAGCTCTAGATCGCCCAGCGGCGAGAGCAGATCGCCCTCATAAAAGGAGATCGTCGCCTCAAGCCGCGCGGCGTTGGCCCGCGCCAAGGCCAGGGCCTCCGAGGAGACATCGACGGCGTGGATGATCGCCTCGGGGTATTCCGCCGCCAAGGCCAAGGCCACGCAGCCGCTGCCCGTGCCCACATCGGCGATGATCGGCGTCGTCGCCTCCCCCAGCGCCGCCAGCGCTTGCTCCACGAGCAGCTCTGTGTCGGGGCGGGGGATCAGCGCGCGGGGATCGACCTCAAGATCGAGGCTCCAAAAGCCACGCTTACCGTTGATATACGCCACGGGCTCGCCCGCCGCGCGGCGCTGCACGCGGGCGCGGATGGCGCTCAGCTCATCGGCGATCAGCGGCTTGTTGAGATCCATATAGAGCCGCACACGATCAATCGAGAGGGCGTCGGCGATCAGCCACTCCGCGTCGAGGCGAGGGCTCTCGATCCCCTGCTGCTCGAAGTAGCCTCTCGTCCAATCAAGGACGCCCTTGATGGTCCAGGTGGGTGTCATCACGCTCGCCTTCGTCTAGGTGTCAGGGGCTGAGCTTGTCCAGCTCGGCCTGGATCGAGGGATCGTTAAGCAAGGGGGCCAGATCGGGCATCTGACGGCAGCGGTTGAGCAGGGCCATGGGATCGCGATCGATCTTGAGGGCGCGGCGCAGCGCGCCGATGGCCTCGACGCGCCGCCCCGCCTTGAGGGCCGCGCGGGCTTGGGCGAGGGGATCCTCCAGCGAGTCGCCGATGTCCACGGTGACGACCTCGGGCGGCGGCGGCTGAGGCGGGTCATCGGGGAGGAGGAAGAGCACCACGGCGCCGATCAACAGCGCGATCCCCACGGCGATGATCCAGC
>JAHJCH010000005.1 GCA_018813065.1 Myxococcota bacterium
AGTTTCAATGCCCTCTTCGATGGGCAGGGGGGTGTAACAGGCCGCCGCCGAGGCCGTGGGCCTCGGCGGCCTCGGCCGTTTCAATGCCCTCTTCGATGGGCAGGGGGGTGTAACACACGCTGAATCAGGTTTCCATGTTTCAGATCAGCAAGTTTCAATGCCCTCTTCGATGGGCAGGGGGGTGTAACGCGTCGCCCTCGCCGTCATCGGCCTCGCGGCCGTAATCGAGTTTCAATGCCCTCTTCGATGGGCAGGGGGGTGTAACTGGCGAATTTAAGAGTCCGCTCCCTATCCCTAGGGATGTTTCAATGCCCTCTTCGATGGGCAGGGGGGTGTAACCCCCCCTCGGAAAACCTTAAGCAAACCGGAACGATACACCCCCGAAATCGCCAACCCCCCACGGGTCGAAATGGACCCACTCCCCCCCAAGGGGTTTGCGCTCGGACACCAAAACAGATTTCTTCAATAAATTCAACAAAATAAAAGAAATCGACAAAATCGCCAACCTCCACGGTGTTCTGCGGTTTTGCGACACCACGCTGAGATTGGCGGAAAACACACACACGCTTACATCCGCGTACGCCAACACACTCTTTTGTCAAAGATCCCCAGAGCCCGCACCAGGAGAACCCGGTGCAGTCGCCCCGTTGAGCCCACTCCGCCCAAGACGGCGCGGCGCGGCGTCTCGACCCTGCACCAACTCGCTCGCGTTTTCAACGACCTCATGCCTGACATTCACTCGGGCATCACGCGCCCGGCGTAGGTGTCACCCAAACCCTGCGTTCTCGGCTGTCGCTCATGCGCCGAGCCCCGAAAAGTGGGCTTCGCTCACCTCCACGACAAGATCCTTGCTCGCGCAGTTGGCCCAGCCCACTTTTGGATCAAGATCCTTGATCGCGAAGTTGACCCAGCCCACCTCCGCAAAGAGATCGGCGAAGAGATCGGTGATCCCACGCACCAAACGCCTTGTCTTGTCTGGATGCGATGATTTCCCTGAACTTAACTCTTGTAAAACCGCTTCATAAAGAGCGGGTTCTTCTCTTGGTAGAGCGCGGCGGCCATCTCATCGGCGGCGCTGATGCTGATCTGCTCCATGCGACATAACGCGTCGTTGATCTGCCCTGGCTTGCCCGTGTGCGCGCGGTTGACACAGCCGCACCACCAGACACAACGGCTGATGTAGTCGCAGCCCTCGCATTCCGGGTGTGGTGTGTTCTTTTGGTGATTGACGGCGGCCAGCCGCTCGGGGAGCACCCCAACATCGACGTGGCCGATCAGCACATCGTCCTGCGCAGGGCCATCCTCGCCGATCAGGCGCTCGCATGGGTAGATGTGGCCCGAAGGCGCGACGGCGATCTCACCCTCCCCAAAAGCACAGCCAATACAGCGGCCCCCTTGGAGGTGGCTGATGATGCGCCCATCGATGGGATCAAGCCGGAAGGCGACGCCCACCCGGAAGTAGTCGGCCAGCCGCGCCGTCAGCGCGCGCATGTGCGCCTCCAGCGCGTCAAGCTGGGCCTCGCTCCAGTCCGCGTCGTGGTCGATGTTGAGCTTGAAGTGCTTGAGCCCTAAGCCCACGACAAACTCCAAGGACTCCACAAGCAGGCCCATGTTGCCCGGATGCACCACGCCGATGACCTTGAGATCAATCCCCGCTGCCATCAGCGCTTGGATGCCCTCGACGGTGGCGGCGTGAGAACCACGCCCATCAGGGTAGCGTCGCCAAGGGTCATGGGCGGCGGCGCAGCCGTCCAGGCTCACTGTGACGTGGATCTTGTGCTCCTTGAGCAGCGTCAGGCGCGCCTCGTCGATGAGCGTGGCGTTGGTCGTCAGGCTGAGCCGCGCTCGACGCCCCTCCGCCGCAGCGCGCGCGGTGGCCTCGGTGGCGATGGTGTCGAGGAGCGCCATCTCCAAGAGCGGTTCGCCGCCAAAGAAGAGCAGATCGATGAGCTGACCTGGCCGCTTAAAGGCCAAATCAAGGGCCTTGCGTGCCACAGAGAGGGGCATGGCGCTGGAGAACTTATCGCCCGCGTAGCAGTAGGCGCAGCGGAGGTTGCAGGCGTGGTTGAGCGAGAGCGTGAGGACGTTCGACACAGGTTTACCAGCCAGGCGCGGCGCCGCCGAGCTGTTCTTGACAGCCGACGAAGGTCACGTTGAGCGCAGGCGGGGTGCTTAAACCCAGCTCAGCGATTAAGGCGCGTCTCATCGCCTCTGCGGCGATGTCAACGTCCGGGAGGTCGTCGTCGCTGGTGCAGCTCAGGTTTTCATCGGTGATTGCTTGGTTGAGCAGCGTCATCAGACCCTCAAAGTCATCTTCAATGAAGCGACGCAGCGCTTCTTCGGGGTGGAAGACCTCGATAAAGTAACGCAGCTCGAAGATGCCACTGATGTAGTAGATTTCACCTTCGCTGGGCACCCGCAGCCCGTCAATGTTGGCGTCGGGTGTGCCCCAGTCGCCGTTGTAGCCCGCGCCGCCACCCGCCACGCCGCCGTAGTCGTAATCTGGGGCGCCGCCGCCACCACCGCCGCCTGTGTCCGCTTGGCAAGGCGCGCTCGGGCCGCAGGCGTCATAGAGTGGGCCGTAGTCCACGGCTTGCGCGCCTGCGTCCACGTCTTCTTCTTCGGTGATGCACCCCAAGAACCCGCTGCCGCTCAGGATGAGGGCGCCTTGGCCCATGAGCTTGAGCAGTCGGCGACGCTCGCTTTGGAATGTGTTGTGGCTGGGGTAGGCGGTCGCGCTGCGTTTGATCGGCTTCATGGTGGGCTCCAAGCTCTAGGCGGCTAGACGCTCCAGGTGGGCTATCTTACCGCTTGGCTTGGAGATCGCGCGTTTTTCTTTGGGCGGTTGATGGAGAGGCCAATCACAACATTTGTTAGTCGTTGGTCTGAGCTGATTGAGCCACGGTGAAGATCGGCGCGTCCCATAACGGCAGGGCGCGGCCTGACTCGCGCTTGAGCGCGGCGGCGGTGAAGTCGGCGGGTGAGGTGAAGCGCGGGGCGTCGAGCTGGGCGCGGCTGGCGTCGAGCACGGAGACAATCCGATTGAAGGGGACGTTGGGCGCGGCGGTGAGCAAGAAGGTTGGCTCATCGGGGTAGCGGGCGCGCAGCGCGTTGAGGTGGTTGTACAGGGTCATCAGCTCGGCCTCGCCCTTGGGGATGTGGCGCGCGGCGGCAGGGACCACGGCCTCAAAGCCTGCCTCGGTGGCGCTGAGGGTGATGCCGTTGGGCTCGACGGCGACCTTGAGGTTCAGCGGCTGTGCTCCCCCGATCTCGTCGTGGTTGTGGTGGCAGCCGAAGATGGGTCGGGCCGCCTCGATGACGCCGATCTTGACGGTCGAGGCGCCGAAGAGGATGGCCGGGATCAGGCACATGACCATGTTCATGATCGGGATGAGGTTGAGCTCGGCGGCTTCTGGCTCGAAGCGGCGATGGCGCATGGCGGCCTCCTGTGGTGATGGGGCGCGCTTAGACCATGAGCCTCTGGGGAGGTTCCCGTTTTTTTCGCCCTCACTCAATCACAGGCGAAGCCATACTCGCAGCGCCCCGAAACGCAGTCGAAGGCCGCGCACTCCTCATCCACCACGCAGGCCGCCCCCAAGGGTTTGAGCGCCTGACACCGCCCGTTGATGCAGCCCGCCTCGTAGCCGCAGGGCTCGCTGAACTCGTCAGGCTCGCAGCGCTGCCCCAGGGCCGGGATCGCCTCGCAGCGGCCGTTGTAGATGTCATCGCCAAACTTGCAGTAGAGCCCCTCGCCGCAGGGGTTGGGCGTGCCTATCACGCAGCGCTGGCCCAAGCCCCCCGGAACGACACACTCGCTGTCATCCCCGCTCCCCAGCACGCAGGCAAGGCCCAGCTGACAGGCGCGCCCCCCAACATACATCTCGCAGGTCTCGCCCACCCCTCGGGTGAACTGCTCCGAGATCGGCCGACACGTCCCCTCGACGCCTTCGCCCAGCAGGCAAAATAGCCCCTCATCGCAGGCCTCGCTCCACATACACGCCCCGTCAAGCGGCTGCGGCGCGCCGCAGACACCCAGCACGCACGATAGCCCCCACTCACAGTCGCGGTTGGAGAGGCAGGCCCCGCCCGTGGGCCGCCTGGGCTGGCACTCGCCAAAGCAAGGATCAACGATGTCGCAGAAGCCCCCCCCCGCGCAGACCTCGTCCATCACGCAGTGGGCGCCCGTGGGCAGGCGGCCCTCGAAGAGCGCGCGGCACGCCGGGGGGAACCCTTGATCCAAGAGCCGACACGGGAGGGTCTTGAGCGCCTCAAGGCAGGCGTCGGCGTGCTCAGGGTGCGTCGCCCACAGCGCCTCCGAGGTCCACGCCTCGGCCATCCAGGCCAGATCGAGGGCGCGGCGCGCTTGCTGGCCCGGCGTGCAGCTGTCATACGGCGAGAGCGCCAAGCCCGCCTCGCCGATGCAGGCTTTTTGGCGCGCGCATTCGGCGGCGGCGGCCTGGCGGGCGAAGCTCTCGATCCAGCCCTCGACGGGCGCGGCGTCGGGTTGGGCGGCGTCAGAGACCGGCGCGCCGTCGAGCTGGGCGGCGTCAGGCATAAGCGCGGCGTCGAGCGTGGGCGCGGCGTCGAGTCGAGGGCCCTGGGCGTCTAAGCGCGGCGCGGCGTCGGCGCGCGGCGTGATCGAGGCGTCGAAGTAGATCGGGGCCTGTGCGCCGCCGTCGTCGTCGTCGCAGGCGGCGAGGAGCAAGAGGGGCGCGAGGAGAAAAAGGGGCGCGAGGAGGCGCGTCGGGCGCATAGGCTCTCCAGAGTGACGGGCGCACGTTTTATGATATCCGCCCTCTCTCGCGCTAACCCAATCGCTCGATTGACAGCTCAGCCCCCGCTCCATACTATCCCGCCCCTTCAAACACGCTCGTTCAAATCACCCCTACAGACGGAACTCGATGAAGCACTTTATTACGACCGCTGATTGGTCGAGGGCTGAGCTTCAGGCGATGCTCGATGAGGCCAAGCGCCTCAAGGCCGCCCCGATCAACCAGACCCTCGCGCATAAGAAGATCGCCCTGATCTTCTTCAACCCCTCCCTGCGCACCCGCACCTCCTTCGAGGTCGGCATCTTCGAGATGGGCGGGCACGCCGTGGTCCTCCAGCCCGGCTCCGGCTCCTGGCCCATGGCCTTTGAGCCCGGCGCGGTGATGGACGGCGTGGCCGAGGAGCACGTCAAGGAGGCCGCCCGCGTCCTCTCCCGCTACTGCGATCTGATCGCCGTGCGCGCCTTCCCCAAGTTTCAAGACTGGGCGGAGGATCGCCAGGATCTCGTGATCAAGGCCTTCGCCGAGCACGCCACCGTGCCCGTCATCAACATGGAGACGATCACCCATCCCTGTCAGGAGATGGCGCTGATGATGGCCCTTCAAGAGCACATGGGGGCGACGGATGGTAAGAAGTTCGTCCTCACCTGGACCTATCATCCCAAGCCCTTGAACACGGCGGTGGCGAACTCAGGCTTGCTCATCGCCTCTAAGTTTGGCTTTGATGTCACGCTGCTGTGCCCCACGCCCGAGTATGCCCTCGATCCGCGCTATATGGACCTGGCGCGGGCGTATACTCAGGCCAATGGGCGCAGCTTGACCATCAGTCATGATCCTCAAGAGGCCTATCAGGGCGCGCACGTCGTCTATGCCAAGAGCTGGGGGGCGCTGCCTTATTTTGGTCGCTGGGATGAAGAGAAGCCGATCCGCGACGCGCATAAGCATTTTATCGTCGATGAGGCCAAGATGGCCCTCACAGATAACGGCTATTTCTCTCATTGTTTGCCCGCCCGCCGTAACGTCAAGGCCACCGACGCGGTCTTTGACAGTCCCAACTCTCTGATCATCGACGAGGCCGAGAACCGACTGCACGTGCAGAAGGCGATCATGGCCGCCCTGGCCGTCAAGTAAGGACTTCTCATGAACCCCACCAAGAGAGAGGTCGTCCTCGCTTTCAGCGGCGGGCTCGACACCAGCTTCTGCGTCCCCTATCTCCAAGCGCGCGGCGATGACGTCGTGACCGTCTTCGTCGATACCGGCGGCGTCTCCGCCGAGGAGCGCGCCTGGATCGAGGGCCGCGCCCGTGAGCTGGGCGCGGTGGAGCACATCACCGTCGATGGCGCGGGCCCTGTCTGGGATGAGGTGGTCGTGCCCATGATCCAGGGCGGGGCGAAGTATCAGGGGCAGTATCCGCTGCTGTGCTCGGATCGCTATATCATCGTGCGCGCGGCCATCGACGTTTGCCGCGCGCGGGGCACAAACCTGTTCGCCCACGGCTGCACCGGCATGGGCAATGATCAGGTGCGCTTTGATCTGACCGCCCGCGCCCTGGGGGATTTTGAGATCATCGCCCCCATCCGTGAGATTCAGCAGCAGCATCAGAACGTGCGCGCTTATGAGCAGGATTATCTGCGTGAGCGCGGCTTTGAGGTGCCCGAGAAGTACCGCCGCTACACGATCAATCAAAACGTGCTGGGCGTCACCGTCTCCGGCTCGGAGATCGATGAGTTTCAGGCGCCCAGCCCCGAGGCGTGGCAGCTCAGCCCCAAGCCCAGCGCCTGGCCCAGCGAGGCCATCGAGGCCAAGGTGACCTTTGAGCGCGGCGTGGCCGTGGCCCTCGACGGCGAGCGCCTCGATGGCCCCGCCTTGCTCAGCGCCCTCAACGCCCGCTTCGCCGCCTGCGGCGTGGGGCGGGCGATCTACACCGGCGACACCACCATTGGGCTGAAGGGGCGCATCATCTTCGAGGCCCCCGGCCTGGAGGCCCTCTTCACCGCCCACCGCGCCTTGGAGGAGGCCGTCGCCAGCCGCCCCCAAAATGACTTCAAGCCCACCGTGGCCAAGAAGTGGGTGGAGCTGGTCTATCAAGGCTTCTTCTATGAGCCGCTCAAGTACGATCTGGAGGCGTTCTTGGCCCAGAGTCAGCGCGCCGTCAATGGCGTGGTCACCCTCAGCGCGCTGATGGGCAACATCTTCGCCGTGGCCATCGACTCCCCGCATATCCTCAAGGCCAAGGGCGCCGTCTATGCCCAGTCGGCCACCTGGAGCGCGGGGGAGGCGGAGGGCTTTATTAAGCTGTTTGGTCAAAGCAGCACGCTCTCGGCGCAGATCAACCCCGTTGACGCCCTGAAATGAGCGAGGCCCTCGCCGGGGTGCTGGCGCACCTCACGCGCCTCGTCGGCTTTGATACACAAAACCCACCTCGGGCGCTGACGGCGGCGGCGCCGCTCTTTGGATACCTGCGCGATGCCCTGGCGGGCTTCGAGATCGAGATCCTCGATCTCGGCGATGGCTCCGTCTCCTGCTTCGCCCAGCGCGGCGCCCCCAAGCGGGTGTTTAACTGTCATCTGGACACGGTGCCCGCGACGGCGAAGTGGACCCGCGATCCCTTTACGCTCAGCGTCGAGGGCGCGCGGGCCTATGGGCTGGGTGCTTGCGATATCAAGGGCGCCGCCGCCTGCCTGCTCCACGTCGCGCAGACGACCACCGCGCCGATGGCGCTGCTGCTGACCACCGATGAGGAGGCCGGCCCCGCCGCCTGCTGCCGCCACTTCGTCCAAGGGCGCGCGCCGGGGGAGGCCATCGTCTGCGAGCCCACGCGCGGCGAGGCGGTCCTGGCGCACCGTGGGATCATCACCTACAGCGGCGCCTTCAACGGCGTGGCGGGGCACTCATCCCACCCCCGCGCGCTGCATGACAACGCGCTGCACGCCCTCACCCGCTGGGCCAGCCGCGCCCTGGCCTTCGCCGAGACCCAAGAGGCCGAGGCCGTCGGCGCGCTGCGCGGTGTCGCCATGAACATGGGCCGCTTCGAGGGCGGCGAGAAGCCCAACATGATCGCCTCCTCCGCCGAGGTCCACTGGGGCCTGCGCCCCCTGCCCGGCGCGGACGTGCGCGCGGTGGGTCAAGCCGTCTGCGATCTGGCCGAGCCAGGGCGCGTGGTCTGGCGCGAGGGCTTTTATGGCGCGGCGCTGCCCGCCAGGCAAGGGATCGAGGCCGCACAAGCCTTGGCCGCTTGTCTGGGGCTCAAGGAGGCCGCGCCCGTGCCCTTCTGGACCGAGGCGGCCATCTTCTCTGAGGCGGGCTGGACCGCCCTGGTCTGTGGCCCCGGTGACATCGCCCAGGCCCACACCGCCGATGAGTGGGTGAGCCTCGCCGAGCTGGAGGCCGCCGCCGCGCGTTACCTCCGAATCGTGGAGATGGACGGATGAACGCGAGGGGGCGTGGCTGATAAAATGCCGGAATTCAAAGAGACTCGAAGCCTGATCGTCAAGCTGCTGCGCAACCTCGGCTCCAAGAAGGAGGTTGAGCAGTACCTCAAGGAGTTCTCCACCGTCGAGGCGCGCAAGTTCGCCGTCGTCAAGGTCGGCGGCGGGGTGGTGCGCGATGATCTCGACGCCCTGGCCTCCGCCCTCTCCTTCCTCCAGCGCGTCGGCCTCTACCCCATCGTCATCCACGGCGCGGGGCCGCAGCTCAACGCGGCCCTTGAGGCGCAGGGGCTGGCGTCCAAGTGGGAGGCGGGCTTTCGCGTCACCGATCCCGAGACGCTCCAAGTGGCCCGCAAGGTCTTTCAGCGCGTCAACCTGGATCTGGTCAACGCCTTGGAGGACTTGGGGACGCGGGCGACGCCCATCATCAGCGGCGTCTTTGAGGCAGAGCTGCTCGACGAGGCGCGCTATGGGCTGGTCGGGGACATCACCCGGCTGCACCTGGAGTCAATCCACGCCAGCATCGAGCGTGGCGCGCTGCCGATCCTTGCCAGCTTAGGTGAGACGCCAGATGGGCAGATCGTCAACATCAACGCCGATGTGGCCGCCAACCAGCTCGCGGAGGGGGTCGAGCCCTATAAAATCGTCTTCTTGACGCCCACCGGCGGCATCTATGATGACAAAGAGCGCGTGATCCCCTCGATCAACCTCTCTGAAGACTTCGATCACCTGATGTCGCAGCCCTGGCTGCACTCCGGGATGCGGGTCAAGCTCCAAGAGGTCCACGATCTGCTGATGAAGCTGCCCTACAGCTCCTCGGTGTCGATCACGCAGCCTTCGCAGTTGGCCAAGGAGCTGTTTACGCACTATGGCTCAGGGACGCTGATCCGACGCGGCGAGCGGATCATCTGTCAGCGTGACTTTGAGGGGCTGGACACGCAGCGCATCGCCGATCTGCTGGCGAGTTGCTTCGGGCGCCGCCTGGTGGACGACTACTTCACGTCCAAGGACTTCTATCGGGTCTATGTGACGGAGGGGTATCGGGGGGTGGCGATCCTCACCTGTGAGAACGGCGTGCCCTACCTTGATAAGTTTGGCGTCACGCGCAAGGCGCAGGGGGAGGGGCTGGGCCGCTCGCTCTGGCTGCGGATGTGGCAGGATAACCCCGCCCTCTTCTGGCGCGCGCGCAGCACCAACCCGATCAACCCTTGGTACTTCCAGCAGGCCGAGGGGACCTACCGCAGCGATCCTTGGACGGTGTTTTGGTATGGCATCCATCAGCTGGATGAGGCGTGGCGCTGCGTCGGCCACGCGCTGGGCTTGCCGCCGACCCTGGTCGAGCACGCCGTCAGCGAAGACGATGGCTGATCTACTCTAAGGCGCGCGCCGCCGCTTGACGCACCCGCGCGTCCATGTCATCCATGGCATCAAACAGCACAGGCAGGCTGCTACGCCCCCCAATCTGACCAATCGCCACGATCAAATCCGCGCGCAGCTCCGAGGCGTTGACGTCGTGCTTGCGGGTTCGATAGTGGCTCGCCAGCGTGGAGATGGCGTCTCGCTGGCGGATCTGCCCCAAGGCCCGCACGATGGCCCGATGCGCCTGCTTGGGCGCCGTCGAGAGCATCACGATCAGCTCAGGCGCGGCGGACTTATCTCGGATCTGGCCCAGGGCGGTGATGGCGGCGATCTGCACGCTCAGATCCGCGTCAAGGAGCGCCTCCTTGAGCGTCGCGCTGGCTAAAGCGCGATCATGGCAGTCGCCCAGCAGGGTGACGATCTCGCGGCGCACCGTCGCGGGCGGGGCCTGCTCGAAGAGATCGGCGATAAAGGGCGCGACGCTGGGATCACCCAGGCCCTTGAGCACCCGCAGGAGCGCGATCTGTTGATCCGCCGTGGCGCCCTTGAAGCGCGCCAGCACGCCAGGGGTGATCTCGGGGCCGAGCTTGACCAGGAGGGGGGTCGCCGCCGCTTGCGCGCGGGGATCGTCGCCCAGCACCGTCGCCAAGAGCCGCGCTTGGGCCTCATCGCCGCGTGAGATCGTGCGCCCAGCCAGCGCTTGAACCTCCTCGTGATGGCTGCCCAAGAGCACGGCGGCGCGCTGGCCCAGCTCCGCCCCAGTGGCCCCGCGCAGGTGGCCTTGGGCCGCAGCCAAGGCGGTGGCGCCATCGGGGCCGCTCAAGGCCAAGCGGCGCAGCTTGGAGGCGGCGCGCGCGCCATAGGCGGACATGGCGGCGGCGGCGGCGGCGCGCACGCGCATGCTCACGTCCCCTGTCAGCGTCTCCAGCGTCTCCAGATCCGCCTCCGCCTTGAACCGGCCCAGGGCGTAGGCGGTGGCGGCGCGGATCTCGGCGTGCTCATCGGCCCAGCCTCTGCTGATCTCGGCGTAGTTGAGGCGGCGATGGGCCAGGGCGATGATCGCCGCCGCGCGCAGCTCTACGCTGGGCGCCGCGAGGGCCGCCCGCAGCCGCGCCTCGACCTCCTCCACGTCCACCACCGCCAGCGCCAAGGTGGCCGCCACCCGCGCCTTGAGCCCCTCGGCCCGCAGCTGTCGGCTGATGCGCGCCGTAACGCCCTTGAAGCGGGCCAAGCCCGTCAGGGCCAGGTCGCGCCGCTGCGCGTCACCGCCGCCGAGCGCCTCCAGCAGCGCATCAAGGGCGCCTGGGTGCCCCGTGCCGATCAGCGCGGCGAAGGCCCGCGCCTGCTCCTCCGGGTCCAAGGCGGCCTCGTACCAGGCCTGGATGGGCTTGAAGTGTACCTGGCTGCCGAGGCGGCCCAGGGCCGAGAGGGCCGCGCGCCGCGCGTTGGGATCGGGGTGCCGGGCGTAGGCGGCGAGGGGCTTGATCGCCTGCGCCGCGCCCAGATCGGCCAAGATCGCCGCCGCGCGGCTCATGCGCGCGGGGGAGGCCAGCGCCTGGATCAGCGGCGCGGCG
>JAHJCH010000077.1 GCA_018813065.1 Myxococcota bacterium
GCTGAAGCTGTATGTCTCTTGATCAGCAGCGGCGGCGCGCGCGGGTGGGGTGATGCTCAACACGACGGGCGGCGGCGGCGTGCCGTTTGTCGTGAAGTACGCCAGCAGCCCTGAGCAGATCACCACGGCGAGGATTGCGGCGATGGGGCGCAGCCTCGGCTGAGCCTCGATCCGCTGGTGCAAGCGGGTCAACGCCGCTTGATAGATCTCATCGCGCTTGGAGCCCTGGGCTTCGATGATCTCTGGGTAGGCGCGGGGCGCGTCAGGGGTAAGGAGTTCCTTGGGCGGCGTAGCGCCTTGGCCCTCGGTGATCGGGCTCAGCCGCGCGGCGAAGCCCGCCCGTCGCAGGGCCACGCGCAGGCCCCGCGCGCTGTCAACGCGCCGCTCTGGCACGGGCGACAGCGCCCAGCTCAGGGCCTCACGCAGCCCTACGGGCAGGGCCTCGCTGCCCTCAAGGGAGGACAGCTTGAGGGGCTTGCGCCCACCTCGACGGATCAAGAACTCCGCCTCAGGCTCGCCCGCCCGCGAGGGGCGCTTATGGGGCTGCTCGACGCCGAGCATATGGAGTAAGACCAGGGCCACGGAGTAGAGATCGGCCCTGGGCGTGGCCGGCTCGCCACGGATGACCTCAGGGGCCATCCAGCTAAAGCTGCCCATGATCTTGCCCGCCGCGGTCAGGCGGCTCTGGATGTCCTGATCGGTCTTGGCGATCCCCAGATCGATGAGGCAGGCGCGCTTATCGACCGAGGTGGAGGACTGTAAGAAGACATTGGAGGGCTTGATGTCTCGATGGATGATCCCCAGCGCGTGCATATCCTCAAGGCCCGCCAAGATCTCATCGGTGATGCGCACCGCCAGCTCCAATGGCATGACGGGGTGACGTATCAGATGCTGGGCGAGGTTCTCCCCTTCGAGGAAGTCCATGACGATAAAGGGCTCGCCCTGCGCCGTTTGACCGAACTCTCTGAGGTTGACGATGTGCGGGGAGTTGAGCTGGGCCGTCAGCCGCGCCTCTTGTTCAAACCGCGCCAACCACCGCGCCTCCCTCGGCTGATCCAGGATGAGCTTGATGGCGACCCGCTTATCAAAGGCCTGGAGGTCTTTGGCGAGGAAGATCGTGCCCATGCCGCCTTGATCGAGCTGCCGCTCGATGGCGTAGCGCCCATTGATGATCATGTCGGCCTCGGCGCCGCGCGCGCCGCTGGGGGGATCTGAGGTGAACGTCACGGGGCCTTCATCGCGCCAACGCGCTGGTTGGGATGCGGGCTACCATAGCGCATCCTCGCTTGGAGGTGAATCCAACGGCATGGCTCAAGGCGTCAGGGTGGTGCCTTGATCGAGCGCGCCGCTCAAGAGCGCGGGCAGCGCATCGTCACGCAGCGGGCCGAGGATATGGATGGCGCCGACGCGGCCCCGGCGCAGCACCTCGATGGAGGCCTCGATCTTGGGGATCATCCCCCCCGCGATGACGCCCTCACGGATGAGCTGGGCCGCCTCATCGGCGCGCAGGCGAGGAATACGGCTGGCGGGATCGGGCGGCGCGGCCAAGACCCCGCCGATCCCGGTCAACAGGATGAGGTGATCGGCCTCTAGGGCCTCGGCGACGTGGTTGGCGACCACGTCGCCGTTGATGTTGAGGGCCGCGCCGCGCTCATCGGCGGCCAGACAGGCCAGCGCGGGCGTGTAGCCTGCGTCGAGGAGCAGCCGCAGGAGCGCGACGTTGACGCCGACGACATCCCCGACCTGGCCAAAGTCCACGGGATCAGGGCCGCAGCCCGAGATCACCCTGGGGGGGCGCTTGACGCCGGCGATGACGCGGCTGCTGGTGCCGTTGAGGCCCACAGGCCGGGCGCCAGCGGCGATCAGCCCCCCGCAGAGATCGGCGTTGAGCGCCGAGAGGCTCATCTTCATCACCTCCAAGGCGGCCTCGTCGGTGATCCGCCGCCCGCCCACGACCTTGACCTCTTGGCCTAGCCGCCGCTGGAGGGCCGTGGCTTGGGGGCCGCCGCCGTGGACGAGGACGACGCGCGCGGGCGCATCGCCCACCGTCAACGCGGCGATCCCACGCAGCGTGGCGTGCAGGCTGTCACTCTCGAAGAGCTCTCCGCCGAGCTTGATGATCAATGTCTGGGTCATGTTGACGTATCCTCTCCGCCTCGCAGCGCGAGGCCTCACGGGCTCCATCTTGAGCGACGCGAGGTTAAATTATACAGGCGATTAACGCCTTGTTGACAATAAAGATATTATTTTTCAAATAGTTAGCTTAGGTGTGTTTTTTCTCTTGTCCGTGCTTTTACAGGGCCAAGATTTTAACGCCGTTTTATGGCAAAAGTGCCCCCCATAGAGCCATCAATAAGGCTCTTTCTTATTTGGATGTTTTAAGGAGGAGAGGATGCATCAGAGACGCGCATGGAGCCGCGCCTTGGGCTTCTTGATCACCGCGCTGCTCGCCTTACCGGCGATGGCGCAGCTTGAGGTCACGGCGATCCCGTGGGTGCAGAGCAACCCAGAGATCCCCCACCCGGCCCTCAATGGGATGCCGACGATGCTTCAGGCCATCGCTGAAGGCGGTGACTGCGGCGGCACCTATAGCTATCGCTGGGACTGGAACGGCGACGGCGATTACGACGATGCGGGCGAGACGGCGATGCAGGCCAGCAGCGCCAACTACGCCAGCTACTTCGCGCCGCTGCACCACGAGGTCACCTTCCCCGACGCCCAAGGGGATCGCCTCTATTACCCCAAGGTCGAGGTCACCTGCGGTGAAGAGATCGTCACCACGGTGATGCCGGTGCTGATCCGCGTAGAGCGCATCTGTAGCGGCAACCTCGTCGATGGGCTCGTCGCCGCCGACTGCGTGGGCGAGGAGAACATCTCCATGACCCGCAAGGTGATGTCCAATCGGGCCATCGATCGCGGGCTTTGGTATATGTTCAAGGGCTTTACACACCGCACTGATGATGGGTACGGCCACGATAACACCCACACTTGCTGGTATAATAGCTCAAACCCGATCATGTATGGCACCGGTCACGCGATCAACGCCTTCTTGCGCCGTGGTCATGGTCATGGTGAGGGCAAGGAGAACGATCCTTACTATCGTCACCTTACGCAATGCGGCGTCCATGCGATTTTGACCACAATGAGCCTTGGCGCGCTCGATTTTGATGATGATAATACGCATGGTATGGATAATCAGGGGCTTTTTGGGGCCAACGGCGTCTTTGCCGTTTCTTCATACTACCCAAGCTATGTGAGCACGGCTTGGGTTGAGCCGATCGCGGGCTTTGGTAACCCCGATTATATCTCTCCCGTCGGCGCTGCGGGGGTTTTTGGTCAACGTCTTCAAGACATTGGTCAGGATCTCGCAGATGGGTTGACACATTGCCAAACAAATAATGGTGGTTGGCATTACACTTGTAATGTTGCATCTACAACAGATGCATCAACAAGCGGCTGGGCACCCGAGGTCTTCCGTCTCTTGGAGCGCAAGTTTGGCGTGGTCATCCCTCAAGCCAAAAAAGACCTCGCGCGGACCTGGTTTGATACCTATTGTGGCGATGGCACTTGCACCTATCACACAGGTGATGCGCGGCTCTCCGGGAACGCGCTGGTGGGCTATGGCTGGACGGAGAACCAGGTCTATGATCCGACAGATCCAGAGGTTCAGCGGAACGTCAACAGCGTAGACTCAATCAATCACGTCTCGCTTGGCCTCTATTATATGTACGCGACGACCAAAGGTCTGCGCTCCTTTGACCCAGAGATTCGCTTTTTGCCCAGCGGACGCGACTGGAACGCCGAGTTTACGGATTTCTTGTTGACGCAGCAAGCCGCCGATGGCAGCTGGAGCTGGATTGGTGGTTGGCCGTGGGGCAGTTATATCAACACCCAATCGCGCACGGGCTTGATCGTACAGATTATCCAGAGCTGGCTTGAGGTCAGCCCCTATGGCCGGGCCACGCCACAGCTCGCCGGGCCAATGATGGATGTTCACTTTGATCACGCCTGGTCCTATGTCCTTGATCCATCCGTGACCTTAGAGACCTTCCAGTGGAACGTGATTGATTATCCCGTGGGCTTGGATCTGAACGGTGATGGCGATTTTGATGATGAGGGTGAGCACGCGCCAGAGGATCTCAACGGCGATGGTCACGTCCTTGATGATGAGATCGTCTGGGATTTTGAGACGAACGACCTCTTTGAGCGTTTTACTTATCAGTATGAAGCGGATTTAAGCTGGGGCGACGTTGAAAACCATAACGCGACCTTGGCTGTCACCGATAATACGGGGCGCGTTTTCTATGATTATGATTCTGTACAGATCCGCGTTTCTTTAGAGAATCATAAGCCAATCATTATTACGCATCCTACAGATCCAGCCGCGCGCTATCGCGGTTATATCAATCATGACGTCGTGATCGATCTGAGCGCCAGCTATGACCCGGATTCTCGCTATGATGTCTTTCCTGGCGATGACACCCGTGATCCGGGCGTGCCCGATCGCATCACCAGCATGCACATCGATCTCAACCTCGACGGCGACTACGACGATGAGGGCGAGGACGCCACCAATGGCCCCGTGCGCTTTACCATCCTCGGTGATATGGCCGAGGGCGATTTAATCGCCCTGCCCGTGCGCATCTGTGATGACGCCCAGTGGAACGGCGAGTGTTACGACGGGATCACCCGCGAGGACTGCTCTGAGTGTTCTTACGGTTCCGCGTCTATCCTTCTTTTGCGCAATGAGATGCCCCCTGAGATCGCGCCCCTCGGCCCCTTTGAGGCGCTGCCTGAGCCCGCCGACATCACCGTGATGGCCGTGGACCCCGAGGGCGTTATGGGGATGCGTTATCTCTATGAGGTGATCTCCGGTTCGGGGCAGATCATCGTTGATCCAGCGTTTGATGGGAACCTGGAGGACATGGGCGCCCATATCCTTTATCTCCCTGACGGCGACGGCCCCCGCGTGGATCAGATCCGCGTCCGCGTCATTGACTACGGCGGAATGGAGACCGAGGCGGTCTTTGACATCAACGTTCATAACCTCGATCCGGTGATTGAGCCGCCTGTTTGCCCCTTCGATCTGGGCAACGGTGAGCAAGGCCGCGTTGACATCATCGCCACGGATCGCGGCGGTGAGGTGGACCCGCTGGTTTGCGCCGTCGTCGGCGCGCTGCCCGAGGGCGCGATGATGGAGGGCTGCCAGATCACCTGGACGCCCACGATCGATCAGGCCAAGTTTGGCCCCACGCGCTTCTCCGTGCGCGTCGATGATCCCGACGGCGGCATGGACAGCCTCGACTTTGACTGTCAGGCGACCCTGCGCGATCGCGACGGCGACTTTGAGGCGGACGTCGAGGACAACTGCCCCGACACCCCCAACGCCGATCAGGCCAACTTCGACGGCGACGCCGCCGGTGACGCCTGTGATGAGGATGATGACAATGATGGCATCCTCGATGTCATTGAGGGGGACGGCGACTTTGACGGCGATGGCATCCCCAACGCCTTTGATGATGACTCGGACGCTGACGGTCTCCCCGACGCCTTGGAGGGCAGCGGTGACGCCGACGGCGACGGCGCGGGTGACTTCCTCGACATCGACGCCGACGGCGACGGCATCGCCGACGCGGTTGAGGGCGGCGGCGACACGGACGGCGACGGGCTGGCCGACTACCTCGACGGCGACTCGGACGGCGACGGCATCACCGACACCATCGAGGGCGGCGGCGACACGGACGGCGACGGGCTGGCCGACTACCTCGACGGCGACTCGGACGGCGACGGCCTCGATGATGTCATCGAGGGCGGCGGCGACTTCGACGGCGACGGGCTGGCCGACTACCTCGACGGCGACTCGGACGGCGACGGCCTGACCGACGCCTTCGAGGGCGCCGTGGACTCCGACGATGACGGCGCCCCCGATTACGTGGACGTTGACGCCGACGGCGACGGCATCCTCGACGCCACGGAGGGCGCGGTGGACTCCGACGGCGATGAGACCCCCGATTACCTCGACGCCGACTCTGATAACGACGGCATCGACGATGAGATCGAGGGCGACGTGGACTCTGACGGCGATGAGACGCCCGATTACCTCGACGCCGACTCCGATAACGACGGCATCGGCGATGAGATCGAGGGCGACGTGGACTCCGACGGCGATGAGACGCCCGATTACCTCGACGCCGACTCCGATAACGACGGTATCGGCGATGAGATCGAGGGCGACGTGGACTCCGACGGCGATGAGACGCCCGATTACCTCGACGCCGACTCCGATAACGACGGCATCGACGATGAGATCGAGGGCGACGTGGACTCCGACGGCGATGAGACGCCCGATTACCTCGACGCCGACTCCGATAACGACGGCATCGGCGATGAGATCGAGGGCGGCGGCGACGCCGACGGCGATGAGATCCCCAACTACCTCGACGCCGACGCCGATAACGACGGCATCGATGATGAGATCGAGGGCGATGGCGACTTCGACGGCGATGAGACGCCCGATTTCCTCGACACCGACGCCGATAACGACGGCATCACCGATGAGATCGAGGGCGACGGCGACTTTGACGGCGACGGCGCTGCCGATTACGTCGATGACGACGCGGATGGTGACGGCATCAATGACGTGATCGAGGGCGACGGCGACTTCGATGAGGATGGACGCCCCGATTACCTCGATGATGACGCGGATGGCGACGGCATCGCCGACGCCACGGAGGGCGATGACGACTCAGACGGCGATGGCGCCCCCGATTACCTCGATGGTGACAGCGACGGCGACAGCATCGACGATGCGCTTGAGGGCGACGGCGACTACGACGGCGACGGCGTGCCCAACTACCTCGACACCGACGCCGACGGCGACGGCGTCAGCGATGAGGAGGAGGGGCTCGGCGACAGCGACGGCGATGGCGTGCCCGACTACCTCGACAATGACACCGACGGCGACGGCATCGGCGACACCGTCGAGGGCAACGAGGACGTAGACGGCGACGGCATCCCCAACTACCTCGATGATGACTCCGACGGCGACGGCATCCCCGACGCCGTGGAGACCGGCGAGGACTTCGATGAGGACGGCGCGCGTAACTTCGTCGATCTCGACAGCGATAACGACGGCCTCACCGACGCCACAGAGGGCGCGGTGGACTCCGATGGGGACGGCGCGGCGGACTTCGTCGATCTCGACAGCGACGGCGACACGATCCCCGACGCCGTGGAGGGCGCCGGCGACGCCGATCAAGACCAGCTCCCGGATTACCTCGACACGGACGCCGATGGCGACGGCCTGGGTGATGCCGTGGAGGGCGTCGGTGACTTCGACGAGGATCTGATCCCGGATTACCTGGACACCGACTCCGATAATGACGGCCTCGATGACGCCGTGGAGGGCGCCGAGGACCAGGATGAGGACGGCGCGCCCAACTACCTCGACGCCGACGCCGATAACGACGGCCTCGCCGATGGTGATGAGGGCGCCGGCGACGCCGATCAGGACGGCCTGCCCGATTACCTGGACACCGACTCCGATAATGACGGCCTGAGTGACGCCGTCGAGGGCAGCGGCGACGCCGATGACGATGGCATCCCCGCCTACCTCGACACGGACTCCGATAATGACGGCATCCTCGACGCCGATGAGGGCCTCGGGGACTTCGATGGCGACAGCATCCCCGACTACCTCGATGATGACACCGACGGTGACGGCATCCTCGACGCGAATGAGGGCAGCGGCGACGCCGATGATGACGGCGCGCCCAACTACCTCGACACCGACGCCGATAATGACGGCATCCCCGACGCGACGGAGGGCCTGGGGGACGCTGACGGCGACGGCATCGCCGATTACCTCGATGACGACGCCGATAACGACGGCATCGCCGACGCCAATGAGGGCGACGGCGACGCGGATGACGATGGCATCCCCGATTACCTGGACACGGACTCCGATAATGACGGCATCTCCGACGCCGACGAGGGCGCCGAGGACCAGGATGAGGACGGCACGCCCAACTACCTCGATGATGACGCCGATGGTGACGGCATCCTCGACACCACCGAGGGCGCTGAGGACACCGACGGCGATGGGACGCCTGATTATCTGGACACGGACGCCGATGGTGACGGCGTCGCCGACGCCGATGAGGGCGCCGAGGACCAGGATGAGGACGGCACGCCCAACTACCTCGACACCGACGCCGATGGTGATGGCATCTCAGATGAGATCGAGGGCGGCGGTGATGAGGCCCCCGTCGATACCGACGGCGACGGCGCCCCTGATTACCTCGACACCGACGCCGATGATGACGGTATCCCCGACGCCGACGAGGGCGACGCGGATCAAGACGACGATGGGACGCCCAACTACCTCGATGATGACGCCGACGGCGATGGGATCACCGACGCGGATGAGGGCGTGAGCGACGGCGATGAGGATGGCGCGCCCGATTACCTTGATGATGACTCGGATAACGACGGCATCCCCGATGGCGAGGAGGGCGGCGACGACGTGGATGATGACGGCGTCCCCGATTACCTCGATGATGACGCCGATGGCGATGGCATCCTCGACAGCGAGGAGGGCGATGTGGACTCCGACGGCGATGATGTCCCCGATTACCTCGATGATGACAGCGATGATGACGGCATCCTCGATGGCGAAGAGGGCGCGACGGACACCGACGGCGACGGCACCCCCGATTACCTCGATGATGACGCCGATGGCGATGGCATCCTCGACGCCACCGAGGGCGCGACGGACACCGATGGCGACGGCACCCCCGATTACCTCGATGAGGACGCCGACGGCGATGGCGTCCTCGACGCGGATGAGGGCGGTGATGATCTCGACGGCGACGGCACCCCCGACTACCTCGACGCCGACGCCGATGGCGACACCATCCCCGACCGGGATGAGGGCGCCGTGGACACCGACGGTGATGGCCGCATCGACGCGCAGGACACCGACAGCGACGGCGACAGCGTCGAGGACAGCCAGGACAACTGCCGCCTCATCGCCAACGGGGATCAGGCGGACATGGACGGCGACGGTGAGGGCGATCTCTGCGACGCGGACTCCGACGGCGACGGCGTCAGCAACGCCGATGAGGAGCGCGATCAGATGGACCCGCTGAGCACCGACACCGACGATGACGGCATCGCCGATGGCACCGAGCTTGAGCTGGGCACTGATCCGCTCAACCCCGACACCGACGGCGACGGCGTCCTTGATGGTGATGAGGCGGCCAATAATGGCGATCCGCTCGTCGCCGACGCGCCCACCCTCGGCGGCGGCAGCGTCACCGGCTGCGCGGCGACGCCCAGCCTTAACACCCGTGGCCCGTGGCCCCTCCTCCTCCTCTTTGGCCTCGGCTTGATCCTGCGCCGCCGTCCGCGCCGCTGACGGTTGTTCTTTAACGCAGCCTCAACCTAGCGCCCCCCCCCCTCCTGGCGTTATCCTCTCCGCCATCCAAGGGCCTCAAGGCCCGAACCGCTTGACAAGGTTGGGGGATGATGAAACGCACCTTCAGTTTCCTGTTCATCGCGAGCCTCATCGCGGGCTGCGACAGCGACGGGGAGAGCGTCGCCGGTCAGGGCGACGCGGGCTGTACACCCAGCGCGGAGATCTGCGACGGCGTCGATAATGACTGCGATGGGACCGCAGATAACAACATCGAGCCACAGGTCTGCGACTCCGATGGTCTGGCCGGGCGGC
Source organism: Myxococcota bacterium (assembly GCA_018813065.1). GTDB lineage: Bacteria > Myxococcota_A > Bradymonadia > UBA7976 > UBA1532 > JAHJCH01. Next base: position 9,731 of record JAHJCH010000077.1, read on the forward strand.
AATACTGCCTCAACGGCGCCTGGGGGGCCTGTCAAGCCCAGAGCCGCCCCCCCGCCACCGAGGAGTGCAACGGCCTCGATGACAACGGCAACGGCCTCGTCGATGAGAGCCTCTCGCGGGCCTGTAACACCGCTTGTGGCAGCGGCACCGAGCAGTGCGGTACAGATGGCGATGCAGCCGCCTGGATCGGCTGCACCGCCCCCGAGCCCGAGACGGAGATCTGCGACGGCCTGGATAATGACTGCGATGGGCAGATCGATGAGGGCCTGGAGCGCGCTTGTATGCACCCCCTCTGCGGCAGCGAGGGGCGTGAGATCTGCTCCTTGGGCGCCTGGGTCGGCTGCGACGCGCCAGGGCCGCAGGCCGAGGTCTGCGACGGCGTGGACAATGACTGTGATAACGAGGTCGATGAGAACCTCTTTGAGGAGTGCGGCGATCCCGCCTGCGGCCCCGGCGCGCGCCCCTGCGTCAACGGCGCCTTCGCCAACGGCGCCTGCACGGGCCGCGACGCGGCGGCGGCGGAGGACTGTGAGAACAATGTTGATGATGACTGCAACGGTCAGATCAACGATGGCTGTCAAGCCTGCACGCCCGGCACCAGCACCCTCTGCTCCGCTGACATCGGTGTCTGTCAACAAGGCACCACCATCTGCGGCCCCAATGGCGAGTGGGGGCCATGCCAAGACAACGGCCAGGATGTCATCCTCATCGGCGCCCAAGCGGAGATCTGCGATGGCTTGGACAATGACTGTGATGGCGCTGTGGATGAGAGCTTCGAGGGCATGGGCGAGCCCTGCGGCTCTGAGGTGGGGGTCTGCGAGGTCGGCGTGCGCGCTTGTGATAACGGCGTCGAGGTCTGCCAAGGCGCCGTCGGGGCCACTGAGGAGCGCTGCGATGGCGAGGATAATGATTGTGATGGCAGCGTCGATGAGGATCTCTCTGCGGATATCTTCGAGAGCAATGAGCAGTGCGCTGAGGCCGAGAATATCGGGGAGATCGCCGAGAATAATGAGCCCCGCGTCTTTGGTGGCACGATCTATCCTGCCGGTGATATTGACCATTATTTAGTGAAAGCGCAGGAAACCTTCAGCTGGTGTGTCCCTGGTTTCGATCAAGACTCGGCTTATCGTGTCTTTGTAAGCCTTACGAACATCCCAGATGGGCAAGATTATGACATTTGTCTCACTGTCGGTGAGAAGGCAGACTCGGTTCAAGAGTTTTGCGAGAATTCAGATGACATCTTGCTTGAAGAAACATGTTATGGCGATGAAGAGGCCGATGCCGATGGGAGTAAAACAATAAGTTATCTAGTTGATCCTTCTTGTATCTTTAATGATGACACAGATATGCTCATCAAGGTCGTCGCTCGTGGTGACTCTGAAGGCGCCTGTATGCCTTATACTTTGACGGTTTGGTCGATCTCTGATGACACCGTGACCGACGGCGGCGAGTAAAAAAGTAAAAATCCCCCTTTCCTGCGGAATCCTTTGACCTCTCTGCCTGGCTGCCGTCCAATAGGCCACCTTCAATGGATGGAGCCTCAAGATGCACTTGATCGCATTGATGAGCGCGCTGCTGATGGCGCCTGGCGCGTCGGCGCCGCGCTATGTGGATGTCTCTCTTGCTCAGCTCAAGCTCTCCGCGCCGCTGCCTGAGCCCCCCGATGATCTCTGGCGGGCGGCGCGCCGTGAGCGCGCCGAGCTGAGCTACTACGTCACGCTCGATGGCGGCGGTGAGGCCTACCTGGGGCTCCCTGAGCGTGAGCGGGGCGCCTGGGATTTTGGCCGGCTCTTCCCCCAAGAGGGTCACCTCTGGCTCAAGCTGCGCCCAGGGCAGCCCATTCAAGGCAAGCTGATCGTGCCCAAGCCCGATCTCAGCGGCGTGGAGGTGCGTGATTATCGCCTGGCGATGGGGGCCACGCCCAAGGAGGACCCCGCCGCCTTCTTTAAGGCCAAGGCGCGGCATTATCGCTGGTATCTCGCCCGCGGCCTGCCCGGCGCGGCGTGGTGGCGAGATCAAGGCGATGAGGCCGCCCACGCGGCGGGGGAGAAGCCCAGCGATGCGGATCGCCTCGATCGCAGGGCGCGGATGCTCGACAGCACCTATGATCTCTTCGCGGGGGGGCGGGCGCTGAGCGAGAACCTCCAGCTGGATCGCGTGCTCAACGTCAACGCCGCTGAGGCGCCCACCATCGACATCAACACGATCGAGGGCATCACCACCCAGGAGATGGACTTCAAGGCGCTCTTGCCCAAGGACGCCAAGCTTGATCTCGATCCCCTCGCCCAGCACCTCCCCGCCGATCAGCACGCGCTCTTCTTCCCCAGCTTTAAGGCCATGATCGAGGTGATGGACGAGGCCGACACCATCGGCACCTTGTTCCTCAGCGCCATCGAGCCCCGCAGCGAGTCGGCGGAGACGCGCGCCCGCTATGAGGCGCAGCTCACCCTCGGCGTCAGCCAGCTGGCGCGGACCTTCGGCCCCGCCTTTATCCGCAGCGTCGCCTTCACCGGCGCCGATCCTTATCTGCGCACGGGCGCCGATCTGGCGCTGCTCTTTGAGGCCAAGAACGCCAGCGCGGTGCTCAACTACGTGCGCGGCAAGCATCAGAAGGCCATCGCTGAGGGCGGCGTGGCCTCCAAAGGCCAGATCGGCGGCGTGCCCTATGAGGCCGTCACGACCCCGGATCGCCGCGTCTCCTCCTACCTCGCCAGCTGGGGTGATGTGGTGGTCGTCAGCAACAGCCTCGCCCAGCTGGGGCGGCTCGTCGCCGTGCATGAGCGCGGCGCGCCGGCCCTGATCGACAGCCCCGAGTACCGCTACTTCCGCTTCGTCTATCCGCGCGGCGATGGCGATCTCTTCGCCATCCTCACCGACGCCACGATCCGCCGCTGGGCCTCCCCGCGCTGGCGCATCGCCGACTCCCGCCGCACCCGCGCCGGCGCGCTGCTGGCAGCAACGCAAGCCCATGAGATCGCACGCTCTTTTGGATTAGCGCGGCGCAGCCCAGGCTTCGCCCTGGGCCACCTCCCAGGCATCGAGGACATCCGCGTTGAGGGCGGCATCGCCCGCTCCGCCACCTGGGGCTCGCTGAGCTTCTTGACGCCCATCTCCGAGATGCCCTTGAGCTTGATCACGGAGTCGGAGAAGGCTGCCTATGAGCGCTTCCGTCGCAGCTATCAAAACAACTGGCGTGAGTTCTTTGATCCCATCGCCTTCAGCGCCAAGCGCGCCGTCGATCGCTTGGAGTTTGATCTCTCGGTGATGCCGCTCATCGCGGGCAGTGATTATCGTGAGCTGATCCGCATCACGGGGGATCAGACCATCGCCCAGGACGCCGGTGATCCGCACGCCGACGCCTTGCTGCACTACATCATGGCCATCGATCCCAACGGGCGGCATTTCCAAGATGGGCTGCGGCTCTTTAAAAACATGGCGCCGAACATCACCGATCCCCTGGGCTGGATCGGCGCCAGCGTGGCCCTCTTCGCCGACGCTGATCCTTTCTGGGCGGAGCTGGCTCAAGTCAAGGACCACAATAAGTTTATGCGAGAGAACTTCCACCGTACACCGGTGGGGGTGCGGCTTGAGGTCAAGAGCGCCATGAAGCTGACCCTCTTCTTGGCGGGGATCAAGGGCCTGCTCAACAGCGCCGCGCCGGGGATGCTCACATGGGATACGTTGACCTATAAAGAGAAGCCGTATGTGGTCATTCGCCCGACAGAGCATCTGAAGAAGAGCGTGGGTGATGAGATTGATAAGCTGGCGATTTACTATGCCGTGACGCCGCGTTGGATTCTCTTTAGCCTCAACGAAAGCGTCATTCAGCGCGCTTTGGCGCGAGATATGGCGCCCGTTGAGGAAAAAAAGGCCGTAGACTCAAACGTATGGATTGGTAAGCAAGTCGCAGGTCGTGTAAGTCAAAGTGTCTTTGATCTTATTGAGAATAATACACAAGATCAGCTAAATGGACAGCTTCAACAGCGCGCTTGGGCAAACATCCCCATTCTTAATGTTTGGCATGATTTATATCCAAATGAAGACCCTGTTGATGTTCATTTAAGGCTTTGGGGCGTCAAATTACAGTGTCCTGGTCATGGTGTATATGTCTGGGATCCAGACAACCTCACCATGTCATCGAGCGTTTATGGTAGCCCGCTCGCACCAAAATCGGCGCCATTCAGCGTGATGGAGGCGCTCTCAATCGTTCAAGCGCACTTTGGTTTAACTTTTGAGCATGATGGCTTGCGCGCTCGCCTCAAGCTTGAGCGAGCCAAAAAAGACTAACTAAAAGCTTGCTTAACGATATTTAATAGTTCTTCATATTGATATGGCTTTTGAATAAACCCTGATAGGGATTTGCCGAGAAATCGACAAGTTACATCTTGTTCATTATATCCACTCGATAAAATAACGCGAACATTTGGATCAATCATCCTCATCTCTCGGTATGCCTGCTCTCCATCCATATGCGGCATCATAAGATCCATCAAGACGCCATGTATTTGATCGTGTTTATGCTTAAATATACTTACTGCTTCACGACCATGCTCTGCGGTAATCACTTCGAAGCCCATACGCTCTAGCATCCTCTTGCCAACGGAGCGCACGGATTCTTCATCATCAACCATTAGAACTATACCTTTTCCACGCCAATTATTTTCACTCTTAAGCGTATTTTCAATTAAACGATCAAATGTTTCACTTACAGGGAATAAAACTTTAAATGTTGTGCCTCTATTGATTTCAGAATAAATTTTGATCGCGCCATGATGTGAACGGATAATCCCTAATACAGCAGAGAGCCCAAGTCCGCGTCCTGTAAATTTAGTTGTAAAGAATGGATCAAATAAACGCGCTTTGACTTCTTCTCCCATTCCTATCCCAGTATCTGCAACCTCAATATATGCATACAACCCTTCTTTTAAATCTTCATTTAAATATGTACTTCTAAGATAAGATTTATCACAATCCATTAAACCTGTACTAATAGAGATTAAACCGCTCATATCACCAATGGCTTCAGAGGCATTTGTCGCTAAATTCATAATGACTTGGCGCAATTGCGTAGCATCCGCTGAAATTTTAGGCACATTCTGCGCAAAATCAAACTTTAGGACAGCTTTTTTAGAGACTGATATCTTAAGAAGGTGTGTCATCTCTTCGATCAGCTCACGTAGATCAACAGACTCGATCAGGAAGCGACCACGCCCAGAGTACGCCAACATTTGGCGACAAAGCTCCGCCGCGCGCTTGGCCGCGCCCTCGATCTCAAGGAGGCTCTCTTTTGCCGGTGAGGTGGGGTGAAGATCACACATCGCCAGACCCGTGTTGCCCAAGATGGTCATTAATAAATTGTTAAAGTCATGGGCGATGCCTCCGGCTAAGACACCAAGGCTCTCTAGTTTTTGTGCATATTGGAGCTGCGCGGTCATATGTTGGTGTATACGCTCTGCTTCTTTTTTTTCCTGTATATTCGTAGCGACAGATAAACGAACAATACGGCCATCATACCATCTGATCGCTTGGTCTCGCGTATCGAGCCATTCTCCACTAATGGTATTTTTTAATTCTCGATTAATTATTATTCCTCTTGGTTCACCTAGTTGATTAACGATTTCTTTGTTATTACAAAATATACATGGGCCTGGTTGATTGATTTGCAAGTATTCCCAACATTTTTTGCCTCGAAAATCGCCATGTGATCTTCTTATATATTCATTTGCAAATAAAATCTCATGTGTATCTAATGTCGATACAGTAATCCCCGCGTCAATCGAATCTAGAATAATTGAAAACATTAAATTTCTTTGAATAAGTAGCTCTTCTTGGCTCTTACTGGAGGTAATATCATTCCCAGTGCTGAGTACGGCAGATATTTTATCTTGTTTATCTCTGATAATGATATTATTGAATGAGATATGTCGAATTTGCCCGTCAATTCGTTTTATTCTATTTTGATAATTATCTATTTTTTGGATTTCATCGTTCAATAAAGATTGAAATAGCCCCCAAACACGTGATCTTTCATCCTCAACGATGAAGCATTCGAACCAATTTTCACCAATCAAACGCTCAGGTGAGGCGCCGAGGAGGGCCGCGCCCTTTTGATTGATAAAGGTGATCTCACCTTGCCTGTTGAGGATAAGAAGTATCGCATCCACTGCCTCTAAGCATTGGACCGCGATCTCTGAGTTGATTGAGATCATCGTGTTTTCACCAAGCCTCCCGAGTGAATTTCCTATCCTGTGACCGTCCTTTTTGTATCGCAAGATTTATCTCGATCGAGATTGCTTTTTATCCTCACGGTGTGGATATCCTCATCAAATCCACCGGAGAAAATCGAACATGCCTAAAGTCGATCCCTCGAAAATGCCCAAAGAGCGTCAAATTCGACAGGCCATCTCGGAGTTCTGCGCTGAGCTGGATATGCGCCGCGTGGGCAAGGCGATGCTGCCCGCGCTGCTGGGGGCCAGCCTCACGGGTTGTCCGCCACGCGCCCTCTACGCTGGCCCGCCCGCCGATGATCCGCGCGCGGTGGAGGCGCCCAAGGAGGCCCAGGTCGCGCTCTACGCCGCCCCCGATCCACGCCTCATCGATGAGCCACAGATCAAGCCCGCCCCGTCTGATGACGTGGGTGATCTCTACGCAGCCCCCGATCCCATCGCCGAGTACGCCGCCGTTGATCCTGAATTTGATGGTGTGAAGCGAGATGATCGGCGTCTGTCGCCTACTTATAAACCACCAATGATGGAAAATTAGCTTACTTTTGGCCCATCGAGGCCATCTTTTTTTGAATCATGCTTTGTAGCTCAGGCATATGCTTTTGAACACGCGTCATGCCCAGCTCAGCGCCTTTACTGGCTAACTCAGGCAGCTTGAGCGAGGCTTTCTTGCCCGTCGGTGTGTTGTAGAATTTAACGAGGTCTTTGATCTCTTCGACGGTGAACGCCTCTGCGTAGATGTTCGCCATGTCTCCCTTGAGGCTCTCCCAGCTCATATATTTCTCAAAGAACTCAAGCATGACCTCACGGAAGGGCGCGATCATCGGGTTTTGACGAACTTGGAGATCAACCTGTTGTTTGATGGACTCGCTGAAGGTTTTTTCCAGGTCCATCACCAGCAAAAGCTCCTCGGCCGCCTTGAGCCGCGCGGCGTCGGGGGCCGCCAGGGCGTTGAAGGAGAAGAGGAGCGCGGAGGCGCAGAGCAGGGTCGCCAGCTTGGGCATCGTATCCTCCTGATGAGTGCGCCATCTTAGCCCCCGTCTTTGGCGATTGTATATCGCCGAGTGCAGGATTCTTCTCTGCACGCGCCCGCGCTTCTTGGCTAGGCTCGCCCTTCAAATTTTCGGAGGCGTATATGAAGCGTTACACGCTCTTGGCCCTCGCCCTGCTCTGGGCGCTGGGCTGCGATGATGATGGGGGCTCAGCCACGGTGGATGACGGGGGCGCGGGTCAAGGCGGGGCGCCGAGTGAGGCCGGTCAAGGCGGTCAAGCGGGGGTGTCTGGTGAGGCCGGTCAAGGTGAGGCCGGTCAAGGTGAGGCCGGTCAGGGTGAGGCCGGTCAGGGTGAGGCCGGCCAGGGTGAGGCCGGTCAGGGTGAGGCCGGTCAAGGGGGTGAGGCCGGTCAAGGTGAGGCCGGTCAAGGCGGCGAGGCCGGGGCGCCCGTTGGCCCCGGCGGCGGTGAGGTGCCCCCCGAGATCGAGGCGCCTGAGGGCGTCGAGGCCATCGAGTTTATCGGCGTGCAGATCACCAATGGGCAGAGCGAGCTGTTTGAGATCGAGCTGCCTGAGGATGTCTTGAGCGTGACGATGATCGTCCTCGGTGATGAGCGTCATATGGTCACGATCGAGCACTTCGAGGGACCAGATGGCCAAGTCCTCGTCTCGGCCAACCCCCCCGGCGTGACGATCAATGATTTTGATCGGATGTTTACGCCCTTCCCCGGCCCCTTTAAGAGCCCCAACCGCGTGGCGGTGGCCTCCATGGCCGTGGGGACCATGCTGGCGCCAAATAACCCCGAGGTCGCCGTCGGCCCTGGCCCTTGGACCTATCGGCTCGCCGCCCTCAACGCCACCTCGGGCGCGCCGGGCAACTTGGCCGTCGATCTCACCGTCCTGATCCGCCGTGGCCCTGAGCCCACCGGCGGCCTCTTGGATGTCCACCTTCACTTCACCGGCGCTCACGGCTGGACGGCGGCTAACGCGCCGACGGATGAGGATTTCCAGGTCGCCTTGGCGCGGATGCGCGCGTTCTATGCCGAGATCGGCGTGCGTTTGGGGGAGATCACCTACGATGACATCCCCGAGGCGTTCCAGACCGCCGATATCGGCGCTGAGCCCGGCAGCGTCTTGCATCAAATCTATGCGCTCAATCGCTACTCCAGCGGCGTGGGCCTCTTCTTCGTCGAGCGCATCAACAGCCCCTTCGGCGCGGGCTCCATCGGCGGCATCGCTGGCGGCACCCCCGGCCCTTCGCTGATCCCCAACACCCCCCGCAGCGGCGTGGTCATCGCCACCGAGGCCGATCCCGATCCTCGCGCGATTGGTCACATCATGGGGCATGAGACAGGGCACTTCCTGGGGCTCTATCACACCTCGGAGATGATGATGCAGGACACGCATGATCAAATCCCCGATACCCCGCAGGGGGACGCCAGCAACACCAACTTGATGTACCCGACCGTCACGGCGGGGGACGCGCACCTCAGCGAGGGGCAAGGCTGGGTGATGAAGCGCAACGCCAATATGATCCCGGTGGAGGAGTGATGATGCGCGCCTTAGCTGCTCTCTTTTGTCTCTTGAGCGTCGCTTATGCGAACCCAAAGGCGAACCTTCTCCTTGACACCATCGATGTGTATTTAACCGAGGCGAATATGGCCTCGGTGGGCTTGGATGCGGCTTACGCTGAGCGCATTTTGTTGGATGAGGCTCAACGCCGCTATCGCCGCGTGCGCGCCCTGGGCGCCTTGGCGATCTTGGCGCCTGATCGCGCGTTTGAGGTGCTCGCCGCGCGCCTGCGCGTTGATCCTGATCCCGAGGTGCGTATCCAAGCGGCGATTCACCTCAATCGGGTCTTCGCCACGCAGCGTGAGCCGGAGATTCGCCAGCTCTTTGAGGCCGTCAAGGCCCAGGGCGCCACGCCCAAGCTGCGCGCGATCATGGACGGAGAGCTGCGCCGCCTTGAAGCCCACCTCGAAGCCCGCCGCGTGGCGCCGACCTCAACGCCGGGCGCGCCGCGTCTCCATTAGCCCCGCAAAGGCGCCCCCAAAGCGCTGAATCAACGGCACACCTTGGCCCTCGGGCAGCGAGGTGAAGATCACCAGGGCGTAGCGCTCATCCATCCACAAAACCAGCCCGCTGTCATGGGTCACGCTGGAGGTCGTGCCTGTCTTGCTGAGGTACTCCGCGTCTATCGGCAGCGCCTCGCGGATGCCATTGCTGTAGCGCTGCCCCGCCAGGAACGCCCGCAGCTTGGCGCGGTGGCCGCCCCCGACGAAGCTGATCCCATCGTTGACCGCGCCGCCGTCGAGGATGAGCTGGTAGAGCTGGGCGGTCTCAAGGGCGGTCATGGTGTTGCGGTGCTCGCCGTCCCAGCCCGGATCTTCCTCTAGGCCGTCGGGGCAGCCCGAGAGGATGCGGTGTACCTGGAGGCTGGGTAAGCCCAGATCGCGCATATACGCGGTGATGCTCGTCCGATCGAGGGCGCTGATCAGGGCGTTGGTGGCGGTGTTGTCTGAGCGCGTGATCATCAAGTCAACGGTGTAGTCCATGCGCTCGGCGTCGCCCACCCTCAGCAGGGGACGATCATCATCATCGGGGAGCCCCGTGCAGGTGTAGTCATCCTCGCCGACAGGGATAGGGTCACCCCAGCGCAGCTCGCGGATCGCGTGATCTTGGTGGGCAGCCTCGGCCATGACCACGATCTTGATCACCGAGGCGGGGTAGGTGGGCGTGGCGCCACGCACATGGGCGATCTCAGGCGCGTCGGTGAGATCAATCAGCGCGATCCGCGCCACGTCGAGGAGGTCTTGCTCAAGGGCGATGTCGTCGAGGGCGGCCTGTAAGGTGTTGAGCGGGCGGCCCTCGCCCGTCACGGGATCGAGCGGCAAGCAGACGTCGCGGCGCACCTCGGTGTAGTCGTCCCGCGACAGCCGCACGACCGCGTAGCCCGCGCGGCAGCCCGCGTCGCCGTAGTGCGCCGCGTCGCGCTGAGCGACGCACACGCCCTCGCCCTGGGCGTCGCCCGTGACGCAGAAGGTCACGGAGTACGGGCCTGTTTGATAGTCAGGGTGATCGGGGCAGAGGCGGTTGGCGTCGCAGGCGCGCGCGCAGTGCCCGCCAGGGAAGCCATCGTTGAACGTGAGGCAGAAGCCGCCCTCATAGTCACAGTCGCTGTCCCGCGCGCATTCGCCGCCGATCCAGCCCAGGTTGATCTCATCCTGAGGCGCGCCGCTGTCTTGGATGGGGGCGCTGTCTTGGATGGGGGCGCTGTCTTGGATGGGGGCGCTGTCCTCAACCATGCCGCGATCCAAGGCAGGGGCGCTGTCCTCAACCATGCCGCGATCCAAGGCGGGGGCGCTGTCCTCAACCATACCGCGATCCAAGGCCACGCCGCGATCCAAGGTGGGGGCGCTGTCCTCAACCACGCCGCGATCCAAGGCCACGCCGCGATCCAAGGCCACGCCACGATCCAAGGCCACGCCACGATCCAAGGCCACACCGCGATCCAAGGCCGGCGCGCCGTCCTCGCGCGGCCCTTGATCGATGAGGCCCCCCTCATCCAACAAAGGGCGGGCGTCTCGTGGCGCGCCGTCGGGCGGGCTGATCACGCCACGGTCATCCACGCGCCCCAGATCAACGCTGAGGCCCGCATCAGCGAGGGGCTCGGCGCCTTGAGGGAACACCTCCAGGCAGCCCGCGAGGGTCAACACCAAGGGCAAGAGTGATCTGCGCATCGCGCCTCCAGGTGAGCGTCAGCCCCTCGTCATACACCAGGCGCGTCTTTTTTGGCAGCGCCGAGGCGACGCGGTGTATAAGCCCCCCATGGCGCGTACACGAGATGAAATGGCCGCGCGCGCGGCCCAAGAGCTGAGGGACGGTGACGTGGTGAACCTCGGGATCGGCATCCCGACCCTCGTCGCCAATCACGTCCCGGATGACATCACCATCTGGCTGCACAGCGAGAACGGGCTCCTCGGCATGGGCCCCTTCCCCTATGAGGGGGAGGAGGATCCCAAGCTGATCAACGCCGGTAAGCAGACCGTCACGGTCCTGCCCGGCGGCGCCTTCTTCGACAGCAGCCTCAGCTTCGGGATGATCCGAGGCGGCCACGTCGATGTGGCGATCCTGGGCGGGATGGAGGTCAGTCAGCGCGGCGATCTCGCCAACTGGATGATCCCAGGTAAGAAGGTCACGGGCATGGGCGGGGCGATGGATCTCGTCTCAGGCGCTAAGCGGCTGATCGTGCTGATGGATCACGCCAATAAGCACGGCGAGCCCAAGCTGCTGGCGCGCTGTACGCTGCCCGTGACGGGGCTGGGCTGCGTTCACCGGATCATCACCGATCTGGCCACGGTGGACGTGACCGAGGCGGGCTTCAAGCTCGTCGATCTCGCCGAGGGGCACACCCGCGAGGAGGTCGCCGCCAAGACCGGCGCCCCGCTGCTCTAGCTAGTCAAAGAACTCCTTGAGCTTGTCGAGGAAGCCGCGCCGCTGCGGCTGCGCCTCCTCTTTGCCCTGTGAGATGGCCTCGAACTCCTCAAGCAGCGCGCGCTGGCGCGCCGTCAGGCGCTGAGGTGTCTCGATGATCAGCCGCACGAAGAGATCCCCCGTGCCCCCTTGGGCCCTCGGCAGGCCCTTGCCGCGCAGCCGCAGCCGCTTGCCCGACTGGGCGCCCGCAGGCACCTTGAGCAGCACCTTGCCCTCCAAGGTCGGCACCTCGATCTGCGCGCCAAGGCAGGCTTGAGGAAAGGTGATCGGCACCTCCGCGTGCAGATCGACGCCCTCGCGCTCAAAGAAGGGGTGCGCCTCGACCTCGATGTGGACATAGAGATCGCCCGCCTGCCCGCCCCGACGCCCTGGCTCGCCCTCGCCGTCGAGGCGCAGCTTGTGGCCCGCCTCGACGCCCTTGGGCGCCTGCACCGTGAGGGTCACGCGCTCATCGCGGGCGCCGCGCCCCTTGCAGTGAGGGCACGGCTCGGCGCCCGTGCGGCCCTCGCCCTTGCAGTCCGGGCAGACCTGGACGAGCGACACATAGCCACGCTGTACACGGACTTGGCCGCCCCCCTTGCAGGTCTCGCAGGGCTGGCTCTTGGTCTGGGTGCCCTCGCCAACACAGGTGGCGCAAGGGGCGCTGCGCTCCACCGTGACCGTCTTCGTCGCGCCGCTGGCGATCTCATTGAGGCTGAGCTTGAGGGTCGTGGAGATGTCTCGGCCATGGCGGGCGGGGCTGCGGCGGAAGAAGGCGCCAAACAGCTCCTCGAAGAGATCACCCCCAAAGATGTCGCGCAGATCGCTGGGGGGCGCGGTGCCGCCCGTGAACGGCCCGCCGCCGGGCTCTGTGTGGCCGAAGCGATCGTAAGCGGCGCGGCGCTGCGGGTCGGAGAGCATCGCGTAGGCTTCGTTGATCAGCTTAAACCGCTCCTCGGCCTCCGGGGCGGGGTTCTTGTCGGGGTGATACTTCACGGCGAGGGCGCGAAAGGCCTTCTTTAAGGTCGCCGCGTCGGCGCCTCGCTTCACCCCGAGGACGCTGTAGTAATCCGGCTTTGAAGCCATCGGGCTCCTTGGTGTGTGGGCTCAGGGAGGCAGGCTCACTCTTCCTCAGCGGCCTGGTTATACATGGCGTCGGCGATGCGATAGGCCGACTGCTCCAGGTTCTGGATCGCGAGGCGCAGCTCCTCCGGGTCTACCGTGTCCATCGACGCCTTGAGCGTCAGGATGTCGGCGCGGATCTCCTCGATGTCGAGGGGGTTGAGGATGTCGCTGTACTCCTCCAAGGAGCGCTCGGTGGTGTGGATGAGGCCCTGCGCCGAGTTGCGCAGCTCCACCAGCTGGCGGCGCTCCTCATCAACGACGCGGTGACGCTCCGCCTCCTCGATCATGGTGTTGATGTCCCCCTCGCTGAGCCCGCTGGAGGGGCGGATCTGCACACGCTGCTCGCGCCGCGTGCCGAGATCCTGGGCGCTGACGCGCAGCATCCCGTCGTTGTCGATCTCGAACGTCACCTCGATCTGCGGGATCCCGCGCGGCGCGGGGGGGATCCCCAGCAGCTCAAAGCGCGCCAAGGAGCGGTTGTCCTTGGCCATCTCGCGCTGGCCTTGCAGGACGTGGACAGACACCATGGGCTGGTTGTCCACGGCGGTGCTGAAGACCTGGCTGGCGTTGTAGGGGACGGTGGTGTTCTTGGGGATGATCGTGGTGAAGACGCCGCCCTGCGTCTCGACGCCCAGGTTGAGGGGCGTGACGTCGAGGAGGAGCACGTTGTCCACCTCGCCGTCCAGCGCGCCGCCCTGCACCGCCGCGCCGATGGCCACGACCTCATCGGGGTTGAGCCCCCGGCTCGGCGCCCGCCCGAAGAACTCCTCGACCCGCTGGCGCACCCTCGGCATCCGCGTCATCCCGCCGACCAGGAGCACCTGGTCGATGTCGGCGGGGGTGAAGCCCGCGTCATCCAGGGCGATCTGACATGGCTCGATGGTGCGATCGATGAGGTCCTCGACGAGGGACTCAAAGAAGCTGCGGCTGATGCGCACGTTGAGGTGCTTGGGGCCTGAGCCATCCATGGTGATAAAGGGCAGGTTGACCTCCGTCTCCAAGGCCGAGCTGAGCTCATGCTTGGCCTTCTCGGCGGCCTCCTTGAGCCGCTGCAAGGCCAGCGGATCTGTCCGCAGGTTGATGCCCTCCATGCTCTCAAACTCATCGAGGAGGTGCTCGATGAGGCGAAAGTCAAAGTCCTCGCCGCCGAGGTAGGTGTCGCCGCTCGTGGACATGACCTCGAAGACGTCCCCCGACAGCTCCAAGATCGAGACGTCAAAGGTGCCGCCGCCGAGATCGTAGACGACGATCCGCTCCTCGCCCTGGCGCTTGAGCCCATAGGCCAGCGCGGCGGCCGTGGGCTCATTGATAATCCGCTTAACGTCCAACCCAGCGATCCGCCCCGCGTCCTTGGTGGCTTGGCGTTGGAGATCGTTGAAGTACGCCGGGACGGTGATGACCGCCTCGAAGACCTCTTCGTTAAGGTAGGCCTCCGCCGTCTGCTTCATCTTGGTGAGGATAAAGCTGGCGATCTCGGCGGGGCTGTAGTCGCGCCCACGCAGATGAATACGCACGTCGCCGTTTTCGGCTGCGTTGATCTGGTAGGGCAGCCGACTGAGGTGCTCTTGCAGCTCTGGGCTGTTGTATTTACGCCCAATCAGTCGCTTGGAGGCATAGACCGTGTGCTCTGGGTTTGTGATCGCTTGACGCTTGGCGACTTGGCCGACCAAGCGCTCCCCGCTCTCGCTTAAGGCGACCATGGAGGGGGTGGTTCGGCTCCCCTCCACGTTGGGGATGACCACCGGTTCCCCACCTTCAACATAGGCGACGCACGAGTTGGTCGTCCCCAGGTCGATCCCGATGATCATCTCGCTCTCCTCATTAATCTTGTGTTGAGCCGGGCTCATCCTCCGCAGCGGGCTCCAGCGCGGGCTGCGTGGGGTTCTCTTCTACGCCATCTGTGGGCTCGGGCTCAACGATCTCGACGGGGGGGGCCGCTGGTGCCTTGGAGACAATCACCATCGCCGGGCGAACCAGCCGATCATGAAGCTTCCAACCTTTTTGAAAGACCTGCACGACCGTATTTGGGGGGTGATCCGCAGACTCGACCTGGCTCATGGCCTCGTGGAATTGGGGATCAAAGGGCTGGTGCAGGGCGTCGAAGCTCTTGGCGTTGTAGTTGCCGAGGATCTGGTACAGCTGGCGGATGACCATGCGCACGCCGTCGAAGATGGGATCCTCACCCGCGTGCTCGGCGGCGCGCTCCAGGTTATCCGCCACGGGCAAGATGGCCTTGAGCAGCCCCTCGCTGCCGTACTTGCGCAGCTCATCTTGAGCCTGCTGGCTGCGGCGGCGGAGGTTCTCCAAGTCGGCGGCGCGGCGATAGGCCTGCGCCTTCCACTTCTCCACCTCATCGGTGAGCTGCTTGATCTGGGCCTCGGCCGCTTCGAGCGCCGCGCGCGCCTCCGTGAGGGCCTCGGCCTCAGCGGCCTCAGCGGCCTCAGCGGCCTCAGCGGCCTCAGCGGCCTCAGCGACCTCAGCGGCCTCAGCGGCCTCAGCGGCCTCAGCCTCGCTGAGATCAACGACCTCGGGGGTGATGTCGGCCTCCGAAGCGCCGCGCTGCTCTACGGCGGCGACCGCGTCCTCTAAGGCGCTCTCAAGGACTGTCTTCTTGGGTGTTTGAGCCATCACTCCCTCGATCGTCTCGTCTGGTTGCAAATCGAGCCCGATCTTGTACACAGATTCGCCGATGGCAAGCCTCGGAGGAAGGGAAAATCTCGGTGGGTGGGGCGAGGGGGCGCGCTGAAACTTATTTTCCTAACCTTTTCGATCAGATAGAGGCGCGCGCTATGGCGCCAAGAGCGCGGCGATGACGCTGTCCAAGAGCAGCCGACCGCGCGGCGTCACACGCCAAAGCCCAGGCGCGCGCAGCAGCAACGCCTCACGCTCCAGTCGCCGCGCCGCCGCCCCATAGGCGATCTCATCCTCTGGCTCAACGCTGACCCCTGCGTCGCGGCGCAGCCCCAGCATCAGCCGCTCCTCACGTCGAGCGACGGGATCGAGGTGCTCCCTAAAGGCCTCGGGGCGCCGCCCCGCCTCGACGGCCTCCAAGTACGCGTCTGGGCGGGTGAGGTTGCTCCACCGCGAGGCCGCGCGCGGATCAAAGCCGTGGGCGCCAGCGCCCAGGCCCAGGTAGCCCCGATCCGCCCAATAGAGCCCGTTGTGGACCGCCTCAAAGCCGGGGCGCGCCGCGTTGCTGATCTCATAGGGGATCACCCCCTCCGCCGTCAGGGCCGCGCGCACGCCCTCGAACAGCGTCGCTTGGAGATCATCGTCGAGGATCAACGAGGCGCCGCCCGCCGCCCGCCGACCAAAGGGGGTGCCCTCGGGGATGGTCAGCTGATAGCTGGAGACGTGCGGGGCCAGCCGCGCCGCCGCGCGCGCCTCCTCGATCGCCGCCTCGATGTGTTGCCCCGCCACGCCATAGATCAGATCAACGCTGAGGTTGTCAAAGCCCGCGCGGCGCGCCGTGGCCACGGCGCGCAGGTTGTCCGCCGCCGAGTGGGTCCGCCCCAGGAAGCGCAGCGTCTCATCGCTGAAGGACTGGAGCCCCAGGCTGAGCCGGTTGACGCTTGTCGCGCGCAGGCTGATCAGCAGCGCCTCGGTGACATCCTCGGGGTTGCACTCCACCGTGATCTCGGCCTCGGCGCGCAGCCCAAAGCGCGCATCGACGGCCTCGATGACCCGCGCCAAGGCCTCTGGGCGCCACAGCGCGGGGGTGCCGCCGCCGAAGTAGAGGGTCGAGGCGGGGCCTTCACCGGCCTCATCGGCGCGCAGCCCCATCTCTGCCACCACCGCCGCCGCGTAACGCGTGTGCGGGATCGGCTGGACATGGACATTGAAATCGCAGTAGGGGCAGCGCCGCCGACAATACGGGAAGTGAACGTAGATGCCCCAAGGCGCCGTGACCTTGGGGCTCTCTTTTTGGGGCGAGTTTTTATAGGATGCCGCGCTCATGAAGATGATTTACCTCGATCACGCCGCCACGTCGCCCCCTGATCCCGAGATCATCGCGGGGTTGGCGGCGCGGCAACACTCCCACTTCGCCAACCCCAAGTCCACCCACGCCCTCGGCGTCGAGGCGGGGCGGCTGCTTGAGGCCGCGCGAGGGCGCCTTAGCCGCGCCCTCGGCGGGCGCCCCAGCGAGCTGATCTTCACCTCGGGGGGCACCGAGGCCCTCGCCTTGGCCTTCAGCGGCAGCGCGGGGGAGGCGGGGCGCGTGGCGCTGTGTGGCGGCGCCCACGCGGCGATCCGTAGCGCGGCGGGGCAGCTGGCGACGCGGGGCTTCGAGGTGGACACTTTGCCGCTCGATGAAGAGGGCCGCTTAACGCCCGAGGCGCTCAGCGCCCACCTCCACCCCAAGACCCGCGCCTTGGCGCTGATCATGGCCCAGAACGAGACGGGGGCGATCAATGACATCGCCGCCTTGAGCCGCGCCGCGCACGCCATCGCCCCCAGGGCGCGGATCATCGTCGATGCGGTGCAGGCGTTGGGCAAGGCGCCCATCGACGCGCGGCGGCTGGGCGCCGACGCGCTGATCGTCACCGCCCACAAGATCCACGGCCCCAAGGGGATCGGCGCGCTGTGGACGCCTCACGCGCTGACCCCGCTCTTTAAGGGGGGCGGTCAAGAGCGGGGGATGCGCGGCGGCACGCAGAGCGCGCCGCTGGCTTGGGCCTTCGCCGAGGCCGTTGAGCGTCAACATGGCGCGGCGCCGAGGCTCAGCGCGCTGCGCGATCGCCTCTTCGCCGCGCTGCGCCAGGCCCTGCCGCAGATCAAGCTCGTGGGGCCGCCGCTCGACGGGCCGCGCCTGCCCAACCTGCTGATGCTCTTGCTGCCCGGCTTACCGGGCGAGCCGCTGCTCAACGCCCTCTCCGCCGGGGGGGTCTGCGCCTCCTCGGGCAGCGCCTGCGCGGGGGGCCGCTTCAGCGAGACGTTGACGGCCATGGGTCACCACGCGGGGGAGGGCGCCTTCCTGCGCCTGAGCGTGGGCCGCTTTAACACCGAAGACGAGATCGACGACGCGGCGCGGATCATCGCCGAGGCCGCCAGGAGCTTGGGGGAAGTCTATGGTTGACGCACACGCTGATCGGGATCTGATTCTGGCCCGCTTGGGCGAAGTTTGGCTCAAGGGGCGCAACCGCCAATCCTTCTTGAACCGCCTGGAGCGCAACCTGCGCGCGGCGCTCAAGGCGGAGCTGCGCGGCGTGCGCGTCGAGCCCTCCTATGGGCGGATCTTTATCCGCGTTGCCGCCGAGGATCTCCACCGCGCCCTTGAGATCTGCGTTGACACCCCAGGGCTCTCCAGCGTCAGCCCCGCGCGGCGCGTGCCCTCCACGGTGGAGGCCATCCGCGAGGCGGCCCTTGAGCTGACCGCCGAGGCTTGGGCTGGGGTTGAGGGCACCTTCAGCGTCAAGGCGCGGCGCCGCCTCAAGGCCTTCCCGCTGACCTCACCGGAGCTGGGGCGGGTCATCGGCGAGGCCATCGGTGAGCGCTTTAGGCACCTCAGCGTGGATCTCAAGCGCAGCGATCATCAGCTGGGCATCGAGGTCGATGATCGCTACACCCACATCTGGACGCGGACCCTCAAGGGCAGCGGCGGGCTCCCCGTGGGCAGCGCCGGTCGCGTCACCCTCCTGCTCAGCGGCGGGATTGACTCGCCCGTGGCGGGCTACCTCGCCCAGAAGCGCGGCTGCGAGCTGGACGCCGTCTACTTTCACTCCCCGCCCTTCATCGGCGAGCCCAGCAAGGACAAGGTGATCCAGTTGGCCAACCGGCTGGCGCCTCGCCAGGGCGGGATGCGGCTCTACATCATCTACTTCACCGAGATCCAGAAGGCGATCCGCGCCGCCTGCGATCCGCGCTTCACGGTGCTGCTCTACCGGCGCTTTATGTACCGCCTCGCCGCCGAGATCGCCGAGGGGCGCAAGGCGCTGGCGCTGTGTACGGGCGAGAACCTCGGCCAGGTGGCGAGCCAGACGCTGGAGAACCTCACGGCGGTGGATCGCCTCACCCCGCTGCTGACCCTGCGGCCTGTGTTGGCGTTTGATAAGGAGGAGATCATCGAGGTGGCGCGGCGGATAGACACGTTCGACATCTCCACGCTGCCCTTCGATGACTGCTGCACGCTCTTTATCCCCGACAACCCCATCATCCACGCTCAGATCAAGGCGCTGGAGATCGAAGAGGCCAAGCTCGACGTACCCGCCCTCGTCCAAGAGGCGCTGGTGAAGAGCGAGATGCTCAAGCTCAGCGGCCTGCCGATCATCGGCGAGGCGGTCGAGGGCTAGGCCGCCGTAGAGAGGCGCCGCAGCCGCGCCTCGATCCAAGCCTGGTGATCATCCGGGCGCTGCTGACGATAACGCTGATAGGCCTCCAAAGCCTCGCGCCGCCGCCCCAGCCGCTCATAGACCCGCCCCAGCTCGCGGTAGGCCTCCCAGAGCCCAGGCTCCACGGCCAGCGCCTTGAGCAGCTCCACGCGCGCGGCTTGTGGATCGTCGTGGAGGAGCCGCGCCAAGCCCAGCCGCGCGCGTGCTTGCAGCGCGCCTGACGCCCCAGCAGCCACGCGCCGCAGATCCTGCGCGGCGGCCTCGACCTCCCCCAGCCGCAGCGTCAAGCGCGCGCGTTGATAGCGGGCCTCGTGGTGGCGTCGATCGCGACGCAGGACGGCCTCGAAGGCCTCTGAGGCTGTCAAGAGATCGCCCCGCGCCGCCGCGCAGACGCCCAGGGCGTAGCGCGCCTTGAGATCACGAGGGCGCAGGCGCAGCGCCGCGGTCATCGCCTCCACCGCCCCCTGATAATCCGCCCGCGACCAGCGCAGCACCCCCAGGTTGAACCAGGACTGATGATCCTTGGGGGTCAGCGCCAGCGTGTAGAGATAGGCGCGATCCGCCGCGTCGATCTCCCCCAGCCGTTGCAGCGCGAAGGCGAGCTGGGCGGCGCTCTTGGCGTCTTGAGGGGCGAAGGCGACGGCGTGAGCGAGGCGCGCCTTGGCCTGGGCGAAGAGGCCCAGGCGCAGCGCCGCGTGACCCGCTAAAGCATGGAGCGTGGCGTCCTCAGGGCGCGCGCGCAGCGCGTGATGGAGGAGGAGCGTGGCCCGCGCGGGCTGTCGCGCCTGGAGCAAGAGCCAGGCTTGGGGGCGCCAGCGGACGCCGAGCAGGGGCTCAAGCAAGGCCAGAGCGTCGGCGAGGCGGGCGTAGAGCCACCGCACGCGACCCTCAGCTTGAGAGGTGGCGCCGCAGCGCCGCCAGCAGCGCGCGGGCGACCTCAAGGGCCTCTGGCGAGGCGTCCTTGGGCAAGCCACGCAGGGCATCGAGGGCGCCGCGCGCGTCATTGAGCTGTATGCAGGCCTGCGCGGCGTCGAGGGCGCCGTCTGGGCTGAGCCGAAGGTACGCCAGGGCCTCCGCCGCGCGGCCTTGATCCAGCAGGAGGCGACCCAGGGCGAGCGCCGCGCGCGTGGGGACATCGGGGGCGCGGAAGGCCAGACAAGCGATCCCCTCAGGCGGACGCGTGGCCCGGCGCAGGAGGGCCTCGGCCTCAGCCGCCCGCCCCAGCGCCAGGGCGGCTTGACCCCCGACAAAGGCCAGCTCGCTGTAGCCTGGCGCCGCCTCCAGCCCCGCGCGCGCCTCAACGAGCGCCTCCTCATCACGCCCCAAGGCGCGCAGGCACTCCACGGCGAAGAGGCGGGCGCTGGTGGTGAAGTTGATCAGCCGCCCATCGGCGATCACCGCGCAAAACCCCTCCAAGGCCGCCGCGTCCTCCCCCGCCGCGTAGCGCTCCCGCGCCAGGTAGTACCACCAGATCGGCGCTGAGGGATCCGCCGCGCGCTCGGCCTCGATCAAGCGCAGGTTGCGGGCGCGCTTCCCACGCGCCTCGACCCACTCCGGGTCATAGCCGAGGTGGAGGATCTGAAGCGTGGAGGCGAAGACCTGCTTGGGGTTGAGCCCCACCCCCACGCGCTCATGAACCCGCCCGGAGAAGCGCAGGCGCGGATCGGCGCGCCACAGCCGGGGCATATGATCTGCCCCCAGCGGCGCGCCGCGCTGATCCACGTTGCGGATGAGTGGGAGGTAGATCGTCAGCGGCCCGCGCGGATCATCCTGGGCGATCAGCGCGCGGATCACCGCCGCCGCGCTGGGCTCAAGGCGCTCATCGGCGTCGAGGATCAACACAAAGACCCCCGAGGCGGCCGCCAGCGAGGCGTTGCGCGCGGCGGAGAAGTCATCGCGCCAAGGGAAAGAGGAGACGATGGCGCCTGCGGCCCTGGCGAGGGCGGGGGTCTCATCGACGCTGCCGGTGTCAACGACGATGATCTCATCGACGAGGCCCGCGACGGAGGCCAGGCAGCCGGGGAGGTGGCGGGCCTCATCGCGCACGATCATGCAGAGGGAGAGCTGAGGGCGGGGGCGCATCTCAGGAGACGTGGCGGTGCTTCTTCCGTTGGCGGTGACGCTGAACCTCCAGGGCGACGACGGTGGTGTTATCCTCGCCGCCGAGATCATTGGCCCGCTGCACGAGCCGCTCGGGGACCTGGCGGATCGCCACGTCCTCGACGAGCCGCAGGAGATCATCATCCTTGAGGTGCCCGGTCAGGCCATCGGAGCAGAGGATAAAGCGATCCCCAGAGGCGAGGGGCACGGCGGAGACGCTGACCTCCACCTCGCGCTCAAAGCCGATGCTGCGGGTGATGATGTTGCGCATGGGGGAGATGCGCGCTTGCTCGGGGGTGATCAGGCCTGCGGAGACCTGCTCTTGGACGAGGGAGTGATCCTCGGTGATCTGATGGATGCGGCCATCACGGATGAGATAGGCGCGGCTGTCACCGACGTGGCCGATCCAGGCGACGTCGCCATAGATAAGGAGGCTGGTGACGGTGCTGCCCATGCCCATCAGGGCGGGCTGACGCCGCGCGGTGTCGAACACCCGCGCGCAGGCCCCTTGGATGGTCTCTTCGAGTAAGAGCGCCACGTCGGGCCGCGCCCCGCCCTGCTCTGCTTGATGGAGCCGACGCACCAGGTTTTGACCAATCGTCTCGACGGTGATTCGGCTCGCCACCTGCCCCCCGGCGTGACCGCCCATCCCATCGGCGACGATCCAAAAAGAGTTCTTGGGGATCATCAAGAAGGAGTCCTCATTGGCCTCCCGGCGCAGGCCCACGTCGGTGGCGCCCACGTCGATGATCTTAAAAGCGGGTTTACGGGTTTGCAGCCGAGGGAGACGGCCCCGGAGCTCGCTTCTGTTCGTCTTGCTCATCATGGGGACCTCCGAGCTACTCTTTTTGATACACGTCCACTGAGCACAGCGCGGGAGCATAACGCCTCAAACAAGGGAGCGCAATCTCTCAGCCGAACTCTCCCGCCTCGCCAGGATGGCGTCCGCGACGCGGTGAGGTAAATGAGCCGTTAATGGCGGCTAAGGTCGCGGCCCATCATCACTTTTTTTGTGGGCTGGGGCGCCTCTTCTTGGCGTTCTTTTTAGGGATCTTGCTGTCAATGCGCAATAAAACAAACTTAAGGCTTTGCCCAAAGACCTCGGTGTAGCGCCCCTTGAGGTCCTTAGGCAGCGCGGGCTCCAGCTCAGACTTCACTCGATGGCGCTCGGTGAAGAGATAAAAGGGCTTATCTAAGCCCCACTGATCCAAGAATGGCTTGAGGTGCTTTGTCTCTGGCGCGGGCAACACGGTGTTGGCGGAGTGATAACACTCACCGCGCCAGTTGGTGCGAAAAGCGATAATCGGCTCACGGCAGCGCGCCTTGGGGAACATCTCACCTCGGCTGGGCACACGCTGCGCGGTCTCCAGCATATGCATCTGATAATCTGCCTCTTCATCTGGGCCGAAGCGCGCACAGTCTTCATAATACGCCGCCCACATCCCCGCTTGGCTCCAATGCACCGCGACCTTGGGGAGATAATCATCGAGGCAGAAGAAGGTCATCCACAGCCCAGCCACACCCGCCAGCGCCGCGCCATAGAGGCGCCGTTGATCTTTAAAGAGCGCGAGGGCGAGGTAACCGACGATCGCCACAGCGGTGATCCAGATGAGCGCGCTAGAGAAGCCCATGAGCCAAGCGTTATCGGCCTCAGCGGCCTTCAGCGCGGCGTCGCTCATCCCCTTGAGGGCCTCAGGCGCGGTAAACTCAGGCCACTCGCGGTCATATTTATATGTAAATAGATTAACGAGATTTTGACTTCCTTGGCCGAACGCGCCAGGCATACGAAATAAATCTTGACCGACCCAAAGCGTAATACCGCCAGCGGCTGCGAGAAATACACCTGAAGCCTTAATTTTATTTGAGATTAAATCATCGAAGAAGATCGCGGTTAATATGGCTAATGGTGGTATCCCTGGGAATATATAGTGATGGAACTTCGTGCTTGATTTTGTAAATAGAAAGAATGTGAAAATAGCCCAAATAAACACAAAAATTTCAAACTTTTGTTGTACGGTATAATCACGCACTTTGGAGCGACGCAAGTGACCAAGGACACGTGCGATTGCTCCGGGCAACAAGCCGATCCAAGGGAACATTCCATAGCCGATCCATTTAAAAAAATACTCAAAACCGCCATCATCAATGCTATGAACACCCGCAAACAATCGATTTTGATGATCATGGACCCAAAAACGCTTGTACCATTCAGGATGATGTCCACCAAGCATGGCGATTGTCCATGGATGGCCGGTCATAAACACAATTAACAAACCTGTAGGAACATCGACCCACTTAAAGATGCGCCACTCACCGGTGACAACCATATAGCCGAGGATCGCGCCGCCCATGGGCGCCCAGGCCAACCAACCCTTCGCAGGCACGGTGAGGCCACAGGCGATATAGAAGATGTAGATATAAAGCATTCGACGGCGACGTTGACGCGCCACGCGCCAAGCGGCCCAGGCGCCGAGGGGTGAGAGGGCGAGGGCGATCACCCAGCCCTTGCCACGCCCCACGGCGAAGAGCTCTGAAATCCAAAATTGAAACGCTTGCAGTATATTTCGACCTTCTGGAGCAGATCTGATCACATCAGGGCTGCGGTCAAGCGCCAAAATGATCCAAAGTTGGCCTAAAACTACGGATAAAAATAAAACAAATGTAGACCAATATAAAAGAGAGCTTGCTTTTTCATCTTCTTTTACGTAAAAAAGCCCAATGAGCAAACTCATAACGCCAATAATCATAATTGACACCATTGGACCATCAGTTACAGCCTGACGGCTCATAATGCTATATATTGGCAGCATTCCTGTAATTCCTGCCGCAATTAGCCCGGCTCTACGATGATAAAACCTTGAAACTGCTAAATAAATCGCGAGGAGTGCCATAATCGCCAATACAGGGAAGAGGGCGCGTACTCCAAGCTCATTAAAGCCAAATACATTCATCCCTGCGGCCATCATCCACATAATGAGTGGAGGCTTACTATAAAAGCCCTCACGCTCACGCTTTACGCCATCAGGATCCCACGGTGATCCCCAAAAAGGATCAATATAGTTGTGAGTCTCCACCATATTGCGGGCGACCTCGCCATAATGCGTCTCCCAAGGGTCATAGAGACCATAGGCGCCGATCCCGGGGAGGTAGAGGGCCGCGAGCAAACCCGCCAGCCCTACAACCACTCTCCAGTCTTCCATCAGGCTGCGCGGAGAGGCGAGCCAGAAGTCCTTCTCGCTCAAGACAGATCCTTAACGTCTTACAAAGTTCGGGCGGGTTTGTAGGCAGAGAGGTCCTCAGCTGTCAACCAGCGGAGGTGAGGTGAGGGCTTGAGGGGCGAGATTTAGAGCGTGCGACAGAGGCCCGCTTGGAGATCGCAGGTGGTCTCCAGCTCGGCGGGGCAGTCGGCGTCTGCCTGACAGGGATAGCGGCAGAACTTGGTGTTGGGGTTGGCCGCGTCGGGGGCGACGCAGACGGGGGTGCGATCACGGGCGGCGTCCTGAGGACACTGGCTGTCGTCATCGCAGGTGTA
>JAHJCH010000078.1 GCA_018813065.1 Myxococcota bacterium
CCACCGCCACCAGCCTCACCGGCCACGCCACCACCACCAGCCTCACCGGCCACGCCGCCGCCACCGGCCTCACCGCCACCACCGATGTTCCCCGCGCCCGCCTCGCCCGCTTCACCCGAGGCGCCCGCCTCGCCCGCTTCACCCGAGGCGCCCGCCTCGCCGCCTAAGGCCGCGTCAGCCTCGGCGGTGGACTCATCATCGCAAGCCCAGAGGGCGAGCAGACACATACACACAATGGGGAGCAGGGCGCGCATCGTTGGGGCCTCCTTGTTGAGCGGGTCGATGCTAGCCCGAGAGGCGCGCGGGGATCTACAAACAGGCTCGACGCGCAGGGATGCCTTGTCTATTTTTCTGCCCTCGCCGCCTCTCTGCCAAAGGATGACGCCGATGAACCTCACCGCCGAGTGCCCTTGCGGCGCCGCGCGCCCTTATGCCGATTGCTGCGCGCCCCTCATCCACGGCGCTCGCCCCGCCGAGACGGCGCAGGCCCTGATGCGCTCACGCTATACGGCGCATGTCATGGGCGAGATCGATTACCTCATCGAGACGCTGGCCCCCGATCATCCCGCAGGCTGGACGCGCGCCACGATTGAGGCCTGGGCTAAGGGCTCGACGTGGCTGGGCCTGGAGGTTCACGAGGTCGAGGGCGGCGGCGAGGCCGATGAGGTGGGCACGGTGGCCTTTACGGCGACATATCGAGCGCGACGCGGCGCGGCGCGCGGCGCGCTGCGGCGTCACCATGAGCGCAGCACGTTTCACCGCGTCGATGGGGCCTGGCGTTACCTCAAGGGTGAGGCCCTGGCCGCCGCGCCCGCCGCGCGGCCCATGACCCAGGCGGGGCGCAATGATCCTTGCCCTTGCGGCAGCCAAAAGAAGTTTAAGAAGTGCTGTGGTCGCTGAAGTGAGGCGCGCCGTGATGGAGGCGTAAGGATGTCGAAACACCGTAAGCGTAAGCGCGCCGCGTCTCCTCCCAAGTCAGAGGCGCCCCCACAGGCCCCCGAGGCGCCCGCCCCGCTGCTCAAGGTCCTCGCCTGGGGGGCGCTGATCATCAACGGGATGACCGCGCTGGCCGTGGGGATCACCCTGATCAGCTCAACCACGACCGCCTTCATCCTCTGCGTCCTGCTCGCCCTCGTGACGATCATCGGCGGCGTCGGCCTCATCGGCCCCAGCGCCCTCTATGCCACCCTTCTTTCCTTCTTGGGGATCGCCATCGGCGCCCTTGAGCTGCCCGACTATCTAACGCAAATCAGCGGCGAGGTCGCCCATGATTTGCCTGTCTCTGAGATCCAAAATTGCCAAAATACAACGCAGTTTTATTTCAAAGATGCGGTCGTCCATCAAAAATATAAGGCTTATTTTACACATATTTTTTATACACAAAATACGACAACAAAGACACGGGAGAAAAACACCGTTAATTATGCAATCGCGCCGATTGCGTCTCAGAGTTGGGATATAAATAAAGAAATTTCAGCATGGGCGATCTGCTCCGATCCAAACATAAATGACTGCATTAAATTATGGAGAGAAGATCATAAATCGGCGGTTAGGCTTATCGAGAATCACAAAGAACAGTATGATCAGACAAAAAGCGCGTTTTTCTCAAGAAATAAGCGTGCTTTTTCGGCAAAAGACGCGCCATATCTTTATTGGACAGCTGATCCGAGTTCCTACCTCGATTCCAAGCGATGGATGATCTTGGGTATGTTTATCTTTATGAATTTATTGTGGTTTATTGTTATACCCGCCGTGCGTTTTTATGACTACGCGCGGGGCGCGCCCTCCGCCGAGGCCCACCCGACGCCCTCCCCGCCGTCCGGGTAGACGAGGCGACGAGGCCCGCCTATAACGAGGGGCTTGAGCGCGTCGCCGCGCCTCCCTGCTGCACTGCGAGAAGACCCGATGAGTGAGAAGATCCCGCGCCATGTCGCGATCATCATGGACGGCAACGGCCGCTGGGCGCGGGCGCGCGATCAGCCACGGGTGAAGGGCCATGAGCAGGGCGCCGAGGCCGTCAACCGCGTCACGCGGGCTTGCCGCGCTCGCGGCGTCGAGGTGCTCACCCTGTATGCCTTCAGCGAGCAGAACTGGCGGCGCCCCGCCGATGAGGTCACCGCCCTGATGCGCCTCCTCCTGCGTTATGTGCGCGGGCAACGACGCGAGATCCTCGACAACAACATCCGCCTCACCGTCCTCGGCGACATCGACAAGCTGCCCCTCTTCGTCCGCGCGCCCCTTAAGGCGCTGATGAAGGAGAGCGCCCATAACGACGGGATGATCCTGGCCTTGGCGCTGAGCTACGGCGGGCGGGAGGAGCTGCTGCGGGCGGTGCGGGCCGTCGCCGCGCGGGCGCAGCGCGGCGAGCTGCGCGCGGCGGACATCATGGAGGCGGACTTCGAGGCGGAGCTGTTCACCGCAGGGTGGCCTGATCCCGATTTGCTGATCCGCACCAGCGGTGAGGCGCGCATCAGCAACTTCTTGCTGTGGCAGATCGCCTATACGGAGCTGTATTTTACGCCCATCGCCTGGCCCGACTTCGATGAAGCGGAGCTTGATCGGGCCTTTGAGCACTATCAAGGTCGCCAACGCCGCTTTGGTATGACCGGCGCGCAGATCGAGGCCGAGGGCCTCATCAAGGCGGAGGAGACGACGCTATGAAGACACGCATCATCACCGGGCTGGCCCTCGCGGCGGCGGTCCTCTTTGTTCTGTTGGGCCTGCCGTGGTGGGCCTTCGCCGCGCTCGTCTACGCGGCGCTGCCCATCGGCGTCGCAGAGCTACAGCGCATGGCCCGCCCCGAGGCCGACGCCCTGGATCGCATCACCCTCACCCTCGCCGCGCTGGTCGCTTCTCTTTGGCCTCTGCTGCGCGTGGAGTATCCGCGCTTTACGGCAGGCGCGGCGATGACCCTCGCCGCCTTTATCTTGGCCATCGGCCGCCTCGCCCGCCCCGGAGAGATCAAAGAGAGCATCCACAAGCTCAGCCTCGACGCCCTGGGCCTCCTTTACCTCGGCTCAACCCTGCCTTATGTCTTGGCGCTGCGTGGGCGCGATGAGCACGGCGGCGCCTTGGTGGTGCTGGTGATGGTGATCACCTTCCTTGGCGACACCGGCGGCTATGTCTTTGGCAAGGCGCTGGGCAAGCACAAGCTGTATCCGCGCATTAGCCCCAAGAAGACCATCGAGGGGGTCATCGGCGGCGTGATCTTGGGCGTCTCGGGTGCCTTCGCGGCCCGCGCGATCTTCAGCGACGCGCTGGGCTGGATCGCCGTCGAGCACCTCATCGCCATGAGCTTGATCGGGGTGCTCTTGGGGGTCACCGGTGATCTGGTGGAGTCCATGCTCAAGCGCGCCGCGGACGTCAAAGACTCCGGCACGCTGATCCCCGGCCACGGCGGCCTGCTTGATCGCGTCGATGGCCTCCTCTTCGTCGCCCCCTTCGTCTACCTCTACCTCACGATCCTGACCTGATGCTGACCCTCATCGCCTCCATCGTCCTCCTTGGCGTCCTCGTCACCGTCCACGAGCTGGGTCACTTCATCGTCGCCAAGCTCAGCGGCGTGCGCGTGGAGGTCTTCTCCATCGGCTTTGGCCGCGCCCTCATCGCCAAGCGCGTGGGGGAGACGGAGTATCGAATCTCGGCGCTGCCGCTGGGCGGCTATGTGCGGATGTCGGGGCAAGACGCCTATGACGATGAGGGCCGCCGGGTGCTGCCCACCGTCGATGATGACCGCAGCCTCTTAAGCCGAGGGCCGCTGATCCGCGTGCTCGTCTACGCGGCGGGGCCAGCGATGAACCTGCTGTTGCCCTTCGCCATCCTCACCCCGCTGTTCTTCTTCACGACCCAGCTTGAGCGTGTGCCCAACCACCTCATCGGCGCGGTGGATATGGGCTTGCCTGCGGGTAAGTCTGGGCTGTTGGAGGGTGACGCCATCACCGCCATCGACGGCGCGCCGGTCTACGCGTTTTGGCAGATCGCCGCCGCCGTGGAGGGCTTTGATCCCGACGACGGCCCCTTAAAGTTCACCGTCAAGCGCGAAGGCCAGGCGGCGCCCTTAGAGATCGCCATCACGCCCGAGGAGGTGGAGCGCACCAGCGTGATGGGCTTTAGCCAGCGCGACTACCGCATCGGCTACCAGCCCGCCTTCCTCGCCGCCGATGTGGTGCTCGCCGATCCAGACGGGCCAGCGGCGCGGGCGGGCGTGGCGCACTTTGACAAGATCAAGTCGATCAACGGCCAGCCCACGCCGCGCTACCTCGACGTGACCCGCGCGCTGGCGGCGCTGGCCCCAGGCGCCACCGCCCCGATGATCGTCACGCGCGCCAAGCCCCTCTTCCCCGAGGGCGCGGCGGCCTTCATCTACGACCGTCAAGACATCCCGCTGATCTACACCGCCAGCGCGCCAGATCCGGGGCTGCGCCACGCGGGCGCCTGTGTCAGCGATGTTGATCCCACCGGCCCCGCCGCCGCGCTGAAGGTCGGCGATTGCATCCTGGCCATCGACGGTCAAGCGCACACGCTGGGCGCCTTTATCGCCAACGCGCTGAGCCATGAGCCCGGCCAAAAACACACGCTGACCATCGCCCGTGGCCTTGAGCGGCTGGAGATCCCCTACACGCAGGAGAAGATCACCTACGATGACCCGCTGGCGGGCGAGATGACCCACTGGCGGGCGGGGCTGCGCTTGAACTTCTGGCCTGATAGCCTGGTGCCGCTTGAGATGGTCCCCAACGTCGATCGGCTGGGGCACGCCTGGTATCGCGCCAAGGCGCAGATCGCCAGCGATCTCCAGGGCACGCTGCAAGGGCTGGGGGGGATGTTCTCGGGGGCCGTCAGCCCCACGCAGCTGTCGGGGCCGGTGACGATCTTCTACCTCGCTGGCGAGCACGCCCGCGCGGGCCTTCACCAGTTCTTAAGGCTGATGGTGCTCCTCAGCATCAGCATCGCCCTGCTCAACCTACTGCCGATCCCCGGCCTCGACGGGGGGCAGATCCTCGTCGCCGCCATCGAGGGGGTGATCCGCCGCCCGCTGCCCGACGCCTTCCGCGACAACCTCTACCGGATCGGCTTTGTGCTGATCTTGACGCTGATCATCTTCGCCCTCAGCAACGATCTCATCCGCATGTGGCGGATTTCACAAGGTTAATCATGAAGCTGCTCTGCGCCGACACCGCCACCCAGATCGAGGCGTTGGCCATCACCCTCGACGGCCAGCCCCTCATTGAGCACAACCTGCGCGCCGACAAGGGCCACGGCCCCAGCATCCTCGGCGACATCGACTGGATGCTGAGGGCCGTCAAGCTGAGCCTCGACGATCTGGACGGCTTCGTCTGTGGCCGAGGCCCTGGCAGCTTCACGGGGCTGCGCATCAGCCTGGCGACGCTCAAGGGGCTGGCGATGGCGACCGGCAAGCCGATCTACGGGGCGCGCACCGGCGCGACGCTGTGGCGCGCGGGCGCCTTGAGCGTCCTTGACGCGCGGCGCGGCGAGGTCTACGCCGATCACCCCGCCTGGGCGGCGCCGTGCTGCTGCCGCCCCTCGGCGCTGATCGAGCGCTTGATCGCCGAGGGCCGCGCGGGGGCCACGCTCTTGGGCGATGGCGCGCTGGCCTATGCGGATCAGCTGCGCGCGGCGGGCTTTGAGATCCCCACGGCCTTGAGCGATCACATACCGCGCGCCGCGCGCTTGGTGGATCACCTGGGCGACGCGCGCTTGTTGGCGACGCTTGAGCCCCTCTACATCCGCCGCGCTGATGCGGAGATCAACTACCCCGAGGGCTTCCCCGACGCCACCGAGCAGGCGCCGCGCGGCCAACGCGGGCACCGCAGCAACGGCCAGCCGACGAGCTGAGCGTGATCAAGCTGCCCCTCGACCCGCCGCGCGACTACCCGCTCAAGGCGACCTACCAAGGGCGCGTGTGGCGCAGCGCCAGCGGGGCGATCTGCCGCGAGATCCGCCTGCTTTCAACGCTCCTGGCCGTCGCCGGTTTCCTCTACGCGCGCCCGGCCTGGGTGCTGTTGGGCGCCCTGGGGGTGATCCTCGCTGCGCTGGCCTTGCAGTTGATGACGCTGCAAGCGCACCTCCTCTACGCCGACGTGATCCGCCGAGGCGCGCGTGTCGAGGGCTGGGTGGAGCAGCCGAGGCGCGTCTTTTTGCTCCATGAGCTGCTGCGCGGCGAGGCGGGGCGGACCTTTATCCTGCCTTATGCGTGGCAAACACGGGGCGGGGCCACGCGCGCGGGCCGCCTTTGGATTTGCGGCTGCGCGCGGGCGGCCTTCCCTCAGCGGACGCCCATCGAGATACTCACGCTCAACACCCGCAGCCTGCCTTTGAAGGCGGCGACGCTGCGCATCAAGCGCGCATGAAAGTGCGCCTGCACCCGCGCGCTCTGGGCGTCGCCTTGGGGATCTTGCTCATCGAGATTCTCATCGCCTGCTTCGCCCGGGATCGCCTTCTGCGCCCCTTTATCGGCGACGTCTTGGCGGTGATCTGGGTTTTTAGCCTCGCGATGGCCTTTATCGAGGCGCCGCCGCGCCTGTTGGCCTTGGGCGCCTGGGCCTTCGCCTGCTTGGTGGAGATCACACAGTACTTTCAGCTTGTCGAGCACCTGGGCCTGTCTACGCATCGCTGGGCGCGGATCACCCTGGGTATGGTGTTTGACCCCCTTGACCTGCTGGCTTATACGCTGGGCGCGCTGATCGCATGGGCGTTGACGCGTCAAACCCAACCTTTAAAAACAAAAAAGAGAGAGGATAACAATGTCGAAACCGGATCAATTTGAAATTCGGGACATGACAATTGATGATCTCGCTGCGGTTTTCCATCTTGGAGAAGAACTCTTTACTTCTGAATTCTCCCAAAGTATGTATAGGACTTGGGATGAGTATGAAATTACAACATTATTTAATACAGAAACAGAGCTTTGCTTAGTCGCTGACCTTGAAGGCCAAATCGTTGGTTTTGCCCTTGGAACAACAGTTGAAAAGCAACATTCTTCTTGGAAGTATGGGTACTTGGTTTGGATTGGCGTTAAGCCAGGCTTGCAACATGCGGGCACGGGTCATCAACTTTTTAATGAGATTAAACAGCGCATGGTGGCTCAAGGTGTTCGTATGATTGTGATTGATACTGACGCCGACAATGAAGCAGGGATCGCATTTTTCAAAAAACAAGGTTTCGATAAAATACAGCAACATGTATACATGACTTTGAATTTATCTAAGCCCAAGAAAAGAAAGAACAATCGCAAAAAATGAATACAACTCTTGGACGTGTCTGGAATGCGATTGATCCAAAGAGATTACATCGAATTTTCATCGAGATGATCAACATCTACTCCCCCTCGGGCAAGGAGGAGGATGTGCAGATTTATATTGAAGAGGAGTTGGCAGCGGCGGGGATCAAGGTGAGGCGTCAAGAGGTCGAGGAGCAGCGCTACAACTTAATCGCGACGATGGGCGCAGAGACGCCCTCGCTGTACTTCGTCGGGCATGTGGACACGGTGGCGGCGTGGGACATCGACGACTACGAGGCGGTTGAAGAGTGGGGGGTGGTGCGTGGCTTAGGCGCGGCGGACATGAAGGGCGGCTGCGCGGCGATGATCGAGGCGTGGCTGGCGCTCTCGACCTTGGCGGAGGCGGAGCGGCCCTCTGTGGGGCTCTTGCTGGTGGTGGGTGAAGAGGAGAACGGCGACGGCAGCGCGCGCTTCTTAGAGGAGCAGCGCCCGGCGTGGGTGGTGATCGGCGAGCCGACGGCGATGATGCCTGCCTTTAGCCACTACGGTTACATGGAGATCTCGTTGACCACGCAGGGGCGACGGATTCACTCCTCGCTGCCGGAGCTGGGTCACAACGCGATTGAGTCAATGCTACGGGTGCTGCTCCAGCTTGAGCGGACGCCGATCTTCAGCAAAGAGGACGGGCAGCTGATCTACTCGATCCGTGAGATGAGTTCATCGCGGGCGGGGTTTGTGGTGCCGGATCGCTGTGAGACGTGGATTGATCTGCATCTCTCCCCGTGCGTGGACCCGCGTGAGGTGCGTGTCGAGATCGACAAGGTGCTCACGCGAGCGCGCGAGACGATCGACGGCCTGAACCTGGAGGCCGCCTTTGAGTTTGAGGCCAGCGGCTACGAGCTTGAAGCGCGCAACTGGAGCGTCGAGCGATTGGAGGAGGTCTATCTACGGCTCAACCTGCCGTTGAGCTTTACGCCGTTCCGCTCACACTCTGACGGGAACCTCTTTTATCAAGCGGGCTGCCTGCCGTTGATCCTTGGGCCGGGTTCATTGGAGACAGCCCACACGCCAGAGGAGCAGACCAGCCTCGCCGAGGTTGAGGCCGCCGCGCGTATCTACGCCGCGCTGGCGCTGGGCTATCCACGGTAGGACGTCATCCGCTGAACATGGGCTCGCCCCGCGCGTGGGGACGCGTTAACCTGCCCTGGATGAAGACGCCACCGCTGCTCGATCTCCTCTCTCACCGCTGGACGCTCCTTGGGCTGCTGCTCCTCTCGATCTTGATCTGGGGCGCTGGCCCCTTTCACTTGCTCGGAGGCGCGCTCGTGTTCGCCCGCTTCCGCGCCGCCTCCACCCACGCCCCCCAGCTCGACCCGCCGCTGAGCCTCAAGCGCCTCCTTGGCTGGTCTGTCCTCGGGGGTGGCGCGATTGGCGTGATGCTCGTGACCCTCTACGTCCTGACCCGCGATGGCCCCGCGCTCGCCCACGATATCCTCTTTGATGGCGTCCGCTGGCTCTTGGGCGGGCTGAGCCTGGGCGCGCTGGCCGGGCTGGCGCGAGGCGCCCTGGTCTGGCGACGCTGGCGACAGGTCCTACCCCCTGAGCTGGGCAGGCTGCGGCTGCGCGGCGGCGAGATCATCCTTGAGATCCCACTCCACCACGCCCCCGCGCTGCGCCCACGCCCGCGCTCACGTCGCCGCCATCGCGTCGCGGGCTTGGGCGATCCGCTCTTTGACGCGCGCTTTATCCTGACGCGGCTCGATCAAGGCGGCCTGGCCTATCTCTGCCGCCCCGCCCTGCGGGCACAACTCGTGGCGCTGCGCGAGGCGCCGACGCTGCGCTGGTCTAAGCAGCGCGTGCGCGCGCCGCTGGGCGCCTTTGGCGGAGACGTCGCCTCGATCTCAGAGGCGATCGCGCGCCTCAGCCCGCTGCGCGACGCTCAGGCCCCATCCGCCCCCGATGAGGCGCTGTGTCAGCACCTGCGCGATGAGGAGCGTGAGGCGGATGTCGCGCTTAAAGGCCTGGCGGCCTTGAGCGAGGACCGACGCGAGGCGGCCATCGCCGGCCTCTGGCCTCGCCTTGATCTCTACGCGCAGGCGCGGATCGCGGCGTTGTCGCATCCAGGGCGCCGCGCGCGGCTCTTGGAGGTCTTCAACGCCACCGGGCCTGAGACGGGGCCTGCGCGCGCCGCCGCCCTTGATGCCCTGATCAACGCCCATGAGCCCCATGAGCGCCTCCTCGAAGACCTCGATGATGATCAGGAGGAGGTCCGCGCCGTGGCCCTGCGGCGCTTGGTGGAGATCGGCTATCGCCTCAGCCCCAGCGGCCTGACGTGGTGCTTGGCGCGCGGCGCGGTGAGCCCCAGCCTTGATGACACCCTCCTGCGGATGGCCGAGGACGCTTGGCACACGCCCCTGGCCCAGTACACGCGCGCGCGCTTGGGCAGCCATCGCGCCCCCACACGGGCGCGCGCCATCACCCTCCTGGGGCGCTGGGATGAGGACACCGCCGCGCTGCGCGAGGCCATGAAGGCGGCCCCCTTTGGCGAGCAGCGCCATATCAAGCAGGCCATTCGCCAGATCCGCGCGCGGCGCGCGGATGGCGCAGGCGCTCTCACCCTCAGCCCCGCGCGCGGTGAGCTGAGCCTCTCCAATGAGGCAGGCGGGCTCAGCGCCCTGCGTGAACGTGAGCTGTGAACGCGCTTGAGCCACACCCTGCGCCCCGACGCGGCGCACTGAGCCGCCTTAAGTGGCCGCTCTACGGTCTGATCTTCTTGCTCCTCTTCCCCCTCTTCGGCGAGGCCTGGCCGCTCTTGGCGATGCTCCTCGGCGCCCTCATCTACACCACCTCGCACAAGGGCCGGGCCTCGGATCATCAGCGCCTCAGCGCGCCGACGAGCGTGGGGCAGATCATGAGCTGGGGGGTGATCGGGGGCCTCGTCGGCCTGCTGCTCTTAGCCGTCGCCGTGGGCATGGATTGCCTTGAGGAGGGCGTGGTCCTGCTGCTGCTGGCGCCCCCTGTGGGCGTGCTCTTGGCGGGGGAGCGCACCATGCGCATACGGGACCGCTGGGCGGCGATGAGCGCGGCGCGGGGCTTGGGCGTCGTGCGCCACAAGGGGCTTGAGGTGGTCTTGGAGATCGCCGCGCCGCCGGGGCTGCGGCTCACCTCCAGGGCGCGCGCGCCGCGCCATGCCCCATACCTGGGCGATCCTGACTTTGATGATTGTTGGCGCGCCCAGCCCCTCGACGCCCAGGCCTTTATCTACCTCAACGCAGTACGGCGCGCCTGCCTCCTCGCCGAGGCTCCACGGCTCGGCTTTAAGCACAGTCCGGGCGTGATCCGCGTGCCGCTGAGGCTCTATGGCGGGGATGAGATCGAGGCCGCCGAGCGCCTGGCCCCGCTTATTGACGCGCCGCCATCTGAAGGCGAGGCGGACGCGGCGTTGGCGGCGGCCCTGCGCGTGGAGCCGCAGGCCAGCGTGCTGCTCAAGGGGATGCCGTGGCTGTCCGTGGCGCGTCGGGCGCCCCTCATCGACGCTTGTTGGCCTGATCTGTCGTGGTTTGAGCGCCTCGCGTTGAGCGAGATCCCCCACGAGGGGCAAGCGGCGCGCTGGCGGGGGATGGTCGAGGCCCCCGAGGCCCCAGAGGCCACCCGCGCCGCCGCGCTGCGGTGGCTGATCGGGGCGCAGGGCTTCGCCGCCGTGGAGGGGGATGCGCAGGCCGAGGCTGAGGCGGAGGCGACGCTCTTGAGGTGGCTCGATGGCCCGCCTGCGGTTCAAGCCGAGGCCCTCATGGGCTTGGCGGCGCGGCGCTATTGCCTCACCCCCTCGGCCCTGGAGGCCCGCCACGCCTGTTGGGCGGAGGCGATCTTAGGCATGGCGGGGGAGAGCTGGTGTCCGGCCTTGGCCCGCGCGATCCGTGAGATCCTCACCCACGCGGGGCTCCAAGATCCCCCCGATGAAGCCACGCTGCGACGGGCTGCGGCGATCTTAGGCGCGCGTGATGATGAGGTGACGGCCCTTAACGCCGCGCTGGAGGGGGCGAGCTGGGCGGCGCGGCGCGCCTTGCGCGAGGCCATGGCGCAGATCCGCGCTCGTCATGGGGGCGTCGGCGGCGCGCTGGCCTTAAGCCCGACCCAGGGCGAGGGGGGCCTAAGCCTCAACCCCATGACGGGGGGCCTCAGTCACAAATCCGACCCTCAATGAGGTAAGCGCAGAGGCCCTCCCCATCGATGGGTCGATAAGGTCCAGAGACAAAGAGGGCGCAGCAGCTTGGGTAGAGCCCCGTCTCCCAGCCGAGGTTCTGGATCGCCCAACGAAAGACCTCGTCCTCATCAGGATCGAGGCAGGTGGTGATCTCGGGGGGGCCGAGGTGAACGAGCCGACAGCACTCAGCGGCGCAGCGAGGGGCGCGCAGGCTGAGATCGACCTCAAGGCGAGGCCCCAGATCAAGGCGGCGCGGCCCGGCGTCGGTGGCCTGGGCGTCCCCGGCGTCCTCGCCCTCACGCTCCATGGGGATGGCGCCCTCATCAACGCAGCCCAAGAGCAGCGATAGCCCGATCAGTAAAGGCGCGGCGCGCCGCGTGGCGATGAAGACCGGGCGCGCCGCGCGGCGACGCTTGGGCGTGGTGAGGGGGGTCAGCCGCATAAGGCCTCCTCGCGCGCAAAGCTGAAGTGGAGTGGACCCTTACAAGACGCCGCCAGGCGCCGCCTATGTCAGCTTTCTCATCCAGATCACGATGAAGATCAGAGCCAAGCGGTCGAGGGGATCAGCGCGGCGACGCGGGCGACCTTGGCCACATAGAAGGGGCGGCCAATGACGGGGCAGTTCTCATCCCCCTCGACGCGATAGGTACAAGCGCCAGCGGCCTCGGCGGCGTATGGCCCCGAGATCGAGTACAAGCAGCAGCCCCCCTCAAAGTCATCAGGCCCCATCGCCGCGCGGGCCAGGGGATAGATGTCGGGGTGCTCTGCCTCCAAGCACAGGCCATCCTCCCCCGCTGGCGCGTCGAATAAGGCGCAGCAGTCCGAGGCGCAGGCGGGGGGCGGGGGATAAAGCGAAGCGTCGATGATACGCGCGTCGGTGATGCGCGCGTCGGTGATGCGCGCGTCGGTGCCGCCCCCATCACCGGAGGCCGCGTCGCCGCGCTCCCCTTCGGGTGTCGCCTCATCCTTGACGATGCAGCCCGTGGAGGCCAGCGCGCCGCCGACGAGGAGGTGCTTGAGGACGCGCTGACGCAGCGTGTGTATCCGGCTCATGATGTGTGCTCCTTAAAACAGCGCGGCGCCGATGGCCAGGCCCAAGAGCACGCCCAACACGCCCAGGATCAGGGTGTGCCAGAGTGGCCGCCTGGCGGGCGGCGCGGCGGTGGAGGGGTTCGTTGTCGTCGAGGGGGCCTGACGGCGGCCCTTGGGGCGTGACCAGGGCGTCGCTTGATCCAACGGCAGCTTAGGGCGGGCGCGGGCGCGCTGGCCCATCGCCTGCGCCAAGGCGGCGCGGAACTCGGCGGCGCCGCTCATCCGCGCGGCGGGATCCAGCGCCAGGTTTTGATGGATGATCTGCTCAAGGGGATCGTCCATGGGGAAGCGCGCGTCCACCTCGCTGAGGCGGCGCGGGGGCCTGTTGAGGTGCTGAACGCGGTAGATCGCCGCCGAGACCGTCGCCGCGCTCTCCTTGGTGGGGTAGGGCAGCTGACCCGTGAGCATATGAAAGAGGATCACCGCCGTGGCATAGATGTCCATCTGCTTATCGGGCCGACCCCCGCGCAGCTGCTCCGGCGCCATATAGTTGACCGTGCCCACCACCATCGGATCATTGCCCGTCACCTCCAGGGAGGGCGCCTGATCCGTGTAGAGCCGGGCGAAGCCAAAGTCGAGGATCTTGACGTGGATCTCCACGCCCGCGTCGCGGAGGAGGAAGATGTTCTCGGGCTTGAGATCGCGGTGGACCACGCCCGCTTGATGGGCGCTCTCCAGGCCCGCTAAGACGCCGTCGATGATCTGCAACGCCTCTTGCGGATCGACGCGCACCTCGCGCTCCATATAATCGGCCAGCGTCTCGCCGTCGAGGTGCTCCATCACCAAGTAGTTTTGGCCGTTGTCGAGGGTGCCGAAGTCGCTGGTGCGCACCAGGTGGGGGCTGGACAGCGCGCCGGTCAGCAGGGCCTCGCGGCGGAATCGGGCGACCTGGGCGGCGGAGAGGTTGGGCTTGAGCAGCTTCACCGCCACGCGGCGATACTCCAGGCGATGATCCAGCGCGCGGTAAATCTCGCCGACCCCCCCCGCGCCGATAAACGCCTCGATCTCATAGCGATCGTCGATGATCTCACCGCTCTGTTTTTGAGGGCTCACGCGCGACTCCTGGGATCAACGGCCCAGCCCAGCGCCGCAAAGAGGGGCGCCCACTCGGGCGGCGGGGGGGCGTGGAGGCGCAGCCACGCGCCGGTCAGTGGGTGCTCAAAGGCCAAGGTGTGAGCGTGCAACATCAGGCGTGGTAGGCCAAAGTGGGCGGCGAAGGCGCGGTTTTGGCGGCCATCGCCGTGCGTGGTGTCGCCGATGATGGGGTGACGCAGGTGGGCGAGGTGACGGCGCAGCTGATGCCGCCGCCCAGTGAGGGGCCGCAGATCCACGAGGCTGTAGCGCGCCGTGGGGTAGCGACCGACAGGCAGATCCACCTCCGCGCGCGCTAAAGTCTGCCAAGACGTCTCGGCGTCTTGGCCCTCCAGCGGGTAGCTCAGCGACCCCGCTTCTGCCAGCGCGCCGCGCGCCACCGCCCAATAGCCCTTCTCCACCGCCCGCGCCTCGAAGCGCGCCGAGAGCGTCGCCGTCATCTCGCGATCAAGGGCGAAGAGGAGGACGCCGGAGGTGGGGCGATCAAGGCGATGGACAGGGTGAACGCGGCGGCCCAAGGCGCGCCGCAGCCGCTGCACGGCGAAGTCCGTCGCGCGTGAATCTAAAGCGGTGCGGTGGACCAACAAGCCAGCGGGCTTATCCACGGCCACCAGGCGATCATCGGCGTAGAGGATCTGCACACGCGCCTCAGGGCAGCTCGATCATCTGAATGAACTGCCGAGCCACGAGCCGCCGCCCCGAGGGGGTGTCAAGCTCTAAGAAGCCCTCGCGGATCTTCAAGAGCCGACCGCCGACGATGGTGCCGCTGACCAGGTGAACTTGCAGCTGCTTCTCCACCAGCTCGGAGAAGAGATCGCCATCCGCGTCGCCGCCGCTGCTGACCTGGGCGTAGCTGCTGCTGGCCTGGGCGTCGATGGCCCAGTGACTTTGCCCTTGGACGTCGATGATCTCCACCGCGTCGATCTCATTCCAGCCGGGCACCCGTGTCGTCACCAGCTCGATCTTGATCTGCCTGGCCTTCACCCCTGCCGCCTTGACCACGAACGGCGAGGTCTTGGTGGTGTCCTCCCCCGCCCACAGCGTGGCCTCGCCGAAGTCATTGAGGGCGATGACCTTAGAGATGGCGCCGGGGTTGAGGTTCTCATAGACGCGGATCTCCTGGATCGCGATGGGCTGCGCGTAGGTGAGCTTGACCCACTCCTCACCGCTGTCGGCGAAGCGCGAGGCCCAGGCGCGGCCATCATCGGCGGGCTGCGGCACATCTGCGGGGCCGATCATCTGAAGCTCGGACCAGGCGGGCGGCTGCGCCTTGGCGCCCTCGACGGCGAGCGTCTCTGCCCCGGCGGGGGTGATAAACAGGGAGAAGAGGGCGCCCAGCGCCCAAGAGAGCGCGCGCGCCCAAGAGAGAGACCGTGAAGGGTATCGCATGGAGCCTCCGAGAGAGGCCCTAGACTAACGACTCTGAGGCGAAGCGGGAAGGGGCAGGGGGATCTGAGGCCAGCTCAGGAGATGGGGTTGATGGCGTCGGGGTTGCGGAAGCGGCTCGTCTCGGCGTCCAGCTCACCGAACTCCTTGTCGGCGTGGAGGGCCTTGGCGCGGGCGAAGAGGGTGTCCTCGCTCTCGCGGCGATCCTCATCGGGCACGCAAGCCTCGGTGGGGCAGACCTGCTGGCAGGCCTCGTTGCCGTAGAAGCCGACGCACTCAGTGCAGAGGTCGGGGTTAATCACGAAGTACTCATCGCCTTCGCTGATGGCCTCATTGGGGCACTCGGGCTCGCAAGCGCCGCAGCTGATGCAATCGTCGGTGATGATGGTGGCCATAAGATCCTCCTGGGGGATGTCCCCCTCCACGCCGCGCGTTGGAACAAGGGGACGTTAAGCATTCGAGGTGGGCAGTATGCACCGCGTGAGGGCGAGACACAAGAGCCCTTTACGCATAGACAGATCTCCCTCAGCGCGTGATTTTGGGCCTTGATATCCAATAAATCGTGTCGAAGTTTAAGCCCGTGGGCTTGAAAAACACCGTGCCGCCTCAGCTTACCTTTGATAGCCTCATGGCGCTCACTCACTTCAGCTGGAGCGCGCTATGGATGGGCATACCCGATACCCAGCGATCATCCTCTGCGCCTTCGCCTCGCTGAGCTGCGCCGAGGAGCCCGCCCCCTCGATGCCCCCTGGACCTTGGGTGATGACCCCGCGATCAAGCGACGCGGCGGAGGGCGACGCGGCGGAGGGCGACGCGGCGCATGATCAAGGCGCGCCAGACGCTTGGGTTGACGCGGATCAGCCTGAGCGCGACGCCAGGCCGACGCGCGACGCTCAAGGCGTGGCGCGCCCAGACGCGGCGATGGCAGTGGACGCCACGCCCCCTGCCCCAGACGCCGCGCGTGATCCATGTCCTGCCCCTGAGATCCGCCCGCGTGGCGCCCTGACCACGCCACAGGCGGGGATCATCCTGCCGAGCTGCGTAGCCCATGAGTGGCGCTTCACCGCCCAAGCAGGGCAGCGCGTCTTGATCACGCTGCGCCCGCTGGCGGATCTGGGCGAGGCGCGGCTGGCCTTGACCTGGCCCAACATCGTGGGCTTGGCGCCAGCGATGACGGGGGGCGTGATGACACCCAGGGCGCACCCAGATCTGATCTTCACCCCGCCGCTCAGCGGCGAATACCGCCTCTTGGTGCAGGGGCCGGCGGAGATCAGCGGCCGCTACGATCTGAGCCTGGCCTGTGATGGCGGCTGCGCGGCGATCACCCGCCACCCGATGATGCTCGTGCATGGCTGGACGGGCTGGGGCGAGCTGATGGCCTACACCTACTTCTACGGGGTGCGCGCGCGCTTAGAGGCGGAGGGCTTTCAGGTCTTCGTCGCCGAGTTAGATCCCTATAACGCCATCGAGATCCGCGCAGGGCAGCTGGCGGCGCAGGTGGACGCGGCCCTCGCGGCGGCCCACGCCGCCCAGCTCAACCTCATCGCCCACAGCCAGGGGGGGCTTGACAGCCGTCACCTCATCAGCGCGCTGGGCTACGGCGATCGGATCGCGACGCTGACGACGATCTCCACGCCGCATCGAGGCACGCCGCTGCTGGACGTGGGCTTAGGTTTAGCGCCTGGCGCGGCGGAGGTGGTCTTGAGCCAGCTGCTCAACCTGCTCGGCGCCACGCTGGTGGAGAGCCGCTCCAACGCGAGGGCCTCCTTCGAGGCCATGACCGAGGCGTACGTTCAAGGCACCTTCAACCCCAGCCACCCCGATGATCCGCGCGTGCGCTATATCTCCTACGCGGGCCGCACCTGCGCATTAGGGATCAGCTGCGACGACATCTGCGACATCGAGATCCAGTGGTCGCACGCGATCCTCAGCCACCTCGCGGGCGACAATGACGGCATTGTCCCTGTCTCCAGCGCGATCTGGGGCGACTACCGGGGTGAGATCCCGGCGGATCACTTCGATGAGGTGGGGCAGTTGGCGGGGATCACCGGCCCGAACTTCGATCACCTCAGCTTCTACGAGGGGCTGGCGTGGGATCTGGCGCGTGAGGGTTTTTGAGGGGGCGGACGAACCGTTCAGCTTCGCCCTACCAGCCGCAGCGGGCGGCGAGGAGGCGGGTGGAGTAGCCGCCCTTATTGCCGACAGGCGCCTTGAACGTGTGGGTGACGCGCTCCAAGAAATAATGACCATCGAAGCGCTTGCCCACGCGGGAGAGATCCACGATCTCGCCGGGTTGCAGCTTGGGGTAGCCTTGGATCTCCACGTCCGCCTGCAAGAAGGTGCGGGCGTACTCATTGAGCTTGGTCTGGGCGATGGCGTCGGCCTCCTCTTGGCTGAAGACCTTGTAATCGACCAGCTGCCGCTCCGTCTCCCCCCACTTCTGACTGACCTCATCGGGCGCCGAGGTCTCACCGCCCATGCTGCCATAAGAAGAGGAGGCCGAGGCGCGGCCGATAAACTCCCGCTTTGAGCTGGGGTCCCAGCCCCGCACGACCACCTCGCTGACGACCCGCGCCAGGGATTGATGGGCGTTGAACTTACGCAGGAAAAGCTCCTCAGACTCTACGTTGGGCTTCTCATAGACGATCTTCGCCGTCGGCGCGCCGCTCAGCTCGGGGCGCTTAAAGCGCAGCGCCTGAGGCCCTTCGATGTGACGGATATGAAAATCGAAGTCCATCCAGCTGGCGATTCCGCGCAGGAAGTCCAAATCAGTCTGGTTGTGTTGGATGATGTACTCTCGAAGGAACTGAGTATCATCACAGTTGGCAGTCAAGCCGCGCTCTGCGGAGATGCTCTGAACGACATCGGAGAACTTAACATCGGTAAACGTCTTGGTCTTACGACCGCGCGTGAGGCGATGCAGATAATCGAAGGCGCGTACGGTTAAGATCCGCGGCCCATTATCGGCGATGCGCATCTGAGAGCCGATCACCTCACCCTCGAACACCGTCGTCTTGCTCGAATCTTTTGTATAACCGAGCTGAATTTTAACGGCGGCGCCGGGGCTGAGCTTATCGTGCCCATCATAGGTGCCTTGCTGATTATCGAACTGCATCTCCACGCTCGCGGGCGCTTGTCGATGCAGATCAACGACGATCTTTTGCAGATCTTGCTGCTCATCGACGCCTAGCTCGGCGCCGTTGATGAAGATCGCGAATTGGGGAACCCAGTTG
Organism: Myxococcota bacterium; assembly: GCA_018813065.1. Taxonomy (GTDB): domain Bacteria; phylum Myxococcota_A; class Bradymonadia; order UBA7976; family UBA1532; genus JAHJCH01. Next base: position 18,245 of record JAHJCH010000078.1, read on the forward strand.
CTCATGATATCCCCGTTCAGCGCAAGATCGGCGGGATCATCAAGCGCTGACCGGGCTGAAGCCGCAGCGGATCATCAATCCCATTGGCGTCGGCGATGCGGCGCCACTCAGCAGGATCTTCATACTCAGCGGCGGCGATGCTCTGAAGCGTCTCACCGCGTCGCACGGCGTGGAGCTTGGCGTGATCGGGGCTCTGGAGGCCGCCGCCCTGCTCTTGTGCTTGCATCTTGGCGTCGCGGGCCTCGCGCAGCGTCACCGAGCAGGTGGCGCGCACGGGGATGCCGCTCTCCAAGAACATCGTATAGCGATGAGAGATTGACTCAACGACGCCGCGAAAGACCAACATCGACCACATCACCAGGACCATGGGGGGGCGGTGCAGGCTCTTATCGATCAACGCCAGTTGATGCAATCGCTTGGTATGGATAGAGACGGGTATCTTATCCTCATACGTATCAAAGAACAGCTCCAAGGTCAGCGTCTCACCTTGACCTGTCGTGAACTGCATCTCAGGCGCGTCGAGGCCCGCGCTGGGCTGAGGGTTCCAGGGCACGCTCTTTGAGATGGTGTACTCTTTAGGGTTAAAGAGCGCGATGACGGGCAATGGAAGTTGGCCGTCAAGTGGCTGCAAAATCAGCTTCGCTAATCCCATTCGTCCTCTCCGATGCGGGTGGCGTCAAACTCCATCGCTCTGCGGAGCTGATCGAGGACCTCTTCGCTGATGGCCTCGACCTCCTCCGGGCTCAGGTGATCGTCGATCTGACCGCCCGCCAAGCGATGACGGGCCTCTTCATTCGTCTCAGCCTTACGCTGAGGGCGCTCACCGGGGGTGGAGCGCAGCGCCTGCTCGGCCACGGCGCGGGCGCCGGGCTCGACGACGACGCGGTGATTCTCAGGCGCGCTGACGGCCATCGGCCCGCGATCACCAAAGAGCCGCCCGGTCAGCTGGGGCGCGGGCGGGGTGACGAAGTCCACGATAAAGGGATCCACCGCCGCCGCTTGAGGCGCCGTCAGCGCTCGAAACAGCTCAAAGTCACCGCGCGCGCCCATATTGAACTTGGCCTCACGCTGAGCAGAGAGGGGGGGGCGTTGCTCAAGCTGGGGCTGGATTTGAGGGCGAAGGATATCCAACTCACGGCGGATCATCCGGGCGGCGTCGAGGCTCGGCGCCGGGGACGCATCCTCTGCGGCTCGTGGGCGCGCCGCTTGAGCCACAGACGCCAACGTCAAGCCCTCGGCGCGGTCATGCGAGGCGCCGTGGGCCTCAAGGCGGGGCCGCGTTGAGGGCCGCGCGCGGCCTGAGATCACCGAGGGCTCGAAGCGCGTGGCCGCGGGCTACAGCCCCATGGAGATCAAGCGCGG
>JAHJCH010000006.1 GCA_018813065.1 Myxococcota bacterium
CGTCGCGACGCCGCTCAGCTTCGTCGGCGCCGGCGCGCTGGCGAGGGCCTCGCTGCCCAGGGCGCCGACCGCCAGGGCGCCCGCCCCCAGCAGCTTGAGCAGCTGACGGCGCTCTTGAGAGAAGCCCTCCATGTCCGGGTATGAGGGCGGCGGCTTTTGGGGGATGGGCTTAGGCATCACGACCTCCGTGGGGGGCTCAAGGATATGATCGATGGAGGGTGACGCAAAGCTCAGATCGAGCCGCCCTTAAAAATCCCCAGAGGAAACCGCCCGCCTCGCGCCGCGACGCTGATAAAGTGCGCCCCGGAGGTAATGATGCTCCTGACACTTTTCAGAGAGGATCTTTTGAATCGAGCCGCAGGGCTGCGTGAGCAGCCCGAGGACCGACATTTTTCGGACTTCATCCGGGTAAACCCGGACAGGCCGGAGCAAGGAAACAATCCGCAGGGCGGATTTTTTCGCAGCGGAGCGCCTGCCCCCGCGCGCGATGAATCGCGGCGCAGCCGCGAGAACGCGGACGAAGCCAGCTTGCTGGCTGAGGCGACGAAGTCGCGATTCATCGCGCGGGGGTGATGGCCGAGAAAATGTCACAACTAAAGAGGTAACGATGCTCATCGGAACGAACTATCAACGGCTCGACGGGCGAGCCAAGGTGACGGGGGCGGCGCGCTACGTCGATGATCTCCCCCAGCCCGAGGGGTGCCTCTTCGGCCTCACGCTGCGCAGCCCTCACCCGCACGCCCGGATCGACGCGATTAGGCGGGATCCTGGCTATGACTGGCAGGGGATCACGGTCGTCACCGCCGAGGACATCCCCGGCGAGAACGTCGTGGCGCTGATGACCGACGATCAGCCCGTCCTCGCCGCAGGCCTCACCCGCCACGTCACCGAGCCCATCGCCTTGGTGGCCGCGCCCACGCGCCAACGCGCCGCCGAGGCCCTCAAGCACATCCACGTGGACTACACCCCGCTGCCAGCGCTGCTCGATTTTGAGATCGCCCAAGATCACGAGATCAAAATCTATGGCGAGGACAATGTTTTCGCCCGCGCCGCCACCCTGCGCGGCGATCCCGACGCCCTCTTGAGGGACGCCGAGCTGGTCATCGAGGGGATCTACCGCGTCGGCCACCAAGAGCAGCTCTATATTGAGCCTCAGGGCCTCATCGCCCTGCCCCGTGAGGACGGCGGGCTGACGATCCTGGGCTCGATGCAGTGCCCCTACTACATCCACAAGGCCCTCAAGCGCGTCCTGGGCGGGGTGGACTTCAATGTCCGCCAGACCACCACCGGCGGCGCCTTCGGTGGCAAGGAAGACTACCCCTCGATCATGGGCGCCCACGTGGCGCTCTTGGCGCTCAAGGCCAAGGCGCCGGTCAAGATGATCTACGCCCGCGATGAGGATCTCATCGCCACCACCAAGCGCCACCCTGCGGTGATCCGGGTGCGCGCCGCCGTGGACCCCAAGTCCGCCAAGCTCTTGGCCGTCGAGAGCCAGATGATCTTCGACGGCGGCGCCTATAACACGCTCTCGCCGGTGGTCAACAGCCGAGGCGTGCTCCACGGCGCTGGCCCCTATGTCTGCGAGCATGTGCGGGTCACGGGCGTCATGGTCGCCAGCCACACGCCGCCCAACGGCGCTTTTCGTGGCTTCGGCGCGCCCCAGTCCCAGTTCGCCATGGAGCGACACATGGACCGGATCGCCCGTCACCTGGAGATGGACCCCGCCGAGCTGCGCCGGATCAACTACTACCGCCCTGGAGATCTGACCCCCACGGGCCAGCGCCTTGATGACCCCGCCGCTGAGGAGGTCTTTGAGCGCGCCCGCGCCTGGGTCGAGGCGGCGCGGCGCGCGCCCGCCCCCGTCGAGGAGGCGCCGGGAGGCCGAGGCCGCGATCTGGCCCGAGGTGTCGCCTTCGTCATGGGCTTCCACGGCGCGGGCTTCACCGGCAACGGCGAGAGCGGCCTGGCGGCCAAGGTGGACGTCAGCCTCGAAGGCGACCGCGTGCTGATCCACACCGCCTCCATCGACATGGGCCAAGGGATCGATACGGTGTTCCCCGCCATCGTCGCCGAGACGCTCGATTACCCGCTCGACAAGGTGTCCTGCGCGCCACATGACACCGCCACGGTGCCCAACAGCGGCCCCACCGCCGCCAGCCGCAGCGTCATGGTCGTCGGCGGCGTCAGCCAGAAGGGCGCGCGTCAGCTGCGCGAGGCCCTGCGCGCGGCCCTGGGGGCTGGCCCCGAGGCCACCTTCGCCGAGCTGGTCGCCGCCCGCAGCCCCGAGGCCCCGCCGCTGCGAGTGCGCGCCCAGTACGACGACGACGGCGCGATCTGGGACGCCGCCCGCTACTGGGGGGACGCCTACCCCACCTACGCCTGGACCGCCGTGGCCGTGGAGCTGGACGTCGATCGCGACACCGGCGAGGTGATCTACCGTCGGCTCTTCCAGGCCACCGACGTGGGCAAGGCCATGAACAAGGTGATCGTCGAGGGCCAGCTTGAGGGCGGCGCCGTCCAAGCGCTGGGCTACGCCACGCTGGAGGAGGTCGTCATCGACGCGCGGGGGGCGATGAAGAACAACCGCCTCACCGACTACATCATCCCCACCACGATGGACACGCCCGAGCTGGAGACGGCCATCGTGGAGTACCCCTTTGCGGGCGGCCCCTATGGCGCCAAGGGCATCGGCGAGCTGCCCCATGATGTCCCCGCCGCCGCCGTCGCCGCCGCCATCGAGGACGCCGTCGGCGTGGTCCTCGATCAGCTCCCCATGACCCCGCAGCGCGTCTTGGCCGCGCTGATGATGCAGGAGGAGGAGGCATGAGCATCACCTTCACCCTCAACGGAGAGGCCCGCGCCGTCGAGGCGGCGCCCATGGACCGCCTCCTCGACGTGCTGCGCGGCCCGCTGGGCCTCACCGGCGCCAAGGAGGGCTGCGGTGAGGGCGAGTGCGGCGCCTGCGCGGTGGAGATCGATGGCCGCGTGGTCAACAGCTGCCTGATCCCGGTCTTTCAGGTCGAGGGCGCCACGATCCGCACCATCGAGGGCGTCGCCGGTGAGCGCCTCACCCGGCTCCAAGAGGCCTTCTTGGCCCACGGCGCGGTCCAATGCGGCGCCTGCACCCCCGCGCTCGTGCTGGGCTGCGAGGCGCTGCTCGCCGAGGAGGGCCAGATCAGCCGCGCGGGGGTCCGTGAGGCCCTCGCGGGCCACCTCTGCCGCTGCACGGGGTATCAAAAGATCATCGACGCGGTGATGGACGCGGCGGAGGACAAGCGATGAGCCGGGTTTATCGCCCCAAGGATCTCGCCGAGGCCCTCCAAATGCGCGCGGATCACCCCGAAGCGGCCCCCTTGGCGGGGGGGACTGACCTGATGGTCACGCGGCACAGCGCGCCGCGCGAGGCCTATCTTAATCTCTTTAATGTAGAGGGTTTAAGCGGCATCGAGGTCATCCAAGGCGGCGCGATTCGCGTCGGCGCGGCCACGATCCATCGCCAAATCGCGTGCAGCCCCGAGATCCAACGCGCCGCGCCGATTTTGGCCGAGGCCGCGCGGGTGATCGGGGGGCGTCAGATTCAAAACCGGGGCACGATCGGGGGCAATATCGCCAACGCCAGCCCGGCGGGGGACACCCTGCCGGTGCTCTTGGCCCTCGACGCGCAGATCGAGGTCCAAAGCGCGGCGCGCGGCGCGCGTTTGATCCCCATCGAGGGCTTCTTCAAGGGCTATAAGCAGCTCGATCTGGCGGCGGATGAGCTGATCACGGCGGTGATCGTCCCCGATCACCACCAAGACGCGCTTTATTTCCGCAAGGTCGGCACCCGCGCGGCGGTGGCGATCAGCCAAGTCATCCTCGCGGGGCGGGTCAAGCGGGTGGAGGGGCGCGTCATCGAGGCGCGCGTGGCCTTTGGCAGCGTGGCGCCGACCCCGATCCGCGCCCGCGAGGTGGAGGCGGCCTTGATCGGTCACCCCGTAGACCCCCGCGCCGCCGACGCCCTCGATGTTCACCCCATCGATGACATCCGCGGCACCGCCGTTTATCGCCGCGCCGTGGCCCATCGCGTGCTGCGCACCTGGCTGCGCGCCCTCTGAGCCCCGCCGCGCCTCGATCCACCCCCCGCGCCCCTGGTTTCTGATTTCAATCGCTTAGATTTCATGTATTTATCTCCGGTGAGATCCAACGCTGACCCACGACATTTTTTGTGTTAGAAGGCTGCCATGCGTCAGTTCATGCGTTTTTTATGGGCGATCCCGCCCCTCCTCATCCTCGCCTCGGTCGTCTTGATCTTTCGCCAGCAGCGCCAAGCGCCTACGCGAGAGGACTGGGCGGCGGCCACACAGCACATCCGCGCCCAGCTCAAAGCGGGCGATGGCGTGGCTTGGGCGCCCTATTGGGCCGGCGAGGGTCGCTTGTTCCTCCACGATCTGCCGGGGTTTCACCTCCTCGATCTCAAGGAGGCGGACTTCGCCCGCTATGACCGCGTTTGGTTGATGGGCGCCTTTGGGCACAGCGCCGATGAGCTGGACTCGCCCCACCTCTTGCGCGCCCGCAAGCCCTTCGGCGCCTTGACCCTCGATCTGGTGGAGGTCACCGGCCCCAAGGTCGTCGGCGATGTCTACGCCCACCTGCACAACGCCCAGGTGAGCCGCCAAGACTTGAGCACGGGGCGCGTCACCGCCTGTGATCTCTGGGATGGCCGTGGCTGGCACTGCGATCGGCAAAAATCCCCCGCCCAGACCCGCCGCTGCCTGGAGCAGCCCACCGCCGCTCGCCTGCGCCAGCGCCGCCGCGATCCACACTGCGGCCTCAACCCTTGGCTCCACGTCAGCCGAGATGCGCGCGTCATCGGCGGCGGCCCGCGTCGCTGCCTGTGGATGCACCCCATCAAGGGGCAGATCGTCCGCCTCCGCTGGCCCTCGGCGCCCGCCGGGGACACCCTGGTGGTGGACTATGGCTTCACCGACAAGATCCTCACCTTCCGCAGTGATCGCGATGGCCCCCCCCGCACGCAGGCGGCCCAGCTCAAGGCCCTCCGAGGCGAGGCGCCCTTGGGGACGCTGCGCGTCGAGCCCACCCCCGGCTGGCGACGCTGGGAGGTGAAGGCGGGCGAGGGCGATGGGCCGCTGGTCCTTGAGGTCACCACCACCGAGACGACGGACGCGCACCTCTGCGTTGATCCCACGATAAGAAAGGGGCGCTGAGATGGGATTGGGTCGTATCCTCTGGCGTGATCACGGCGTGGGCCTCCTCCTGGCCGCCGCCCACCTGGCGCTCCTCTGGCAGTCCTCGACGGGCGTCGGCGTCCCCCGCGATGAGAGCTTCTATTTCCACGCCGCCGATAACGCCGCCGATTGGTTTGATCGGCTGCTTGAGCGCCCCCGTGTCTGCAAGCTCAGCGGGGAGTGCGGCCCCGGCATGGGCTGCGTCGAGGGCCACTGTCAGCCCAACGCCTGCACAGGCGAGGTCTGCGCTGAGGGCGTTGATTGCGTGGAGGGGAAGTGTAAGGTGCGCTCCTTCTCCCCCGCAGAGCTGGATCGAGGCTATAAGTACAACCACGAGCACCCTGTGCTGATGAAGCAGCTGTTTGGCGTGAGCCATCGCTTGCTCAGCGAGGCGGGGCTCGCCAGCGGTGGGCATATTCGCTTGTATCGACTGCCCACAATGGTGATGGCCGCGCTGGCGCTGTGGTTGACCTATCTCCTGGGTGTGCTTGTCTCTGGGCGCCGGGCAGGCTTCTTCGCTGCTTTGTCGCTGGCCTGGATGCCACGGGTATTTTTCCATAGTCAGTTGGCTTGTTTTGACGCGCCTGTGACCTTTATGTGGCTTCTCATTGTCTATACCTTCCTGCGCGCCACGCGCAGCCGCGCTTGGTCGATCGCGGCGGGCTTGGCTTTGGGGCTCGGCTTCGCCACCAAGCTCAATATCTTCTTTGTGCCTTTTACTTTATTGGGCGTCGCTGCTTTGGACCTGTGGTCTTGGCGGCGCAGGCATAAGCGCTGGACCGCGCTTGAGGGTGAGCGCGGGCCGCTGACGTATTACAAGTGGATCGCGCTATCGATGCTGATTTTAGGGCCGCTGGTGTTTTTTGCGCATTGGCCTTGGCTCTATCACGACACTTGGGCGCGGCTTAAGTTCTATGTGGGCTTCCACGCACGCCATGTGCATTACCCCGTTGATTACCTCGGCGTGCTCTACTTCAAGCCGCCGTTCCCAATGCACTTTCCCTTTGTCTTCAGCGCCTTAACCATCCCCGTCGCGATCCTCGTGCCCGCCTTTATCGGTGGCTGGATGCTCCTTGCTCGCGCCTGGCGGCAGACCTTGTCGGTGGAGGCCCTTGATCGTCAAGGTCGCGAGGTGGCGATCCTCGCCAACCTATTGGTGCCCTTGATGATCATCGCCTTGCCCATGACGCCGATCTTTGGCGGGACCAAGCACTGGATGCCCGCGATGCCCTTCCTGGCGGTGCTGGCGGGCGTGGGCCTGGTGCGGATCGTCGATGGCGTGATGGCGGGCGCGGAGCTGTGGGCGCGGCTCACCGTGAGCTTGGCGCTGTTGACGCCCGCGCTGTGGGCGACGCTGACGTATGGCGATCAAGGCCCCGCGTATTACAACAGCTTGGCGGGTGGCCCCTCGGGCGCCGCCGCGCTGCGGATGCCGCGCAACTTCTGGGGTCATAGCACTTTGAGCGTGCTGGATGATGTTAATGAGCTGGCACCGAATCGCGCGCTGGTGTTTTGGCATAAGGCCACGGGCTGGGCCATCGATGCCTATAAAAATGATGGTTTGTTGCGTAAGGACATACAATATACCGGTGATTGGACCGCTGAGTATTCGGATTGGGCGGTTTATCATGATCAAAAGGAAAAAGAGCCCGAAGAGCTTGATATTTGGCGCGCTTATGGTACAGATTGGCCTGTCGCCGGTGAGTTTATCGATGGTGTGCAGCTTATGGCGGTGTATCAACGTCCAGGGACGCCGCGTTGGTTAAACGTAGAGGCGTCGCAGCCCGCGCCGGTGAAGGCGAGTAAGCCCATCAAGCCCGCGCCTGACGCCGCTGTGGTTGAGCCCCCCGCGCCTGACGCCGCTGTGGCTGAGCCCCCCGCGCCTGATGCCGCTGTGGTTGAGCCCCCCGAGCCCGATGCTGCCGTTGTGGTTGAGCCCGACGCCGCCGTTGAGGCCCCCGCGCCCGATGCTGCTGTTGTGGTTGAACCCGACGCCGCTGCGGTTGAGCCCGACGCCGCCGTTGAGGCCCCCGCGCCCGACGCTGCGGTTGTGGTTGAACCCGACGCCGCTGCGGTTGAACCCGACGCCGCCGCTGCGGTTGAGCCCGACGCCGCCGTTGAGGCCCCCGCGCCCGATGCTGCCGTTGTCGTTGAGCCCGACGCCGCCGCTGCGGTTGAGCCCGACGCCGCCGTTGAGGCCCCCGCGCCCGATGCCGCTGTGGTTATACCCGACGCCACCACGGTTAAGCCTGATGCCACCGTGGTTAAGCCCGATGTCTCTCCGCCAACCCGAGTTCAAGTGAAAGAAGAGATCATCTGGTGAGCCTCACTCGCTTCACCTGCGCGCCTTTCTAATACATCAAATCGTGTCCGCGCTGAACCGGCGCGTTTTTTAATCTCTTTACAGATTTTCTCACCACGCCTATTGGAGATTTTCTTCTCCAATCTCTTCACATTCCTCCGACTCAGGTGTATAGGGCTTCCGGTTTTGATGCGCGCGCCCACATGGGCCAGGCTAACCCGAGGAGCCCAAAATGCAGTCGAAGATCGACACCCTCAATCAGCGCCGCGCCGCCCTGATCGCTGGCGGCGGCCCCGCCCGCGTCGAGAAGCAGCACGCCGCAGGTAAGCTCACCGCCCGTGAGCGCTTGGCCCTCCTCTTCGAGCCCGACACCTTCCAAGAGTCGCAGCTCTTTATGCGCCACCGCGCCACCGCCTTCGGGATGGCCGATCAGGTCTTCCCCGGTGAGGGCGTCGTCACCGGCGTCGGCCTCGTCGATGGCCGCCCCGTCTATGCCGCCAGTCAAGACTTCACCGTCGCCGGTGGCTCCGTCGGTGAGGCCACCGCGGCCAAGATCGCCACCGTGATGGATCAGGCCCTCTCCACCGGCGATCCCTTCGTGTTTATCAATGACAGCGGCGGGGCGCGCATCCAAGAGGGCGTCGATGCCCTCTCCGGCTACGGCGATATCTTTTATCGCAACGTGCTGCTCTCCGGCGTCGTGCCGCAGATCAGCATCATCTCCGGCCCCTGCGCTGGCGGCGCCGCCTATTCGCCCGCCCTCACCGACTTCATCATCCAGGTGCGTCATGAGGGGCAGATGTTTATCACCGGCCCCTCGATCATTCAAAAGGTGACCGGGGAGCAGGTGACCGCTGAGCAGCTCGGCGGCGTCGAGAGCCACGCGCATTACTCCGGCGTCATCCACTTCATCGCCGAGAACGGCGCCCACGCCATCGAGCTGACCAAACGCTTGTTGAGCTTTTTGCCCGCCAATAACACCCTCGATGCGCCCTTTTATCCTGAGCTGCGCGCTGAGACGATCGGTTATGATGAGGTGCTGAACGGTATCGTGCCTTCAGATCCATCTCAAGCCTATGATATGCACGAGGTGATCCGTCGCGTTGTGGATGTTGGCGATTTCTTTGAGATTCAAGACCAATTCGCGCCCAATATCTTAATCGGCTTTGCGCGTATCATGGGCCGCTCTGTGGGTATCGTCGCTAATCAACCGATGGTGCGCGCGGGTGTCTTGGATATTGATTCATCCTCTAAGGCTTCCCGTTTTATTCGTTTTTGTAACGCTTTTAATATCCCCATCGTTACGTTCGTGGATGTGCCCGGCTTTATGCCCGGTGTGCGTCAAGAGTACGGCGGGATTATCCGCCACGGGGCCAAGATGCTGTTCGCTTATGGCGCGGCGACGGTCCCCAAGCTGACCGTGATCGTGCGTAAGGCCTATGGCGGCGCTTATCTGGCGATGTGCTCCAAGAGCATGGGCGCCGATCGCGTCATCGCCTGGCCCACGGCGGAGATCGCCGTGATGGGCGGGGAGGGCGCCGTGGGCCTCCTCTATCGCCGCGAGATCCAGGAGGCCGCTGATCCCAAGGCCAAGCATGCCGCCCTCCTGGCGGAGTACAACCAGGAGTTCGCCACCCCCTATCAGGCGGCGGAGCGCGGGCTCCTCGATGACATCATCGAGCCCGCCGCCACCCGCGCCTACCTCGCCTCAGCCCTTGAGATCTTGCGCGCCAAGCGCAGCCTCCGGCCTGAGAAAAAGCACGGCCTTATCCCCCTCTGAGGTGATCGATGGAGACGTTCTCAGACGCGCTGCTCCTCTCCGCTGTGGGCCTCTCGGTGGTCTTCTTCGTCCTGGCCGTCATCGCGCTGGTCATCGCCTTCATCGGGCGGCTCGACGCGCGCTGGGGTGAGGCGGAGATCGCCCATAAGGCGGCGGCGGTGGACAAGACCCCGACCCTGGATCACACCACGGTGGTGTTGATCTCGGCGGCGGTGGCGACGCTGCTTCAAGGGCGCGGGCGCATCCGCCGCATCCGCCCCCTCAAACCCCAAGACGGCGGCGCGAGCCCCTGGTCCCAGCAGGCCCGCGCCCACCTCCAAGGCTCCCACATCATCCGACCCAAGCGAGATAAATGATGAAGCTCAAGATCACGGTTCATGGCGTCGCCTATGAGGTTGAGGTCGAGGTCCTCGACGCCGGCGATGGCTTCGTTACCCCCCGCGCCGCCACGCTCCCCCCCATGCCCTCTGGCGCCTTGGGCAACGGTAACGGCCACAATCACGGCGCCGTCGCCCCGCTGCCCCCGCCCACCACGCCCAACCCCGGCGCCCACGGCGCGGACATCACCTGCCCCATCGCGGGCATCGTCGTCGAGATCAAGTGCGCGGTGGGTCAGGCCCTCACGGCGGGGCAGACCGTCCTGGTCCTTGAGGCCATGAAGATGAAGACCAACATCACCGCCGCCGCGCCAGGCAAGGTCAAGGCGATCCCCGTCGCCGTCGGTGACAACGTGCGTGAGGGTCAGACCCTGGTTGAGCTGAGCTGATCCAATGGAGATCCTCTCACGCTTCTTTGATGCCGGCGCCCTGGGTCACATGACCTGGGGGAACGTCGTCATGATCTTGGTGGGGCTGGTGTTCTTGTGGCTGGCCATCACCAAGGATTATGAGCCGCTGCTCCTGGTGCCCATCGGCTTCGGGATCTTGGTGGGCAACATCCCCTTCGCCGACGGGATGAAGCTGCGCTTCGATGAGGAGGGCAGCGTCCTGTGGCACCTCTATCAAGGGGTCAGCCAGGGCTATTATCCGCCGCTGATCTTCTTGGGGATCGGCGCCATGACCGACTTCTCGGCCATGCTCTCCGCGCCCAAGCTCATCCTGCTCGGCGCCGCCGCCCAGGCCGGGATCTTCCTGACCTTCCTCGGCGCCATCGCCATGGGCTTCAACTTTAATGAGGCGGCGGCCATCGGCATCATCGGCGGCGCCGACGGCCCCACGGCCATCTTCCTCTCCTCTAAGCTGGCGCCCCAGTACCTCGGCGCCATCGCCGTCGCCGCCTACTCGTATATGGCCCTGGTGCCGGTGATCCAGCCGCCGATCATCAAGCTGCTGACCACCCGTCAGGAGCGGCTCATCCGCATGAAGCCCTCCCGCCCCGTCAGCAAGCGGACGCGGATCATCTTCCCCATCATCGCCTTCTTGATCACCGCGCTGATCGCCCCTGGGGCCATCTCGCTGTTGGGGATGTTGTTCTTCGGCAACCTCCTCAAGGAGTCGGGCGTCACCGAGCGGCTGGCCAACACGGCGCGCAACGCCTTCATCGACATCGTCACCATCCTGTTGGGCCTGACCGTGGGCGTCTCCACCTACGCCAATGAGTTCCTCAAGCCCCAGTCCTTGATGATCTTCGGCCTCGGCGCCGCCTCCTTCTGTGTGGCCACCGCCGCTGGCGTCCTCTTCGCCAAGGCGATGAACTTGATCACCAAGGACAAGATCAACCCGATCATCGGCGCGGCGGGCGTCTCCGCCGTGCCCGACTCGGCGCGGGTGTGTCAGATGGTCGGCGCCCAGGAAGATCCCACCAACTTCCTGATCATGCACGCCATGGCGCCCAACGTCGCGGGCGTGATCGGATCGGCCGTCGCCGCCGGGATTTTCCTGGCGACGATCACCAACTGAGCCTTTCCCCGCGCCCTCGGGGTGTTCATCGGCGGGCGGATCTGCCAAAAAGCGGGGGATAACGCGCCCCCGAGGGATGATGAACAGATCCACACCGCCGCGCCTCGCCTTGCTCCCCTTCCTGCTCTTGCTCGCCTGCGATGACAGCAGCGGCGCCGTTGATCCCGATGAGGGCGCGCCGCTGCTGAGAGACGCGGTTGTGATCGCGCCCCTCGACGCGGCGCGGCTCAAAGACGCCGCGCCCATTGAGCCTGATAGCGCGCCCATTGAGCCCGATAGCGCCCCTATCGAGCTGGATAGCGCGCCCATCGAGCTGGATAGCGCGCCCATCGAGCTAGATAGCGCCCCCATCGAGCTGGATAGCGCGCCCATCGAGCTGGATAGCGCGCCCATCGAGCTGGATAGCGCCCCCGTTGAGCTGGATAGCGCCCCCGTTGAGCCCGACGCCGCCCCCGTTGACTGGCCCCGCCCCGAGATCCAAGGCCAATGCGCGACCCACGATGACTGCCTCGGCGGCGCCGAGTGCCGCGATCAGGTCCCCGGCGGCCTCTGCGTCACCTGCGACTGCCCCGCCCGCCACGCCTGCTTCTTCGGGGTCTGCAATCGGCTCTGCCTCGACGATGAGGGCTGCCCGCATGGCCTGGTCTGCCTCTACACCGAGGGGGAGGGGCACTGTGGGATGATCCGCTGTGAGGCCGAGGCCGACTGCCCCAGCCCTTATACCTGTGAGGCCCGCTTCTGCGTCCGCCCCGCCTGCGCGGTGGGCTGCCCGGCGGGGATGCGCTGTGTCGGCACACGCTGCGTGGAGCCCAACCGATGATCCCCAACTTTGAGGCGCCGCCGCTCCTCTTCACCCTCACGCCCTATGAGCCGCTGGGCGCTGAGCTGCTGGCCCTGCTGGGCGCCGAGCCCGGCGTGCTGGAGGTGCGCGCCTTCCCCGACGGCGAGCGTTATCAGCGGCTGATCACCGACGTGCGCGGCCGCAGCGTGATCATCTTGGCGGGGACGACCTCCGACACCATCACCCTCCAGCTTTATGATCTGGCCTGCGCCATCTCCAAGTACGGCGCCGATCTGCTGACCTTGGTGATCCCTTACTTCGGCTACTCCACGATGGAGCGGGCCATGATGCCCGGCGAGGTGGTCACGGCCAAGAGCCGCGCCCGCCTGCTCTCCAATATCCCCGCGCCCAGCCGTGGCCTGCGGGTGGTGCTGCTGGAGCTGCACAGCGCGGGCATCCCCCACTACTTCGAGGGCGACGTGACCACCCATCACCTCGACGCCACGCCGGTCCTCTGCGCGGTGGCGCGGCGCTTGGGCGGGGATCATGACTTCGTGATCGGCAGCTGCGACGCGGGGCGGGCCAAGCGGGTGGTGGCCTTGGCCAACGCCTTGGGCGTCGAGGCGGCCTTCATCTACAAGCGCCGCGTGGACGGCTCGACGACCGAGATCGTGGGCATCAACGCCAATGTCTTGGGCCGCGAGGTGATCATCTACGACGATATGATCCGCTCCGGCGGCACGCTCATGGGCGCGGCGCGGGCCTACTTGAGCAACGGCGCCACCGGCGTCAGCGCCATCGCCACCCACGCCGTCTTCGCCCCGGGCGCCTTCGAGCGCCTCTCCAGCAGCGGCTTGTTCAAGCACATCGTCTGCACCAACTCTCACCCCAGCGCCCAGGGCTTGCCCGCCCTCGGCGGTGAGGTGATCTCAGTGGCGCCGCTCTTGGCCGAGGGGATCTGGGGATGACACGCGCGTGGTTAAAGGCCAAGCTGCTGCGGTGGGGCCGCGAGCTGCTGATCTTTGGGCTCCTCTTCGCCGGGATCTTGTACTGGCAGCGGCGCAACCTGCTGCCCGAGGGGGCGCCCGCGCCCACCGTGACCTTCCGCACCCTGGAGGGGCAGCCCGTGACCCTGGCCTCGCTCAAGGGCAAGCGGGTCTTGCTGCACTTCTGGGCCACCTGGTGCAGCGTCTGTGGCATGGAGCACGGCGCGCTCAACGCCGTACACGCCGGGCTTGAGCCCGATGAGGCCCTGATCAGCATCCTCGACGCCGGTGACACCTCCATCGAGGCCCTGCAAGCGCATCTCAAGGAGAAGGGCATCAACTATCCCGTCTGGCTGGCCGATCGCGCGGCCTTGGCGGCGTTCCAGATCAAGCAGTACCCCACCAATTACTTCCTCAGCCCCGAGGGGCGGCTGGTGAACCGCGACGTGGGGATGTCTTCGCGGCTGACGATGGCGTGGCGCCTGGGCCGCGCGGGGGATGAGTGATGGCGCGCAAGCGGGTGGAGAAGATCGACACGACCGGGGCGGGTTTTGGCGGCGCCCTTGGGGATCTGCTCAAGGCGGGGGATCTGCTCAAGGCGCGCGGGCTCGTCGCCGCCGACGCTCAGCCACCCACACCGACAGCCACGCCGTCTCCAGCCACGCCATCTCCAGCCACGCCGTCTCCAGCCACGCCGCCTCCCGCCACGCCGCCCAAGCCCGAGGCCCACATCGGCGCGCTGCGCTTTGAGATCGAGCGCAAGGGGCGCGGCGGCAAGACCGTGACGCGGGTGGAGGGCTTGGCGGGCGAGCTGGGCGGGCTCATCAAGGAGATCAAGCGCGCCCTGGGCTGCGGGGTGAGCGAGGCCGAGGGCTGCTTGATCGTCCAAGGCGATCAGCGCGAGGGCCTGCGCCGCTTTTTTGAGCAACGCGCCCGGGATTAGCTTCCGCTCCGCTGCAAAACAAGCTCTAATTCCCGGTGGTTTTTTCAGCGGGCTCAATCGTGGATCGGGCTGCGGGAGGAGAGGATGTGCGCTTGCTTATCATGCTTGAGCTGTTCATCGGGCTGATCGGCCTGCTCTGGGCGACCCCATACGCCTACAAGGTCATCAAACTCCTGCCTCCGGGGGGGACACGGCGCGCCTGGATCGGGCTCTTGAGCCTGATCGTCTTCTTCGCCCTGGCCTACCTCGGCTATGGCCTGTGCCTCACCCAACAAAACGTCGATGGCTGGAGCGTCATGGTCGCCACGGTCTTTATGGCGGGAGGCGGCTTCGTTTTGTTGGTGACGCGGCTGTCTTTAAGCGCGGTGGAGGTGGTTCGGCGCGTGGCGGTCTTGGAGCGGGAGAACATCATGGACCCGCTGATGGGGGTTCATAATCGCCGCTACTTTGATCGCCGCTTGGAGGAGGCCGTCGCTCGCAGTAAGCGCTATGACATCCCCCTCTCGCTGCTGATGATCGACGTGGATCACTTCAAGTCGGTCAACGACGTCCACGGCCACCCCTGCGGCGATGAGGTCTTAGCCCAGCTGGGGCGCCGCCTGGACCGCACCGCGCGCAACACGGACCTGGTGTCGCGCTATGGCGGCGAGGAGATCGCCGTCTTGGCGCCCGATACGGATCTGGAGGGGGCCTTGGTGCTCGCCGAGCGCCTGCGTGAGCGCGTGGCCGCTGAGGCGCTGGCGGATGAGAGCCACACCGCCGATGGCGCGCCGCTGTTTAAGACGATCAGCCTCGGCGTGGCCTACCTCGACGCCGCCATCACCGACGGGGCGGGGCTGGTGGCGGCGGCGGACGCCGCGCTCTATCGCGCCAAGCACGAGGGGCGCGACCGGGTCTGCCACGCGCCGACGGAGGCGCAGAGCAAGGCTTAAGGCGTGTTGTGGATCGGCTGTTCGGAGAGCTGATCGACGGGCTCAGCGGTGATGGTCCCCGCCACCTCGTCGATGATGATCCGCGCCGCCGCCCAGTACTTATTGGGGTGGGCCACCAGCTGGGTGAGGCTCAGCAGCGGCGCGCCATCAAGGTAGATCCCCACGGTGGCGTTGGTCTGCGCCGCCTCATCCGTGGTGAAGCGCACGACCTCGACCAAGTAAATCTGCACCGGCTCAAGGGCTGCGCATACACCACCGACGCAGGCTCGCCCCAAGCCACAACCCTGATCATCAACGCACGCGTCGCGCAGCAACGGGCGCGTGTAGCGGATCGACTCGCCCTGCGCGCCGTCTTGGACATCACGCAGCAGGACCGGATCGCCCTCTAAGCGCGCCCCCTCGGCGTTGATCACCGGCCCCCAGGCGGGGCTGCGGTTGCCGTAATAGCAGTCATCGGGCGTGTTGAGCGCGCCGTTGGGGCGCATCATGTGGAGATCGAAGTCCAGCGCCGCGTCCCAGTTGAGCTGGATGTAGAGCCGAGGGAGGATGTCGCCGCCCGGCGTCGGCACCCCGTCAAAGCGCTCATCGCTGGCGAGGAAGTCCGTGGCGTTGTCATCGGTGTCGGTCAAGATCAGATCCCGCATCAGGCTCTTGCTGCTGACGTCGCGGGCGGGCGCGCCCTCGCCGGCGGGGAACTGCTCGGCGGTGAAAGCGCCATAGGCCAGCGCGTCGATCACGCCGCCGTGCCACATCAGCCGCAGGCTATCGGGGCCGTTTTGCAGATCCGCGCCGTCCACCACGGCGTCGGCGATGCCCTTCAGCGTGGGGTTGGCCTCGGTGGAGGTGATCAAGAAGTAGCCGTCGCCGCCGAGCTGCTGGCCGGGCGCGAAGTCATGGCTCCAATACACCGCGCCGTCGTTGCCGTTGACGGCCTCCAAGCGCAGGCCGCCGAGGGGCGCGATGGGGGCGCCGCCCAGCTCGATGAACTCATGGGGGCCGTCGGCGCCGGGGCCGTCATACATCACCTCGCTGATCAGCACATGGGGCACCGGGCAGGCCTCATCGGCCTCGCCGTCACAGTCATTGTCGAAGCCATCGCAGCGCCAAGGCTCTTGCAGCACGCTCGTCTCTTCGTTGAGCACATAGTCGAAGATGCTGTAGTCCTCCTCGGCGCAGTCCAGCCAGCCCGCCTCGGCGCCGCAGCGCTTGATCGCGCCCTGGCAGACGCCCGCTTGGAGCGGACAGGGCGGCGGCTGGAGATCCTCATCGACCTCGCCATCACAGTCATTGTCCAGCCCATCGCACAGCTCGGCGATGGAGGGCACGCCGCCCTCACACTCGCCATAGTGGCCGCCCTCAAGGCAGGTCATGGTGCCCATCTCACAGGCGCCAATGTCGCTGCCGCAGGGGATCGTCGTGCCCACGATGCACTCACAGGGCTCATCGATCTGACCATCACAGTCATTGTCGATCCCATCACAATGCGCGCTGGTCTCTTCGAGGACGTAGCGCGGGCCATAGCTGGCGGCGTCGCACTGAGGCAACCAGCCATCGGCGCCGCCGCAGCGATGCGTTGAGCCCGCGCAGACGCCGAACTGCACCTCACAGCTCGCCGGGATGAGGCCCTCGTCCACTTCACCATCGCAGTCATTGTCCAGGCCATCGCAGATCTCATCGCGGGGGCCGACGAGCCCCTCGCAGGGGCCCCAGTCACCCTCGACGCAGGTCTGCGTGCCGTGGGCGCAGGCGCCCTCATCGCTGCCGCAGTTCTGCACCGCGCCAGTGACGCAGACACAGCCCTCATCGATCTCGCCGTCGCAGTCATTGTCCAGGCCATCACAGCGGGCCTCCTCGGCCTGATAGCTGGCGCCGTACTGCTCGGCGCCGCACTCGATGAAGACCCCCTCCACGCAGACGCGGCGCGCGCCCGCGCAGACGCCCTCTTGAGCGGCGCAGTCAGGGCGGGTCAGCGCCTCATCGACCTCGCCGTCGCAGTCATTGTCTACGCCATCGCAGATCTCCGCCGTGGGGGCCACGCCGCTGCATGAGCCCCAGACGCCCAACACGCAGGTCTGTGTCCCTTGGGTGCATTGCCCTTGGTTTTGCCCGCAGGGCTGCGTCTCCTCATCCACGCAGTCGCAGCCCTCATCGATCTGACCATCGCAGTCATTGTCGAGGCTGTCGCAGTGATCTGCCTCCTCCACCTCGGCGTAGTGGGCGTGAGCCTCGGCGTAGGTGGCCGCGTCGCAGGCGCGCCAGCCCTCGGCCCCGGCGCAGGTCTGGGCGGCGCGGGCGCAGACGCCGAGCTGGAGCGCGCAGGCGGGGGCGTCGAGGGCCTCATCCGTCTCGCCATCACAGTCATTATCAAGGCCGTCGCAGATCTCCGCCGTCGGCGCGACCTGGCCTCGGCACTCCGCCCAGGCGCCGCGCACGCAGGCCTGCACACCCAGCGCGCAGGCGCCGATCTCGCTGCCGCAGGGGCGCTCCTCGCCGTTGACGCAGGCGCAGCCCTCGTCGATCTCACCATCACAGTCATTGTCCAAGCCATCGCAGCGCTCCGCGCCCTCATCGGCCGCCCAGCTCGCCCCATAGGACGCCGCGCCGCAGACCCCCCAGCCGCGCTGCCCCTCGCAGAGCTTGACAGCGCCAGCGCAGACACCTTGATCCAAGGCGCAGTTGGGCGCCTCAAGGCCCTCGTCGATGTCACCATCGCAGTTATTATCGCGGCCATCGCAGATCTCATCGGCGGGGGAGACTTCACCCTCGCAGGCACCCCAATCCCCGTCTACACAGCGCTGAAGCCCTTGCTGGCACTCCCCCTCAGCGAAGCCACAGGGGCGGCTGGCGCCGGGCTCACAAGCGCAGTCCTCATCGGCGAAGCCATCACAGTCATTGTCGAGGTTATCGCAGAGGCTCTCTTCGGCCTCATAGTCGGCGCCGAACTGCGCGGCCTCACAGGGCGCCCACTGGCCGCCCACGCAGGCGCGGCGGCTGCCCGCGCAGACACCCGCCGACAGCGCGCAGTCAGGGCCGTTGAGATCCTCATCGGTGGCCCCATCACAGTCATTATCGAAGCCATCGCAGCGCTCGACGGCGCCTGGGTTCATATTGGGGTTGTTGTCATCGCAGTCGGCGCCTCGACAGTCGGCGCCTTGACCATAGCCATCTTGATCCGCATCAACGCAGTCGGGCAGGTCGATCCCGCCACCGCC
>JAHJCH010000079.1 GCA_018813065.1 Myxococcota bacterium
GCCTCGATGGGCAGCGCCGCGCCCCAGAAGCCCTCATTGAGCTTGAGGGTGGCGTGGAGGGCGGAGCGGGCGCCGTCGAAGCGGGCGCGGGCCTCCAAGGCGGCGTGGAGGCAGGCGCCCTTGGGGTGAGCGGGGCTGCGCAGGGCGCCCTCGCCGACCAAGGCGCCGATGGCCCGCGAGGCCACGCCCAGCCCGGCGCGATCCCCATCGAAGAGGGCATAGAGGTGTGGCCTCAGCGCGCCGATCCAGCCCAAGCCACGCGAGAGCAGATCCCAGTTGACCTCACCGCCGCGCCACCAATCGCCGAGGACCGGCGCGGCCTCATCGCTGAGCCCATAGACCTCCACCTCCAGGTCTTGCAGCTCCAGGGCGGGGCGCAGGATCTGGGGGATCTCACGCTTGGGCGGCGGCGCGCCGCGCCACAGGGGCCGCAAAAGACGGCTGATGCGCAGCAACATCAGCCAAGACAGCAGGGAGAACGCCCCGCTCCAGCGCTCATAGCGGCGGAGGATGCCGCGCACATCCAAGCGCACGATGTCGGTGGAGATCCGCCGCTTCACCTCCAGGCGCAGCGCATCGCGGCGGCGCCCGCGCTCGATCCAGCGCCGCGCGGCGGCCTCAAGGATCGTCCAGCTGGGGTGGGTGATCAGCCCGCTGGGCGCCGCCGAGCCCTCCTGGGCGAGCAAGCCGATGAGCTGAGAGAGGCGCTCTAGATCCGCATACGCGCGCTTACGCGGCAGCTTGAGGAGGGCCTCGACCTCGGTCAAAGCGGCCTCATAGGCATGCGCGGCTTCGATGAGGCCATCGAGGGCCTTGGGCAAGCGCGCCTCCTCACCGGGGCGCATCACGCTGACCTCGATCTCGCGCAGCGGGTGATCGGCGATGGGGCCGACGAGGCGCAGGGCGGCGACCAGATCGGCGACACAGCGGGCGCGGGCGGCCAAGCCCGAGGGATCGAGGGTCTGGGGATCGACGGACAGGGGCGCGCGGGGGCCAGGCCCCAGGGCGTCGAGGTGGCCGATGATCTCATGGAGGCTTGGCCCGGCGGGCTCGGGGCCGCTGAGGCGGGCGGCCACGGCGTCGAGGTGGGCGGCGGCGACCTCAAGGGCCGCATGATTCTCGCGCCAAGCCGCCTCGACGCCCGCGCGCCTTGGGGCCTCTAGGGCGCGCCGCAGCGAGGCCATCACCGCCTGCTTCTGCGCCTCGCTGGCGTGCAGGGAGAGGCAGGCGGGGCCGAGCCCCAGGGCCTCAAGGCGGGCATGGACGACCTCCAAGGCGGCGACCTTCTCGGAGACGAAGAGCACCGTCTTGCCCTCGGAGAGCGTGTGGGCGATGAGGTTGGCGATGGTCTGGGATTTCCCGGTGCCGGGCGGCCCCTCCAAGACAAAGGTCTGCCCTTCGGCGGCGGCCTGGAGGGCGGCGCGCTGGGAGGCGTCGGCGTCGAGGGGGCAGCGCAACCGCCTGGGTGTGGGCGTCAGCAGGGGCACCGGCTCGGGCGAGGGGGAGAGCAGTCGTTGCACCAGGGGGCTGGCGAGGAGGCGCTGACGGCCTTGGGTCAGCTCCCAAAAGAGCAGGTGCTTTTGAAACGCATAGATCGTCACCCAGGCGCGGCGCTCCACGCGCCAGCCGCGTGTGGTGACCGCCGCTTGAAGGCTGTTGAGGATCAGCGCCACATCGGGGACACCGTCCTCATCCTCCTGGGTCAAGGCGGCGATGCGGCGCAGATCCAGATCAAAGTCTTGACGGAGCTTGTGCAGGAGGGTGGCGTTAAAGCTGGGCTCATCATCGCCCAGGCCCAAGCGATAGCCCCCGCCTCGGCTGCGCCACAGGCGGGCGGGCATCAGCAGCACCGGCGCCTCGCGCCACGGCGCGCCCTCGGCCTCACGCCAAGCCAGCGCGCCGACGGCCAGGTTGAGGACATTAACGCCGCTGTCGCCCTCCAGGGTGGCCGCCTCGCGGGCGGTCAGCGCCGCGCGCTTACGCAGCTCGGCCTCGCTCAGCGCCACCCCCAGAGAGGGGGTCTCCCCCCCCGGCTTAAGGAGGCTCAGCCGCGTCGAGACCAGCGGCAGGGCTTGGCCCTCGAACAAGGGGGCCAAGGTGGCTGGCAGGTCATCCATCTCCAGCGGCAGCGTCTTATGCGTCTCGCGGTGGCTCAGCAGGCGATTGCGGAGGGTGAGATCCAGGAGCCGTTGGCTCCAACGTGTCAGCCTCGTGTGCGCCTCCATTGGGGCCTCCTCTGCGCGCTGCGAAGGGGGCGTCATAGCACGTTTGGATAAATTTTAGAACGGAAAACTTGAGTATTTTAAGCAAGATAGCTTGAATCCAGCGATGGCATGACCCAGCCATAACATTGCCGCCCATCGAGAACCGATGCTGAATGAGACGGCGCGGCATGGAGGGAGAGCTGAGGCGGATTGTGATCAAAGAGCGCTTCTTAATTTTACACGAGGACGTCGAGGAGGCGGCGCGGATATGCGCCGCCCTTGAGGTGGACATCCTGGCGAGCTTCGAGCCACACCACACGCTGAGCCAGCTCGCGGAGGCGATCAAGGCGCGCCCTTATGATGGCGCTTTGATCCACTGGGGGATGCCTCGGGGCGGCGCGGGCCTGGGGGGGCTTGCCCCGGCGCTGCTGATCTTCGAGTTGGCGCCCTCGCCGATCCCGATCTTCGCCTTCGGCCAGCACCTCAGCGACCGTGATCTTGCCCGCGCGCTCCAGCTGGGGATCAGTGGGATCTTGACGACGCCCTTGGAGGGCGCGCTCTCACGCGAGCTTGAGGGGGTGATAGGGGGCGTCTACCCCTCGATCCGCGCGCTGATGGCGCGGGCAGGCCCGAGGCTCTACCGGCCTGATCCTGAGCTATGGCGGATCACGCCCGACGAAGCCTTAGTGGCGCGGCTGGCGCGGCGGGCCGAGGCCCACCTTCAGGCGGCGCCCTTCTACGAGCGGGTGATGCGCCTTATCGAGCTGTTGACGCGGCTTGACGCGCGGGCGCCGACGCCCAAGGTGCTCAACGCGTTGAGGCGGCTGATTGAGGGCGAGGGGCCCCAGGAGGTCTCAGCGCAGACGGGGCTGGGGGTGACGCGGCTGAGGCGGCTGTTCCGCGCCGTGGGCCAGAGAGGGGGGGGGGCTGCGCAGCTCGGCGCGCTGCTGGACGAGGCCACGGCGCAGGTTCAGGGGCGGCGCTACAGCGCGGACTTCAAGGCGCTGCGGCTGGCGGGGGCGGAGCTGATCTTGGACCTCAGCGATCGCTTCCGCGTCACGCTCTTTGAGGCCTTGAAGCTCAACGCGGCCCACATCCGCTACATCGACGAGGGGCGACTTTACCTGATCGCCAGCGAGATCGTCTCGGAGTCGGACGAGCGCACGGCGATGCACATCGCCCGCTTTATTTTGCTCAACGAGGTCTTGGCGCGGATCACCGCCTTTGGGCTGGACAAGGCCACCTTCGCCGCGTTGGCGGCGCTGCTGGGCTGCGGCGAGGACAGCGACGAGGCGATGATGGGGCTGCGGGCCGCCGCCTGCGTCTTAGAAGAGGGCTCCGCCTACATCGGCTTTAAGCGGCTGCCGTTGGCCTCGATCAACAAGCTCCTGGCGATGATCGCCACCAAGGGGATCAAGACAGAGATCAACCCGATCGGGCTCTCCAAGCGGCTGACCCAAGCGGTGGAGATCGCGCTGAGAGACGACGGCGTCTCACGGTTTCGGTTGGCGGCGATCATCGACCGGATCGAGAGTGGCGACGTCGTTGACCTGCCCACGCCGACGCGGGAAGCGATCATCCACAACCTGGGGCTGACGGCGAGCCTGAGGGGGCACGACACCAACCTGCTTTGGCAATCGTTGGGGGTCTTACACAAAGCCCAGGAGGCGCGGATATGCGACTACCTCAGCCAGCTTGACGAGCAGCAGCCCTTCTCCACGCGCGCGTTCGCGGCGTTGATCAAGGCGGCCAAGGAGGGGGAGGGGTTTGAGGGCTGGAGGCCGCCGCCGAGCCATCGAACGGACGCGGACATGAAGGAGAGGGCGGCGGCCATCCGGGTGCGGCTGGTGGAGGGGTTTGAGCTGGACCCTGAGCTTTTGAGTGTCCTCAACTTTGAGGCGGCGGCGCGCCACCCGGACGCGGAGGGGGCGCTCTTAGAGGCCTGCGTCACCTTAATGAGCGCGCGGATCAGTGAAGGGCAGCGTGCGTTGGTTTTGGATCAGCTCCTCAAGCTCAAGGGCAGAGATCCGCGCTTCCTGATTGGGCTACAAGGGCGGCTTGGCGCCGCCGACGAGGGGCTACGAGCGACCTTACGCGTACACCTTGGCCTCGACGCAGACTTAACGACGCTGCGTGTCGCGGAGCGGCTTTTAGAACAAGGGCAGATCGCGGGCGCGATCCTCGCGTTGGACGAGATCGCCAACGAAGACATACGGATAGTGCCCTTGCTCAACCAGCTGGCCTTAGCTTTGGAGGCGGATCAGCCCGCGGAGGCGGTGAGCTACTACGAGCGTGCGTTATCGATCCAGCCCAAGCGTCTCAACCTCCAGCTCAACTTAGCGCGCAGCAAGGTCAAGCTGGGCGACCTTGAGGGTGCGCGTCCTTTGCTGATCAAGATCGCGCAGAGCAGCCCAGGCTTTGGCGACTCGGAGGCGCTCTTAAAGCGCGTCAACCAGCGCGCCTAGCGCGCCCCCCATTCATTTCATGCGCTGACGCGCGCATGGCGCACACTTGGTCCTCGCTCGGCGCGCTGATCGCGCGCATGGCGCGGCTGGGCGCCTTGGGCTTGCCTTGGGCTTGATCCCGCACGGTCAGCGCGTGTTCAAATCACGCGCTGACCGTTATCTTATGGGCCGCTGCGCGCCCGCTGATCTTGGAGCCACCGTTGATGCTGCTGAGCTTGCTGTGCGCCGTGACCCTCGCCACGCCCACGCTCCGCGTCATGGGGCAGGCGCGCTTGAGCGCCGAGGTGGAGATGGACGGCCAGGAGGCCCACCTCAGCGGGGCCTTACGCGATGATCTTCAGCAGCCCGTGGAGGGCGCCTTGGTGTACCTCCAAGGGGGCGGCCAGAAGATCACGCTGCGCGCGGGTGCCCGTGGGCGCCTCCAAGCGCGGCTCACCTTGCCCTTGGGCGCGCACACCCTGCGGCTGCGCTACACCGGGACGGCCCTCCTCCTCGGCGATGAGATCCGCCTCACGGCGCGATCGGGGCCAGCCACGCCACGGCTGCGCCTCGACGCGCCCTTGAGCGCGCCCATCGACGCGCCCTTGAGCCTGCGCGTCGAGGCCCGCAGTGGCGGCGGCCAAGCCTTAGCGGGCCTGCGCGTGGCCCTCGCCGTGGACGGGCGCGACGCCGCCGCGATCACCCTCGACGCACGCGGCGAGGGGCGCGCCACGTTGCCGCCGTTGACGGCGGGGCTGCGGATCATCACCGCGCGGGTGGCCGCCGATGGGCGTTACGCTGCGGCCGAGGCGCGCGTCGAGGTGGAGATCCGCGATCAGATCCGCCTACACCTCGCCACGCCGCGCCCGCCCACGCCGGGCCAACCCCTGCGCCTAGAGGGCGAGGCCTTTGGGCCGCCCACCGCGCAGATCACGCTGCGCCGCGAGGGGCTCATCCTCGCCACCGTCGCGCGCGAGGCGGGCGCCGCCTTTACCTTGGAGGCCGATCCGCTGAGCAACAGCCTGCCCCCTGGCCTCGCCCGCTTCAGCCTCACCGCGACCTCAGCGGCGCGCGGCTGGGCGCCGGCGAGCCTGAGCTTTGAGCTGCCCATCCCGCCGCCGCCGCCGCCCCAGCCTTGGCCGCGCTGGCCGGCCTGGGCGTTGATCGCCCTCTTGGGGCTCACCGCGTGGCGCCGGGGGCGTCGCGTTGAGCGC
>JAHJCH010000080.1 GCA_018813065.1 Myxococcota bacterium
GGCCGCCGCTGACCAAGAGGGCGTCGGTGATCAGCTGATCGCGGCGCATATCATCGACCAGCCCCTCATAGCGCGCCGCGTCTTGACGCAGGCCGCTGGTGCGCGCCAGGGAGTCGGCCTCATCGCGGGCGCTGAGCGCGGCGTAGCCAAAAAACGCGCTGCCGACGAGCGCGGCCCCCCCGCTGGCGGCCATGATCCACCCCGGCTTGGGATCGAGCGGCGGATCGATGGGCTTGAGGGAGGCGGAGAGCTGGAGGTGCTCCCCGTCGAGGATCTCGATGCGCGTGCGGTGGGGCAGGTGGGCGGGCTTGTCCACCAGGAGATCATACGCGCGGGCCTCTAAGAAGACGTTGCGCAGCGGCGTGATCCCCAAGAGCTCATTATCGAGGAGCACCCGCGCCTCATCTGGGAAGCTGGTGACGCTGAGCTGACCGCCAACCTCGACGGGGATAAAGGTAAAGTCCTCGGTGTAGACCTCGCCCTCCTCCAGCTCGACGGTGCGCCGCGCGGGGCGCTGCCCCGCCAGGGAGAGGAGCAACTCATGCTCGCCCTTGCTCAGCTCCCCCTCCCAAGGCGTCTGACCCAGCTCACGGCCATCGACGCGGAGGGTGGCGCCCTCGGGGGTGGAGGTGATCGTGATCTTGGGCGCGGCGAGCTTGGGCTTGAGGCGATCGACGCAGGCCTGGGCCGCCGCGCGCGTCTCGGGGGGCAGCGGGCGAGCGCGCAGAGCCCTCAAGCAATAGCTCATGGCCCGCTTGCCTTGGCCGATCTTCTCGTAGGCCTTGCCGATGTTGACCTGGATGGTGGGGTGAGGCACGAGCGCCTCGGCGCGCTGGAAGTTACGGATCGCCCCGCGCCAGTCCCCCGCGCGGTAGGCCTCGGCCCCCGCGATAGAGAAGCGCTGCGCCTCCTCCATCTCCGCCGGGGTGGGATCTGCGGCGTAGGCGATCCCCGTCAGCAGCGAAAAGAGCAAGAACAGCGCGCGCATATCATCCCCTGATTGGCGGGCTCTACCTCTAACAAGAATCAGGGCTGAAGTCATGCTTTTGGGCGCTAGCGCGCGGCGTCGAGGACCCGGCGCAGGGCGGCGCGCGCGGCGTGGCCCTCCTCCGTATTGGGCGTCCAGGCGTCGAGCCGCGCTCGGGCCTCCGCCGTGGCTCCCGCAGCGACCAGCGCGCGGATCAACGCCAAGACCAGCCCCTCATGATCCGGCGCGCGGCGCAGCGCCGCGTCGAGGATCTCCACTGCCCCCGCCTCATCCCCGGCCTCGCGCAGCGCGCCGGCCAACATCAAGGCGTGCTCAGGGCGGGCGCGCGGCGACTTGAGCGCCGCGTGTAGCGCGGTGATCGTGGCGGGGCGATCCCCGAGGGCGGTGTGTGTCATCGCCAAGAGCAGGCGCGCCTCAAGCTGCTCGACGTGGCCCAAGATCGGGGGGATCGCCTTGAAGTCGCCGCGCTCAAAGAGGGCGTGGGCGTAGAGGATCTGGAGCCGCGCGTCCTGGGGGCGCTCGGCGGCGATGGCCTTGAGGAAGTCCAAGCGCTGAAAGCGCGGGCCGGGGCGCAGGGTCGCGCCTTCAAGGGCGAGGCGCAGCGCCTTAAACAGCGCCGCCTGCGCCTCATCCCCCGCGTCAGCGCGCTGGATAAGCCGCAGCGTCAGGGTGATCTCCCCCGCGCGGCGGCGCTCACGCAGGCGCGCCGTCAGCGCCCCGCGTCCGAGATCGAGGCGCAGCGGCGCCCAGCTGGGCTGGAGCGTCGGCGGCGAGCGCAGGCGGAGGTGGAGATCGAAGCGACGAGAGGCGCCCTTGAGCCGCGCCGCGATCGGTGTCAGGAGCAGCCCGATGAGAGGCAGCTCCAGCGCCCCATCCAGGCGCGCCGAGACGAGATCCAGGGAGGCGTAGCGGGCCGTGAGCGTCAGCGGCGCCTCGGGGGCGTCGAGATCGCTGATCTCAAGGGCGGCGGCGCGCATCGACGAGGGCAAGAGCGCCTCATGATCGGGCAGGCGCAGGGGATCGACCCGCAGCGCCACGCGCGCCTCCCCCGCCGGATCGCCGTCGAGGCGAGCGCGGGCCTCGACGCGCCCGCCGCCCGTCTGGGTCAACGTCACGTCGAGATGCACGGCCACGCGCTGATCCTCGGCGCGGGCCTCGGGCACGGTCACGCGCTGCCCGCCCGCGCCGTCGATGATAAACGCCCCGCGCCCCCGCAGCGGCGCGGGGATCGCCTTGAGCGTGCCGCCCTTGGCGGTGGCGTCGAGGAAGAGGGCGGGCGCCCCGGCGTGGGGAGGGACATAGAGAAAGACGTGGCTGAACTGGCTGGGCGCGAAGAAGCCCTCTAGGCGCGGCGGCCCCCCTGGGTTGATCAGCGCCGGGTAGGCAATAATCCCCCGCGCGGCCAGCAGCGCCGCCATCAGGGCGGTGACGTCCTTGCAGTCGCCCTTGCGCGTGCTCAGCGTGCTCTCAGGGGGGCGAGGCTGATAGGCGCCGAGGCCAAACTCAACGCCCAGGTAGGTGATCTCGCGCTCCGTGAAGGCCAAGACCCGCCCGATGATCTCCGCCCGAGCGGCTTGAGGGGGCGCCAGCCGCGCGGCGAGGCCCTGGATAAGCGGCGTGGGGCGGCTGCGGGGGGCGAAGAGGCCGTGATACCAGGTGTCCAGCTCTCCCCAGCCGCGCAGGCTGGTGGCGAAGACCGCTGGCCCCGCCCCCTTGGCCATGGGGGGGATGTCCATCGCCGCCCAGCTCAGCCGCTCAATCCCATCGCCGCGTTGACGCTGGGGCGGGCCAAGATGAGGCGTCAGCAAGGTCAGCGGCGCGCCCTCGGGCAGCGTCAGGGTGTAGCGGGCCTCCAGGGTCGGCTCAGCGTTGCCCAGCGGATAGGCGTCCCACCACAGCCCCCCCAGCGCGGGGTTAGGCCGGGGGATCTCCACCTCATAGTCGAGGACCGCGCCGGGCTGGCGCCCCGCGAAGACCAAGGCCAGCTGCCGCCCATCGCCGTGCTGCTTGAGGCGCTGGTTGGGATCAAAGACCCGCTGGCTGGCGAGGGGCAGGCGCTCACCGTCGGGGGTCAGCGTCTCGGCGCGCAGGAGCCGAGGGGGGCGCCCCGCGTTAAAGCCGACGTGGATCTCGGCGTAGCGCGCGATGGACTCCGGGCGCTTGAGCAAGACGGCGCGGCGGAGGCGCACGACGGCGACGCCCTGGGCGTCCACCCGCAAGCTGCGCTCATCGCGGAGCACCACGCTGGGGGCTTGAGGGGGGACGCGCGCGGCCAAGGGGGCCAGATCGGGGCTCAGGCTCAGGGCGGGCCAGGGGGGCGGCCAGCGCAAGCCAGGCCCCTCTAGTCGGCGCAGCGCCGCGCGGGTGGTGGGATCATGGGGATCACGAGCCCACAGCGACCAGAGCACGGCGAGGGCGGCCTGACGGTCGCCGATCCCCTGCAGGAAGGCGGCGAAGGCGAAGCGCAGCGGGGTGTGGGTGGGATCAGCGGCGAGGGCGGCCTCGAAGCGCGCGCGGGCGGCCTCTGGCGCCCCCGCCTCAGCGGAGGCCACGGCCAAGAGCGGCATAAACTCGGCGGGATCGCCGCCGCGGGCGAGGCCCACCTTGAGCGCCTCGACCGCCAAGGCGGCCTGCCCCGCCTTGAGGCGCAAGGCGCCGCGCCGCAGAGCCAGGGTGTGATCATGGGGGCGGGCGCGCTGGAGCGGGTTCAAGGCTTCAGCCGCCGCGCCGTGCTGGCCTTGGCTGGAGAGGGCCTGGGCGTAGGCCTCGCGGGCTGCCTGCTGGGCCGTCGCCGTCCAGCC
>JAHJCH010000081.1 GCA_018813065.1 Myxococcota bacterium
CGCCGCCGCCGTCGTCGCAGCCCCACAGCAAGGCGAGGGCGAGCAGCGCGGCCCTCACGCCTCCGCCTCCAGCCGCGCCAGGACCTCGGCGGCGAGGGCTTGGTAGGCGGCGGCGCCCCGCGAGCGCGCTTGATAGTCCAAGACCGAGCGCCCCACGGCTTGGGCCTTGGTCAGCGCGCTGTTGGCCGGGATGCGCGTCTCAAACAGCAGCGGGCCGTAGCTCTCTTCGAGCCCCCGGCCAATGGTGGCGTTGAGCGAGCGCGTGCGGACATCCACCCGCGTGCGCAAAATCCCCAGCAGATCCACATCGTGATGGAGCCGCGATTGGACCGTCTCCAGCGTGCGCAGGATATCAGCGACGCCCTCAAAGGCCAGGATGCTCAGATCACAAGGGACGAGCGCGTAGTCCGCCGCCACCAGGGCGTTCAATGTGAGGTTTCCTAGGTTGGGTGGGCAGTCGATGAGGATCACATCGAAGTGCGTGCGCGCGCCTTTGATGGCGTTTTGAAGGATGTGCTCTCGACCGAGGCGCGTAGAGAGCAGCGTCTCGGTTTCATTCAGGCGCTTATCTGCGGGGGTGATATAGAGCCCCTCGATCTTCGTCGGCCGCGCCGCTTCATAGACATCGCGTGGGGCCTCTGAGAGCAAAATCTCCGAGAGCGGCAGGCCGCCGAGGGTGATGATCTCACGCAGCGAGGCGACGACGTGCCCTTGTGGGTCCATGTCGATGAGCAACACGCGCAGGTGATGGAACTTGACCAACGCGCAGGCCAGGTTGACGGCGGTCGTCGTCTTGCCCACGCCGCCCTTCTGCGCCGCGACGGCGATGATCACCGCGCTGCGCCCGCCGTCCTCGATCGAGGGCTTCTGAGCGCGGATCTTAGAGAGTCCGTCTGATAAAAGTCGCCGAACACTGCGGGCCATGAGGGCTCCTCGCGCAAAGAGAGGCGAGAAGATAGCACGAGGGCGCGTCGAGGATGTAGACCCCCAAGGGGCCATAGGTTAACGTGATGCCGATGTGGTACGCGCTCCTCGCAGAACAAAACTTCGGCCCCATGTCGGCCAACGAGATCATGGAGATGTACGGCCAAGGGCTGTTGACGCCCGAGGTCCTCGTTTGGCGAGAAGGCATGGCAGGGTGGTCGCCCATCGCCGAGGTGGAGGCGTTCGCGTCGCTGTTCCTCTTCGATGATGACGATGACGACGACGACGGCGCGACCCTCATCATGGGGCCTGATGATGACATCTTGGCCGACGTCTTGGGCAATGAGCCCCCGCCGCCGATCGCGCCGCCGCCGATCGCCCCCGCCGCGCCCGTGGGGCCGATGGCGGATATGCCCGATGCGCTCAAAGAGCAAGCCGCGCAGGGCGCGCCGATCGGCTATGGTCAAGCGCGCCCAGGCTCCAGCCCCGGCTACGGCTTCGGGCAGCCCCGGCCCAGCTCCAACCCCCGCTCGACCCCCGGCTTTGGGCAGCCCCGCCCCAGCTCAGGCCCCCGCTCTACCCCCGGCTTCGGGCAGCCCCGCCCCAGCTCCAACCCGAGCTATGGTCAGCCGGTCAACGCCCAGGCCGAGCCCCTCTTCGCCGAAGAGGATCTGGAGCTGATCGATGTCTTGGAGGAGGTCGAGCCCGCGCAGCAGCCCGGCTTTATCCCTTCACAGCCGAACTTCGCGCCGCAGCAGCCCGGTTTTGCGCCACAGCAGCCCGGTTTCGCGCCGCAGCAGCCCGGTTTCGCGCCGCAGCAGCCCGGTTTCGCGCCGCAGCAGCCCGGTTTTGCGCCGCAGCAGCCCGGTTTTGCGCCGCAGCAGCCCGACTTTGCGCCGCAGCCCGCCGCGCCCACGCCCCCCAAGCAGGGGATGAGCCTGGGCGCCAAGATCGGGATCATCTTCGTCCTCTTGCTGCTCGGCGGCGGCGTGGGGCTCGGCGTGCGGATGCTCAAGGCGCCTGACACGCCCACGCCCCCCAAGATACCGCGCCCCTCAGTGGTGCGGGTGACGCGGCTCGACGCCGCCCCCCCTCCTCTCGCCCAAGACGCGGCGCCCCCCGCGCCGATGGCCGATGGGGGCGTCGCCACGGACGGGGGGGAGATCACAGATGGCGGCGTCGCCGACGCTGCGCCCGAGCTTGAGGACGCCGCGCCTGAGCTTGAGGACGCCGCGTCCTCGGCGGACCCCAAGACGCCCAAGCGGGTGAAGCGCCCCCACAAGCGAACACGGCCCAAGCCTGAGCCCAACAAGCCCAAGCTCCTCAGCCGCGAGGACATCCAAGGGGTGCTGCATAAGAGCGCGGCCAAGCTGGCCGCCTGCGTCAAGGATCCAAAGCTTGAGGGGCGCGCCATCAGCGTGATCGTGCGCATCGAGCGCAGCGGCCGCATCAGCAGCGCGCGGCTGGCCACCAGCGGCGTGCGCGGGACCCCCACGGGGGACTGCGTCGTCGATCAGGTCAAGCGCTACCAGTTCGGCGAGTTCACCGGCGATCCCATGACCATGACCTTGCCGCTCAAGCTCTAACAGGACCTCGTCCCCTCCCCGCCCTCACTCATCAGCCCACGGAGGCCCCTTGCTGGATATACAGCGGCAGGCGGATGATCGCCGCCTCGACATCGATCAAGTGGGGGTCAGCGATCTCCGCTACCCCATCACGGTCTGGGATAAGACCCACGGTCGCCAGGAGACAATCGCCTCCTTGACCATGTCCGTCTGCCTGCCACGGCACTTCAAGGGCACGCATATGAGCCGCTTTATCGAGGCGCTCAACGCTCATCGAGGCGAGATCACCATGCGCACGCTGCCGGCGATGCTCCATGATCTCAAGGCCCGCCTAGAGGCCAAGACCACGCGCGTCGAGGCGCGCTTCCCCTACTTCATCGAGCGCGCCGCCCCCATCTCAGGCGCCAAGGCGCTGATGGACTACGACTGCGCCTTTATCGCCGAGTCGCGGGCGGAGGGCGACGCCTTCACCCTCAGCGTGCGCGTGCCCGTCACCAGCCTCTGCCCATGCAGCAAGGCGATCAGCGACTATGGCGCCCACAACCAGCGCGGCCACGTCACCCTGGATGTGCGCCCGGTCGAGGGGGAGGGCGGCCCGGCGCTGATCTGGATTGAGGAGCTGATTGAGATCGCCGAGGCCTCCGCCTCCGCGCCGGTCTACGCGCTGCTCAAGCGCCCCGATGAGCGCCACGTCACCATGCAGGCCTATGACAACCCCGCCTTCGTCGAGGACATGGTCCGCGAGGCGGCGGCGCGGCTCAAGGTCGATCCGCGCGTCGCGGGCTTCCGCGTCCACGTCGTCAATCACGAGAGCATCCATAACCACGGCGCCTTCGCCCAGATCAGCGGCGGGGTGACGACGCTATGATGGCCGCCTTGGCGCTCTGCGCGCTGTGGGCGCCCTTGAGCGGCGCGGGCTGCGCGGCGTGGTGGGGGGACGAGGCGCCCGATACGGCGCAGACGATCGCCTGCGCGCGGTGGCTCCTGGCGGCGGACGCCGCCACCTTGGCGGGGCTGACGACGGCGCAGCTTCAACGCGCGATCTCACGCTGGGAGGCCGCCGCCGCGCCCCCCGATCAAGCGGGCGATCCGGCGGTGTGTCGTGGCCCGAGGGCGCCGCTCGACGCGCTGGCGCTGGCGCCATCTCGGGCGCGGGCGGAGATCCAGCGGCGGCGCAGCACCTTTGACGCGCGACGCGGCGAGGACTTTGAGCCCCTCCTCAAGCGCGCCTTGTCTGGCGCGCCGCTGCCCGAGGCGCTGGCGGGCTGGTCCGGCGAGACGCTGCGGCGGCTGCGGGCGGCGGTCTACGCGCGCCATGGCCGACCGCTGGAGAGCCCGGCGATGGAGGCCTTGTTTTATGAGGCGCGCGGTGATGCGCCGCCCCGCGCCACGCCGCGCGCGGCGCCCACGCCGCTGAGCGCCATCGATGAGCGCAACTTAAGGCAGATCGAGGCGGCCCTCACAGCCCATGGAGGCTGAGATCCGCGCGCTCGCTGAGGTGCAGCGGCCCCTCGATCTCCGCCTCGGGGAGCCGCCGACCGCGCGCGTCATAGGCGATGAGGAGCTTGGGATCGAGGCCGTCCTTGGGGCGGTAGCCCACCACCACCGCCACCCGCCCATCACAGAGCCGCGCCCGGCTGCCCACGGCCAAGGGCTGGATCAAGGCGCGCAGGCGCTCGGTGAGGGTGGGATCAAAGGCGCGCCCCGCCTCGTCGATGATCTGCTTGAGGGCGAGGGCGGGCGGCGCCGTGGTCAGCGCCTGCTCAAAGGCATCCGCCACCCGCAGGATCCTGGAGAAGACGTGCAGATCGCGGGCGGGCGTGCCCTTGGGTCGCCCACCGCCAGCGTAGTCCTCATGGTGATTGCTGAGGGTGGCGTGGAGGATCGGCGGGATCTTCTCGGGGAGGCAGCGCAGGCAGCCCATGGGGTGCTCCGCCGCGTCGCCGATCATCGTGTCGGCGTGGGCCAAAGCGGCGGCGGTGCCCAGCTGCTCCAGATCGGTCAAGCCGCGCCAGGTGAGGCTATGGCGGGCCAAGGTCAGGCGCTCTCGCTCCTCGCCGACCCACTCCCGCAGGCCATGGCCCAAGGCGAAGGCGAAGAGAATCAGGCGCGCGGCGCGATGGTATGGGGTGGGCGGGGCGGTGGGATCGATGATGATCATCTGGGGCTGGCGCCAGCGGGCGAGGGCCTCACGGACGGCGCGGCGCAGGGCCTTGAGCTGCGCCTCGCTGAGCGGCGCCCCTGAGGCGAGCTGGCGCGCCACGGGCGACACCAGCCCGACGGCCTCCTCCAAGCGGGCTTGGAGATCGAGGCGCATCTCAAGATCGTCGTCGAAGGCGACGCGCGCGTCCAAGGTGGGCTCGACGATCTTGATGTGCCCCCCCGCCCAGCGCGCCTGCACGGCGTCGATCTCGCGCGGGTTCAGCGGGCGATGGGCGGCCAACAGCAGCTGCCCGTTGTGGGTGAGCGGCTCGGCGAGCGCGGCGCCGGGGCGGAGTTGTTCGAGCTTGACGATGAGCGGCATGGGCTGAATATCGGCCCTGGGCCTGAAAGCTTGACGTGGCAGGCAGAGCAGGTTGCAGCGCAGCCCAAGTCAGCCCGTGGCATACAGCGAAATAATTCTCTTAAACCCTTGACGCCCCTCCCTTATCATCGCATTTTGGCGCAGGAGATACTCATTAGAGGGCTTTCCATGAGCGAGATCCTGTCAAGCCAGGTTCGAGCGATCTGCCGCGAGTATGCGGACGATCGAACACGGATGATGGACATCGTGCGCGCCGTGCAAGCGGCCCTGGGTTATGTGCCCAGCGAGGCTTTGGATTTGATCGCCGAGGCGGTGGGCAGCCACCGCGTGGAGGTGGAGAGCGTCGTCTCCTTCTACGCGTTCTTCTCCAAGACCCCCAAGGGGAAGGTGATCGTCCGTCTCTGCGATGACATCGTCGATGAGATGGCCGGCAGCGCCGCCGTCGCCGAGGTCTTCAAGGCGGGCTTGGGGATCGACTTCGGCCAAACCACCCCCGATGGGGCCATCAGCCTGGAGTGGACGCCCTGCATTGGCATGTGCGATCAGGCGCCAGCGGCGATGGTCAACGAGGTCATCGTCACCAGCCTCTCCACCGACTCGGCGCGGGCCATCGTCGAGGGCCTCAAGACGCACGGCGATCCCAAGCGGCTGATCCGCCGCCTCGGCGACGGCAACAACGCCCATCCTTTAATCCACGCGGCGGTGGTCAACCACCTCCGCCAGCCCGGCGCGGTGATCTTCGCCGGCGAGCAGCCCGGCGAGGCGCTGCGCAAGGCGCTGTCGATGAGCCCCGTCGAGGTCATCCGCGAGGTCAAGGCCTCGCGGCTGCGTGGCCGAGGCGGCGCGGGCTTCCCCACCGGCATGAAGTGGGCCTTCACCCGCGACGCCGAGGGCGAGGACAAGATCATCATCTGCAACGCCGATGAGGGTGAGCCGGGCACGTTTAAGGACCGCGTCATCCTCACCGAGCGGGCCAACCTGCTCTTTGAGGGCATGGCCATCGGCGGCTACGCCATCGGCGCCGCCGAGGGGCTCGTCTACCTGCGCGGCGAGTACGCCTACCTCAAGCCCTACCTGGAGCATGTCCTGGCGCAGCGCCGCGCCAGCGGGCTCTTGGGCAAAGACATCTGCGGCCAGGGCTTTGACTTTGACATCCGCATCCAGATGGGCGCTGGCGCCTACATCTGCGGCGAGGAGACGGCGCTGATCAGCTCCTGCGAGGGCCTGCGCGGCGATCCCAAGAACCGCCCGCCGTTCCCCGCCCAGAAGGGCTACTTGGGCCGCCCCACCAGCGTCAACAACGTCGAGACGCTCTGCTGCGTCGCCCGCGTCCTCCAGCACGGCGCGGGCTGGTTCGCCCAGTTCGGCTCCAAGGGCAGCGCGGGCACCAAGCTCTTGAGCGTCTCCGGCGACTGCGCCAGCCCTGGCGTCTATGAGTTCCCCTTCGGCGTGACGCTGCGCGAGGTCCTGCGCGCTGTCGGCGCCGAGGACGCGGCGGCGGTGCAGGTCGGCGGCCCCAGCGGCCAGCTCGTGCCCCCCGCGCGCTTCGATGAGATCATCTGCTACGACCACCTCGCCACGGGCGGCGCCGTCGTCGTCTTTGGCCCCCAGCGTGATCTGCTCCACGTCGTCGCCAAGTACCTTGAGTTCTTCGTCGAGGAGAGCTGCGGCTTCTGCACCCCTTGCCGCGTGGGCAACGTGCTGCTGAAGAACCAACACGAGAAGTTCGTGGCGGGCCGCGCCGATCTTGAGGATCTGGCTCAGATCAAGGAGATCGCCCAGACGGTCAAGGCCACGAGCCGCTGCGGCCTGGGCCAGACCTCCCCCAACCCGGTGTTAAGCCTGCTGCGGGACTTCCCCCAGCTCTATGAGGCCAACATCAAGCCCGCCGAGGCCGGGTTGCGTCCCAGCTTCGACATCAAGGGCGCCTTAAAGACCGCCAGCGATATCATCGGGCGCGAGTCCAGGATCTACTGAGCCGGAGCTGCCGATCATGCCAAAGAAGATCGCCATCATCATCGATGACAACGTGGTCGAGGCCCGCCCAGGTCAGACCATCCTCCAAGCCGCCGAGCAGGCGGGCGTCTACATCCCTCGTCTCTGCTGGATGAAGCCCCTTGAGCCCTTTGGGGGCTGCCGTCTCTGCACAGTCAAGGTCAACGGGCGCTATCAGACCGCCTGCACCCAGCCCGCCGCCGACGGACAGATCATCGAGAATGAGACAGAGGAGATCCGCGCTTTTCGCCGTAGCCTCCTCGATATGCTCTTCGTCGAGGGCAACCACTACTGCATGTTCTGCGAAAAGAGCGGCGACTGTGAGCTTCAAGCCCAGGCCTACCGGCTCGGCATCGACGCGCCCAAGCTGCCCTACCTCTTCCCCGACCGTCAGGTAGACGCCAGCCACCCTGACATCATGGTGGATCACAACCGCTGCATCCTCTGCGCGCGCTGTGTGCGGGCCTCACAGGATCTCGACGGCAAGAACGTGTTCCAGTTTGTGGGTCGCGGCGCGCACAAGCGCGTGGCCGTCAACGCCGAGGCCAACCTGGGCGAGACGAACGCCAGCGTCCGCGATGGTGCCATCTCCATGTGCCCCGTCGGCGCCTTGATCAAGAAGGGCACGGGCTATCACACGCCCATCGGGCAGCGCAGCTATGACCACACCCCCATCGGGGCTGACATCGAGAAGAAGGCGGAGGGCTGAGATGGCTAAACCTCGCGTCGCGACGACCTCCCTGGCGGGCTGCTTCGGCTGCCATATGTCCGTGCTCGACATCGACGAGCGGATCTTACAGCTCATCGAGCTGATCGACTTCGATCGCTCGCCCATCGACGACTACAAGCACATCACGCAGCGCTGCGCGGTGGGGCTCATCGAGGGTGGCTGTTGCAATGAAGAGAACGTCCACGTCCTGCAAGAGTTCCGCAACAACTGTGACATCCTCATCTCGCTGGGGGACTGCGCGATCATGGGCGGCATCCCGGCCATGCGCAACAACATCCCCCTGCAAGAGTGCTTTGACGAGGCGTACTTAAGCGGGCCTACGGTCTACAACCCCAGCGGCCAGATCCCCAACGATCCAGAGCTGCCCCTCCTGCTCAATCGGGTGTACCCTTGCAGCGAGGTGGTCAAGATGGACTATCACCTGCCTGGCTGCCCGCCGCGCGCGGATTTGATCTGGCAAACACTGGTGGCGTTGCTGACTGATAAGCCCCTTGATCTGCCCTATGAGCTGATTAAGTACGACTGAGGAGCGCGTATGGATACCCCCCGCAAGATCATCATCGAGCCCGTCACGCGGGTGGAGGGTCACGGCAAGGTGACCATCCTCCTCGGCGAGGACAACAAGGTCGAGCAAGCTCGGCTGCACATCGTCGAGTTCCGTGGCTTTGAGCGCTTTATCCAAGGGCGGCCCTACTGGGAGGTGCCGGTCCTCGTCCAGCGCCTCTGTGGGATCTGCCCTGTCAGCCACCACCTCGCCGCGGCCAAGGCCATGGACTTGATCGTTGGCGTCGATCAGCTCACGCCCACCGCCGAGAAGATGCGGCGGCTGATGCACTACGGCCAGACCTTCCAGAGCCACGCGCTGCACTTCTTCCACCTCAGCTCGCCCGATCTCCTCTTCGGCTTTGGCGCTGACCCGGCCATCCGCAACGTCATCGGCGTCGCCCAGAAGCACCCCGAGCTGGCGGTGCAGGGCGTGATGATGCGCAAGTTCGGCCAAGAGGTCATCAAGGCCACGGCGGGCAAGAA
Organism: Myxococcota bacterium; assembly: GCA_018813065.1. Classification (GTDB taxonomy): domain Bacteria; phylum Myxococcota_A; class Bradymonadia; order UBA7976; family UBA1532; genus JAHJCH01. The sequence goes on from JAHJCH010000081.1 coordinate 8,768, forward strand.
GATCCACGGCACGGGCGCCATCCCTGGCGGCGTCAATAAGAACCTGAGCATCGCCGAGCGCGACGCCTTCCTTAAAGACGTCGATCAGATGATGGCGTGGTCCTTGGGCGCGGTGAAGGTCGCCAAGGACTACACCGAGCAGAACCTGGAGATGCTCAAGGACTTTGGCAGCTTCGCCTCCAACCACCTGTCGATCATCCGCGCCGATGGGGCGATGGACTTATATCACGGCGGGCTGAGGGCCATTACTGCTGAAGGTGAGTCGATCTTTGACCACGTGGACTACCAAACCTACACGGATTACTTCGTGGAGGAGGTTCGTCCCTGGTCCTACATGAAATTCCCCTTCATCAAGCAGCTTGGTCGCGAGGATGGTTGGTATCGCGTCGGGCCGCTGGCGCGCGTCAACGCCTGCGACTTTATCGACACGCCCGAGGCGGAGGCCGCGCGTCAAGCCTTTATGGCGCTGACCGGCGGCAAGCCCAACAACATCACCATGGCCTATCACTGGGCGCGGATGATCGAGCTGCTGCACGCCATGGAGAAGATCAAGGCGCTGCTGGAGGACCCCGATCTCCAAGGCGATGAGCTGCTGCTCAAGGGCGAGCGCCGCTTTGAGGCGGTGGGCATGATCGAGGCGCCGCGTGGCACCTTGATGCACCACTACGAGGTGGACGAGCAGGGCTTGATCAAGATGGCCAACCTCATCGTCTCCACCACGCACAACAACACGCCGATGAACCGCGCGGTGGAGAAGGTGGCCATCGACCACCTCTCGGGCGTCCCGGAGATCACCGAGGGGCTGCTCAACCACATCGAGGTCGCCATCCGCGCCTATGACCCTTGCCTCTCCTGCGCCACGCACGCCCTGGGGCGGATGCCCCTTGAGGTCACGCTTCAGCGCGCCGACGGCAGCGTCATCGACAAGCAAGGGCGTGGCGGGGTCTGCGGCACGAGTGAGACGCGCGGCGTTTCGCGAGGGGACTGCTTACTTTGAGGTGGCTGATCATCGGCTATGGCAACCCAGGCCGCGAGGATGACGGCCTGGGGCCTGCGTTGGCGGAGGCCATCGGCGCGCTGGGGCTGCCCCATGTGCGCGTGGACTCTGACTACCAGCTCGTCGTCGAGGACGCGGCGGCGGTGGCCGAGGTGGACGCGGTGATCTTCGCCGACGCGGACGTCAGCGCGCCGGCGCCGTTCTACTTCAAGCCCATCGAGCCTGCGCTGGAGCTGAGCTTCAGCTCCCACAGCGTCCTGCCCGAGGTGGTCTTGGGGATGGCCCATGAGCTGTTTGGGGCCAAGACCCGAGGCTACGTGTTGGGCATCCGTGGCGAGTCCTTTGAGCCCTTCGCCGAGGGCATGACCGACGAGGCGAGGGCGCGCTTGGAGGCGGCGACGCGCTTTATCCAAGCGCTGCTGACGTCACCCATTGATCAAACCCGCCCTTGGGCGGAGGTCGGAGAAGCCCCATGAGGGACGGAAAGCACGTCATCCTCTGCGTGGATGATGATGACGATATCCTCGAGAGCCTCCAGATCATCTTAGAGGCCAGCGGATACATCGTAGAGCGGGCCTCTTCAGCGGAGGAGGGCCTTAAGCGCTACAAGGCTGTCCAGCCTGATCTGGTCTTATGCGATTTGATGATGGAGGAGGTGGACGCGGGGACCAACTTCGCCAAGGAGCTGCGCTTCTTGGGCAACGAGGCGCCTGTGTTCATGCTCAGCTCTGTGGGGGATAACCTCAACCGCAACATTGATTACAGCGCCCTGGGCCTCAACGGCGTGCTACAGAAGCCCATCCAGCCCAAGACCCTGCTCGCCTTGCTCAAGGTCAAGCTCAGCGACGACTGAGCGGCGCCTCATACAGTCATCTCACACCACATTCGCTTCTATGGCGCTCACTCAGCGCCGAGGCGCGCCCAGATTTGATGTGACTTGAGCTTCCACAGCTTCTTGAGCGTCTGGGCGTAGGCGTTGATGTCAAAGCGATTGCCCCCGCCCTCGGTGCCGCGCTGCACGGTCCAAACCAGGTGACGTTGAAAGACGTTGATCATCATGTGGATCACATCATGCGGGGTATCGCCTTTGCGCACGCGGACCCGGTAAAAGGTCTCGGCCTCGGGGGGGCGCTGGTGCTGGATCTGCGTGCCGATGAGGATGTGCATGCTGACATGGGCGAAGGGGTTGCTCCCATCCGGCAGCTCATCCTCCCCCTCCAAGATCCCAATCGTGTCGAAGAAGGGATACCACTCGGGGTGATCGGCCAAGGAGCGGCCGATGTAGACCTCATCCCCCTCTAGGGTTAAGCCCGCCTTCATCTTGCCCCAGACATAGGCGAGGTGACGCTTGTCGATGCCCTCCAGCTCAATGACGAGCTTGCTCATCTTCTCACTCCCTGATGCTCAGCGGACGGGATCGGCCCAGACCTCGATCTCGGCGAGGACGATCTCCTCTGCGGGCGGCGTGGGCGCCTTGACCGCCTTGGGCTTGGGCTTGCGCTTGGGCTTGGGCTTGGGCGGCGGCGGCGCGGCGGGGGTCGCGGGGCGATAGAAGCTCAGCGGCTTGACCTCAACCCAGGCGGCGACGGCGGGGGACTCCAGCGGCACGGCCTGCCAGTCCTCGCGATCCTCCAAGGTGGCCGTGAAGGGCGCCTGACCCTCGACGTGGATCTCCACGTCCTCGATCTTGAGCGCGATCTTGTCAGGGCTGGGGGCCTCAACGACGCCGGTGGCGAAGCGCAGCTTCTGGACGCGGCGCGGCGCGGCCCAGCGCAGCGTGATGATCGGCGCCTCTGCGCCCGGCTTGGGGGCCTCGGCGCGCCAAGGTGAGTCGAGATCCCCATCAATGAGCGCGGCGAAGGCGGGATCTGCCGCCTGAAGATCGGCGATCGCCTCGGGCTCCAGCGGCGCGCCGATGCTGGCGACAGCGGGCGCCAGCTTGACCGGCTCTATGGGCCCCTCCGCCGCCGCCGAAGGGGCGTTGAAGTAGGTGATATAGACCCACAGCCCGGCCACGGCGAGGCCGCCGATGATCAACAAGGCGGTGATAAAGCGCAGGAAGCCGCGCCGCTTGACCTCGGCGCGGGAGAGGGGCGCCTCACCGATAAAGGTCGGCGGCGCCTCGAAGGCCTCATGCTGAATGCCGGTGGAGAGATCGGGGAGGCGGCCCGTGGCGCCGCGATCGACGAAGCGCTCACTGGACAGCTCAGGGCTATAGCGGGCGAAGACACGCAGCAGCTCGGGCTTCTCCTCGGCCATCACCAAGGCCGTGCGCCCGTCAGGGGCCGCCACGCTGAGATCCGCGCCCTTCTCCAAGAGCGCCTCGACGATCTCCACCTGATTCATCGCCGTGGCATAGAGCAGCGGGGTCATCCCATCGGCGGCGCGGGCGTTGAGGTCGATGTCCACGGTCAGGAGGACGCGCACCATCTCCGCGTTGCCGTGGTGGATGGCCGCCCAGAGGGGGGTCATGCCGTTATGGGCGGGCTCATCCGCCGAGGCGCGCCGCTGCACCAGGTGAAGGGCGATCTCCTTAAAGCCGCTGTTGACGGCGATAAAGAGGGGTGTATAGCCCTGGTTATCCTTGACGTCGATGTCGGCGCCGTGGGCGACGAGCAGCTCGACCATGGAGAGGTGGTTCTGGGCGGTGGCGATGAGCAGGGCGTCCCAGCCGTTATCGGGGAGGGTGACATAGAAGCCCGCGCCGCGCTCCAAGAGGGCGCGGCCCAGCACCGGCGCGCCGACGTGGGCGGCGTGCATCAGGGGCGTATAGCCGCGCCAAGGCGTCTCCACGTCCACGCCCGCCTCGACCAGGAGCCGCCCCGCCTCCTCCTTCTTCTGAAAGATGGCGATCAGCAGCGGCGTCATCCCATCGGGGGTGGTGACGTTGGGCTCAGCCCCCTTCTCCAGCAGGGCCGTCACCAGCTTGGCCTCGCCCTTATGCGCCGCGTGGTGGAGCAGGCTCCAGCCATTGGGATCAAGGGCGTTGGCGTCCATGGGCAGGCGCAGCAAGAGCAGCGCGATCTTAAAGGCGTCGCGGACGATGGCCTCTAACACCGCCTGAGGAAAGCTCGCCGGGCGCAGGCCGCTCTTGAGGAGCCAGCGGACAATCTCTACATTGCCCCCGCGGACCGCGCGGAGGACCAGCTCACCGTTGGCGTAGTCGTCAAGGGCCTGAACATGTATCTGGTGAGATTTTAAGGCCGTCAAGGCCTGTGACTCCCCCTGATCGATCGCGCTGAGCAACGCCGCGAAGCCGTCGGACAAGGCTCTCCCCCCAAGGCATGAGGACAATAGGATGCGTTATATCACCGCCGCTGACCAGGACAAACCCGCCTTATCAAACAAAGCGCTGGAGCGTCAGCGCGTCAGCGCCTTGAGGGGCGGGCGATGATCAACCTCCAAGCCCTCAACCCCCCCCAGCGCCAGGCTGTCCTCACCACGGAGGGGCCTGTCTTGGTCCTGGCGGGCGCGGGCTCTGGCAAGACGCGGGTGATCACCACGCGGATCGCGCACCTGCTCGATCAGGGCGTGCCGCCTGAGCGCATCTTGGGGCTGACGTTCACCAATAAGGCGGCGCGGGAGATGCGCTCACGGCTGATACAGATGGTGGGGGCGCCGGGGCGCAGCTGCACGCTGAGCACCTTCCACGCCCTGGGCGTGCGCTTCCTGCGTGAAGAGGCCTCCGCCGTGGGCCTCAGCCGCGACTTCACCATCCTCGATGAGGCGGATCAGCTCGACGCCGTGCGGCGGGGGATGCTGGAGGTGGGCTTCGGCCTCGACGAGCACGAGCCCAAGCTGATCCACGCCGTGATCAGCAAGTACAAGAACCGGCTGGAGCTGCCCCAGGCCAAGCGCGGCAAGCTCGAAGCCGTGGCGGGCCACGTCTTGCCGCTCTACCAGCAGCGGCTCAGGGCGATGAACGGGGTGGACTTCGACGATCTGATCGCCCTGCCGGTGATGGCCATGGAGTCAGACGAGGAGATCGCCGCCCGCTGGGCGCAGCGGTTTCGCTACGTCATGGTCGATGAGTACCAAGACACCAACGGGGCGCAGCTGAGGATGGTCAAGGGGCTGGTGCGGGCCCACGGCAACCTCTGCGTGGTCGGCGACGACGATCAATCGATCTACGCCTGGCGCGGCGCGGTGGCGGGCAACATCCTCCAGTTCGATCAGCAGTTCCCCGGCACCAAGCTCATCGCGCTTACGCAGAACTATCGCTCCACCAATCACATCCTCAAGGCGGCCAACCACGTCATCTCCAACAACGAGGCGCGCCACCCCAAGCACCTATGGAGCGATCACGGCGACGGCCCCAAGCTGCGCTACCAGCAGCTGCCCAATGACGATGACGAGGGGCACTGGATCGCCTCGGATCTCCTCACGCTGCGGCGCCGCGAGCGGCTCAAGTGGGCGGACTTCGCCATCCTCTACCGAACAAACGCCCAGTCACGCGCCATCGAGGACGCCATCCGCCACGCCAACATCCCCTACCGCATCGTCGGCGGCACACGCTTCTACGATCGCAAGGAGGTGCGCGACGTCCTGGCCTACCTGCGGGCCATCGTCAACCCCGCCGATGAGGCGGCGCTGCGGCGGATCATCAACTTCCCCAAGCGGGGCATCGGCGACGCCACGATCCAGCGCATCGGCGATGAGGCGCGCCGCCAAGGCCAGCCGTTTTGGCTCTTCTTGGAGCAGCCGGAGCGCGTGGGCGGGCTCAATGAGGCGACGCGGGGCAAGATCAAGGGCTTCGTCGAGGTGCTCAAGCGCTATCGAGGGCTGCTGCGCGCCCACCCGGCGCCCCAGGTCTGCGCGGCGCTGATCGACGATAAGACCCTCGCCGAGCGCACCTTTTACGGCGAGCTGCGCCAGGCCTACGACAGCATCAAGCAGATCCAAAAGCGGCTAGACAACCTCCACGAGATCCCCTCCGCGATCGCCGCCTTCCAGCGCGCGCAGCCCAAGGCGACCTTGGAGGACTACCTGGCCACGATCTCCCTCGACAGCCGCCCCGAGGAGGACGACGAGGGCGAGCGCGACGAGGTGGTCTTGATGACGCTCCACAGCGCCAAGGGGCTGGAGTTCCCGGTGGTCTACCTGGTGGGCGTCGAGGAGGGGCTGATGCCACATCAGCGCACGCTGGACGGCGACGGCGATCTGGCCGAGGAGCGCCGCCTGGCCTATGTGGGCATCACGCGGGCGAAGCGCTGGCTGACGCTGACGCGGGCGGAGAAGCGCCTCAAGTTTGGTCGCGTGGAGCACCGCCGCCCCTCGCGCTTCTTGGAGGAGATCCCCGAGGCGCTCTTTGAGGGTGGGCGGGGCGGCCAGGTCGAGGCGCTCAGCGAGGCGGATCGTCAAGCGCACACCAAGTCGGCCTTCGCCGAGGCCTTCGCCGTGCTGCGCGGCGAGGACAAGTAGCGCGCTACAGCCCGGCGATGGCCCGCGCCAGGGCCTCCAGGGCCTCGACCCGCTCCAGATCAGCCACCCACGCCGCAGGCAAGGCCGCCGCGCCCCAGCGCGCGCCGAGGAGCGCGCCGGCCAAGGTCGCCAAGCTGTCGCTGTCGCCCGAGGTGTTGGCCGCCTCCAAGAGCGCGCCGGGGAGATCCGCCTCGTGGCGGGCGACGATATAGATCGTGGCGGCGATGGCCTCATGGGCCGCCCAGCCTCGAAGGCGATCCAGGGTGATCTCGGGGCCGACGCCCGCGCGCGCGTCGCGCAGCGCCTGGCGCATCATCTGGACGGTGGGCGGGCTCTCCCCCTCGGCGGCGTCGATCATCGCCTCAAACACGCTGGCCCAAGGCGCATCTTGGAGCGCGTGGGCCACGCCCACGGCCATCGCCGCGCAGGCGGCCAGGGCGATGGGATCGCGGTGTGTGAGCGCGGAGTGCGCCACCGCCCAGCGCGCCGCCTCCTGGGGGTCGAAGAAGAGGCCAAAGGGGTAGGCGCGCATCACCGAGCCGCAGCCGCCCGCATCTGCCCCGCCCGCCTCGCGCCAATCCACGCCCCGCGCCAAGGCCCGACAGCCGCTGATGCATGCCCGCCCCGGCGCGCGATGCCCGCCTTGCGGCGCCTCGGCCCAATCGATGAAGCGCGCCGCGATCCGCCGCATCGCCCCGTCGAGGTGATCTCCAGCCGCGCGGGCCTCCAAGAGCCCCCGCGCCACCGCCTCAGCCATCTGCGTGTCATCGGTGTACGGCGCGTAGGTCCGCCCCGTCTCCACGTCCTCCCAGTACAGCGCATAGCCCGTGACCCCTTGAGGGCCGAAGCGCTGGCGGATCTGGTCGAGGCTGAAAAACTCGGTGGGGTGGCCCAGCGCGTCGCCGATGGCCGCGCCCAAAACCACGCCCCGCGCTTTCTCTGGATCGAGCCGCGGGGCAGGCAGCCGCACGCGATGGGCCAGCGCCTCATCCACCGCCGCGCGCGTGATCGCCGTCAGATCGGGTGTAAACACGCAGAGGGTCACGACCTGGGGCAGCTCATGGATCATCAGCCAGTCCAAGATCGTCTCGGCGGCGATCCGCTGCGCCGCCTCGATGGGGTAGCCATAGATGCCGCAGGAGATCGCGGGGAAGGCGACGGTCTGACATTGATGCAGCTCGGCCAAGCGCAGGCTCTCGCGGTAGCAGCTCGCCAGCAGCGCAGGCTCACCCCGATGACCCCCTCGCCACCGTGGCCCTGGCGTGTGGATAACGTAGTCGGCGTGCAGGTTGAACGCGGGGGTGATGCGCGCCTCACCCGTGGGGCAGCCGCCGATCTCACGGCAAGCGGCCAGCAGCCCCGGCCCCGCCGCGCGGTGGATCGCGCCGTCCACGCCGCCGCCGCCGAGCAGGCTCTCATTGGCGGCGTTGACGATGGCCCCTTGATGGCGCTGAGTGATGTCCCCTTGGTGGATCAAGATCCGCGACGCGAGCGTGCTCATGGTGCTCCCTTTGTGTGCCAAAGACACCTTATCGCGCGCCGCGCCGAGAAGAAACCTCGACGCGGCGCGGATGCCAAAGCGGCGCGCCTCGCGTTATCTTCAGCCGCTCTCAGTGGCCCTCAGCGAGATCCTCATGATGCGCGCTTATTTGCCCTACGCCCTGCCGCTCCTCCTCCTCCTCGCCTGCGACGACGGCGAGGCCCCCGTGCTTGAGCATGAGGTGGAGGACATGGCGCTCCTTGACGCCCCTGTGGCGCTCGATCAAGGGGCGCGTGACGCCCAGCCTGTCGCGCCGTGGGACGCGAGCACCGCCCCGCCAGACGCCGGAGACGCCGCCCCGCGCTTAGACATAAGGCCCATCACCGACGCGCTCATCCTCGATGGGCGCATCGCCGACGCGCAACCCACGACAGACGCGGCCCTCATCATCGACGCCCTCAGCCAAGACAGCGCCGCCGAGGACAGCGGCTTGATCGAGGACAGCGCCACCGAGGACAGCGGCTTGATCGAGGACAGCGGCTTGATCGAGGACGCCGCTGCTCAGCCTGACGCCCACGCCCTTGGAGCCACCCTCATCGGCGAGGCCCGCGCCATGGGCGGCGACGTGGTCACGATCACCGGCCTCGGCGCGCCGGTGGAGGTCAACGGCGCCTTTGAGGTGGCGATCCCCCCAGGCCGCTACACGCTGAGCTTCGAGGCGCCTCAACATGAGCGCTGGCCCCTGACGCCCTTCGAGGTGGGCGCTGATGAGGTGATGGTGCTCGATCCGGTCACGCTCTACCGTGGGCGGCGGCTCAGCGCGGACCAGCCTCAGCGGGTCTATCTACGCCACGACGCCGCCTGGCTGCTGTGGCCGTCGGGGGAGACGCTGCGCTACATGGCGCTGGACGGGGCGGGGGAGATCGCCGATTTGGGGGCGGGCTACGAGGTCTTCTTGGGCCACGTCCCTGGTGAAGAGGCCGTGGCGCTGCGGCGCTTTGGCGAGGCGGGGCTGGCGGGGCCGATCTCCATGATCGATCTGCCCAGCGGGGCGGAGACGTCGCTCTTCGAGGAGGCCCAACCCTGGCTGCGCTGGCTTAACGGCCAAGCCCTGGCGATGACCCACACCCGCTCGGGGCTCTCCTCGCTGGAGGTGACGCGCCCCGGCGAGCCCCCGCGCCGCTTGGGGGAGGGTGTCCCCTGGTTGATGGTCACGGATCTGGCCGACGGGCGGGTCGCCTTTATGCGCGATGACCCCTTGGAGGTGGCGCTGACGACCCTCGATCCCATCGCGGTCGAGGGCCTCAGCTCGGGCACGCAGGCGGGTAACTATTTTCTGCTGACGACGCGGGATCGACTGGGGCTCATCTGGCTGGATCGCGCCTTGGCGCTGTGGCGCTGGCGAGCAGAGGAGGGGGTGACGCTGATCGCCGAGGGGGCCTCGCCCACGCTGCGGCCACAGGACACCCCCTATGGGCTGCTCTACGGGCGGGCCACGGGGGTCCAAGGGCAGGTTGATCTACACCTCTGGGGCCTCGATGGCGTCGATCAGCCGCTGGCGGAGGGGATCGATCCGCTGTCTTTGGTGCGCTTCGCCGACGCCTATGGGGCGCACGCCGTGGGGCGGGGCTGGGTCGCGGGGCGCCTGGCGGGGGCGGCGTGGTCGGTGAGCTTGGAGGGGATGTTCTTTGAGGCGATGGCGGTCGGGGATGCACTCTACCTCGCCAGCGAGGCTTGGGCGTGGCGGCTGCGCCCAGGGCTTGAGCCAGAGGTCTTAGGCACGCCCATCGAGCGGATACGCGCGGTGGCCCCTCACGGGCTCTTAGCCTGGGACGTCTATCAGCCGGGCTGGATCTTTATCGACGACGCGGCCACACATCGGCTGCCGGGCGCGGCGGAGTTTGGCGTGGTCATCGGCCCCAGCGCCCTCTACACCCGCGATGAGGCGGGGTGGCGCCGTATCGGCTTACCCGAGCTAAGCGTCTCGGCGCCCTTCACGCCCTCGGCGACGGCCTTGACGCCCCTCGACGCCGCCCGCGCCTTGACCTGGAGTGTCGGCGGGGAGGGGCCATTGAGCCTGATCCGTGAAGCGCAGGCGCAGGCCTGGGCGGAGGGGGTGAGCTTGATCTCTGCCGCGTCGGGGCGGGTCATCTACGTCTGCCCCAGGGGGATCTACCTCGTGGATGAGGCGGGCTGATCTCAGCGACAGGGTGCTTCACGCTCATGTGAGCGTGTTTCACTGCGCAGCCGGGCGCGGCACAACGCCAAGCGCCGCGCGGTGCGGCGTGGCGCGAGGGGCAGAAGGTGTATTTTTTGCATTTCCCGCCCGAGTTTCTCCCCCATGACCCTCTGCGCTGTGCCCTCAAGGTCCAGACCAATTTGAAAACACGGAGCCCTTATGCGAACCGCGTGGTGGTTTCTGCTCTTGGCCCTCTTCGCCGCGTGCGGCGGGCCTCCAGAGACACGCTTGGATAAAGAGACGATTCGACGCAACGCGGATGACGCGGATCGTGACTTGGATCAAGAGTCCGCCAAGAATCAAGAGAGGTGATGATGAACCACAGCAAGCGTACCCCCCTGCGTTTGGGGCTCAGCGCGTTGGCCCTGCTCATCTTTGGCTGCGGTGGTGACCAGATTCGCGGCGAGGGCAAGCACGAGGATCGCCCCGCGTGGGTGGACCAAGGCGCGGCGGCGCGCAAGGACAAGGCCTTCTATGGTGTGGGCGTCGCCAGCAACATCCGCTCTGTGGGGCTGCGCCGCAGCACCGCCGACGCCCAAGCGCGCGCGGAGCTGTCCAAGGTCTTCACCAGCCGCGTTCAGAACCTGATCAAGAACTATGAAGCCAGCACCACCGACAATGATCGTGAATCCGGTGAAGCGCACCGGCAAGAAGCGACCAAGGTCTTTACGGAAATGGAGCTAAGTGGAGTTAACGTAGTTGACCGCTTCTTTGATCAAGAACAAAACACGCAATATAGCCTTGCGCGTCTTGATCCAGAGACTTTTGAGAGTCAGCTTGATCGAATGGACAAGCTCAATCAGCGCGCGAAAGAGATCATTCGCTCAAACGCGAAGCGCGCTTTTGAGGAGCTGGATGAGATGTCAAAGGCGAGAGCTGAGACAGAAGAGTGAGCATCTCGGGCTACTCAACGCAGAAATAGCCAACTTCTTCGTCAATATAAGCGCAGGGCAGGCCTTCTTCAGCGCAGTCATAGCTCTGAAAAGTTCCATTCTCACACCACTCTGCGATGGTCCCATTACAGCGACCCAGGAAATCCAAGCCCTCACACTCGGGATCGGGGTTGGGGTTCTCAATCGGCTCACCGCCGTCATTGCAGTCATAGCCGATCTCATCGCCGATCAGCTCGCAGGGGAAGCCAACGAGGCTGCAATCATAGCTCTCAAAGAAGCCCTCCTCATTGCACCACTCGACGATGGACCCATTGCAGCGCCCAAAGTAGTCCAGGTCACCGCAGGGCTCACCTTCACCGCTGCCGCCAGCCACCGGCTCACCGCCGCCACCGGCCACGGGCTCACCGCCGCCGCCAGCCAC
>JAHJCH010000082.1 GCA_018813065.1 Myxococcota bacterium
AGGCCAGCGAAGGGATCATGCGCCTCCGCCGCTTCCTGGCTGTCCAAGAGGCCGCCGAAGTCGTCCTCGGGCTCTGATTCGCCCAGATCCGCACCCAGGCCAGCGAAGGGATCATGCGCTTCAGCCGCTTCCACCGCCTCGCCCGCCACCTCGTGGCTGTCCAAGAGGCCGCCGAAGTCGTCCTCGGGCTCTGATTCGCCCAGATCCGCACCCAGGCCAGCGAAGGGATCATGCGCTTCAGCCGCTTCCTGGCTGTCCAAGAGGCCGCCGAAGTCGTCCTCGGGCTCTGATTCGCCCAGATCCGCACCCAGGCCAGCGAAAGGATCGTGCGCCTCCGCCGCTTCAACCGGCTTCACCGCCTCTCCCTGGCTGTCCAAGAGGCCGCCGAAGTCGTCTTCGGGCTCTGATTCGCCCAGATCCGCGCCCAGGCCAGCGAAAGGATCGTGCGCCTCCGCCGCTTCCGCCGCCTCGTGGCTGTCAAGGAGGCCGCCGAAGTCGTCCTCCTCAAGCGCGTGGGCCTCCGCGAAGGGATCTGCCTCCACCTCGCCGCTCAACGGCGCGTTGAGATCATCCTCGCCGCTGGGCTCATCAAGGAGGCTGAAGGGATCTTCATCGACGGCGCCACTGATGGCGTCATCAGGGCGCGCCTCGACAGGGGGCTCTTGGATGAAATCCGAGAAGGGGTCCGCCTCGACGGCCTGAGGTGCGGCGGCGAGGGGCTCGTCAATGAAGTCGGTGAAGGGATCAGCCGCGTCCTCGGCGGTGGCGAGGATCTCTTTAAACTCGCCTTGGGCTGGCAGGTTGGCCGTCTCGCGGATCAGCGCGTTGATCTCATCGCGCGAGAGGGCGCCGATGGCCAAGCTGGCGAAGGGCGCCGGCACCGACTCGATCGACAGCGCGTTGTGCTCAGGCTCAGACTCATCGTGGAGGTCGATGAGCCCCTCCAAGTCGAGGCCCTTCGGCGCGCCTTCATCAAGGCCCTCGTCGTCAAAGCCCTCATCATCCAAGATCGCGAAGGGGTCAAAGGCGTCGTCATCATCGTCAAAGCGCGGCCCCTCGGCGCGGACGCGCGGCTGCTCAGAGGTGCCCTCTCCCTCAGCGTCATTGAGCGCTTCAACGGGAGCGGACACCTCTTTAGCTTTTGGGGAGTCGTCCTCCTCATCCTCCAAGAGCGCGTCGAAGTCCTCGAACAGCTCGATGTCCTCGCCCTCCTCGCCCCCAGGCGCGTTGAAGACCTCATCGCCGATCAGCAAGTCAGAGAAGGCGTCATAGCTGTCGTCGAGCGCCTCGTGTGTCTCGTGGGAGAACTCTTGGTATTCGACGAAGCTGCTCTCAGGTTGAGGCGCCACCAAGGGCTGCGCGGCTGGCGCGAGGCTCCCCGCGCTGTGGGCCAGCGCGTCGCCGAGCAGATCCGCGAAGTCATCCCCCGTGGGCGCAGGGGCGGGCGCGAGGAGATCGCTGAATGGATCAGCCTCGACGCCCCCCGAGAGGAGATCGCCGAAAGGATCGTAGGTGTTCTCGGCGCCAGCGCCAGAGACAAACTCATCCTCCTCGGTGAAGAGGGTGATCTCCTCGGCGCCGATCTTCTTGAGCTCAATCGAGGCACGCTGGTTGTTGGGGTTGAGCTCAAGGATCTCCTTGAGGTAGCCACGGACCTTGGCCTTGTCCTCGTCGTATAGCTCGCAGACGCTGAAGAGGATCTCGATGGCCTCCTCTCCACGATCCAAGGCGATCAAGACGGTCTTCTTGCACTCCAGCGCCTTGACGTTCTGCGTGTTCTCCTTGAGCGCCTTGTCGCACTGCTCTAAGGCCTGCGCCTTGAGCCCGTACTTGAGCAGCACCGCGATGTCCGCGCTCAGCCCAGCGTTGCCGCCCGCGCCCCCACGCTGACCGACAGGCTGGCCGCTCTTGACCTGGTGCTCCATGCCACGGATCGCCTCAAGCGCCTCCGGGTGATGGGGGGAGATGCCCAAGATTTGATTCCAAGCCCGGTAAGACGCCTCTTTGTGGCCCTGCTCGCCGTTGATGCGGGCGATCTCTTTGTAAATGGAGATCGCTTTTTCGTTTAGCTCTAAGCTCTTAAATGCGTTGGCGAGGATCCAAAGCACCTCAATATCGGCAGGGTTGTCTCTGAAGAGCTGCTGAAGCCGCGCTAATGCTTTTTTGGATTGGTTTCGTTGAATATAAATCTCAGAGAGCTTGAGGATAATCTCTCGCTCATCTGGTTCAATATACAAGACACGCTCGGCGACTTGGATGTAATCGTCGAGTTTATTTTCATTGATAAGGTTCTCCATGACGATAGAGAACTCTTCAATCGCTTTGTTTTTTTCATCGTTGCGGATGTACGCTTCCGCGAGTCGGATTCGGTTGGCGTTATCTTCGCCTTGAACACTAACGATTTGTTTTAAAAGCTCTAAGCTGTCAGAGTATTTTTGATTGCGTTCATAGTCGCCAATCACCAATTTGAGCTGGTTTACTGCGTCTGGTATTAAACCTAGCTGAATATAAAGTTGACCTAAGCCTAAATGTGCGTCTGTTTGGGCAGGTACAATATTTAAAATTTGCTTATAGACTGCGACCGCTTTTAAATGGAAATTTTTGGTGGTATAAAAGCGAGCGACTTTTTTATATGTGGAAACGGCTTGACTAATCGCACCTTTTTTAACATAAAGATCGCCGATTTTGAGCCATATGCGAATATCATCCGGGTCCTCATCTACAATCGAACGGTATTCCTTAATCGCCCGATCTAGCTGACCTTTCTGGATATATCGCTGCGCGGCGGCGATGACCTTGTTCTTGTTCAAAGCCATCTATGGCTATCCTTTTTTTTGTGGACTTCGGGCAAAACCAGAGGTCGCTGTGAAAACCAAAAAGAGCGAAGGTGAGAGTAAACCAGCACTTTTCATCCGTCAACATCCGTCCTGTGGGGGCATTGACGGCCTCCAAGGGCCTCTTCAAGCGCGAGGCGTTCGCCCTTGATCTTTGATTGGAACACCTCCGCCGAGCACCCACGCGCCGCTCACCTTCAGCGCGTGGCGCTCTATGATGAGACGCTACGGGACGGGCTTCAAGGCCCCTCTGTCACCGATCCGTCGATTGAGCAGAAGCGGCGCATCGTAGAGCTGGACGCGCGGCTGGGCGTGGAGTGGGTCAACCTCGGCTTGCCCGGCGCCAGCGCGCGGGCATATGCGCACGCTGAGGCCCTGGCGCGGCACGTGATCACGCAGCGGCTGCCACTTCAGATCAGCTGCGCGGCGCGCACGCTCATCAGCGACATCGCCCCCATCGCCGCCATCAGCCAGCGCCTCGGCGCGCCCGTGGAGGTGATGGCCTTCTTGGGCACGAGCGATATCCGTCAGCTCCTCGAAGGCTGGGATCTCAACCACCTCCTCGATCTCAGCTCCAAGGCCATCCGCTTCGCCGTCGCTGAGGGCTTGCCCATCACCTTCGTCACTGAGGACACCACGCGCTCAGCGCCCCACGCGCTGCGGCCCCTCTTCCTCAACGCCCTCGATCTCGGCGTCAGCGGCCTCTGCCTCTGTGACACCGTGGGCCACGCCACGGCGGCGGGCGTGCGCGCGCTCGTTGACTGGAGCCGCGCGCTGATCCAGGAGCACGGCGCGGCGGCGCGCTTGGATTGGCACGGGCATCAAGATCGCGGCTTGGCCCTCTCCAACGCCTTGGTGGCCGCAGAGGCTGGCGTCGATCGCGTCCACGGGACCTTCTTGGGCTTGGGTGAGCGGGCAGGTAACACGCCCCTGGAGCTGCTCTTGATCAACCGCGAGCTGGAGGCGCCGACAGGGCGTGATCTCACCCCCCTCGTCGAGGGCTGTCGCCTCATCGCCTCGGCCACCTCCACCGTGATCGATCCCCGCGCGCCCGTCGTGGGCGATGACGCCTTTCGCACCGCCACCGGTGTACACGCGGCGGCGATCATCAAGGCACGTCAACGCGGCGATGAGGCGCTGGCCGATCGCATCTATAGCGCCGTGCCCGCCCGGCAGCTCGGCCGGCGGCAGATCATCGAGCTGGGGCACATGAGCGGCCTCAGCGCGGCGCGCTATTGGTTGACGGAGCGTGGGCTGGCGGCGGAGCCCGCCCTGTGCGAGGCGCTCTTGGCCTACGCCAAGGCGCGGCGAGGCGTGCTCAGCGAGGCGGAGGTCTACGCGTTCCTCCAAGGCCGCCGCTGAGGTGAAGCCCATGGCCTCCTCAAGTTGTTGATTCTTTGGTTCAAGTTCGCCACCGTGAGGCGAAAAAAACGCGCCCGATCCCCCCCCTGGGCCAAAGCGAGCAGCCATGAACACCCAACTCAGAGCCACCTTGCTGGCCTCCCTCCTGCTGTGCGGGATCGCGGAGGCTGACATCGTCAACAACGCCGCGGAGTTCTCCACCGGGCCAGAGTGCGACGTCGCAGAGACAGGTCAGCTCTCTATGGGCATCGATCTCTTTGGCGCATTCGGCAGCAGCAGCTCAGTCCGCTATAACGCGAACTTTAATCCGCCGAATGATAACCCTGATCGTGGTGAGAAGGGCACGGTTTATGAGAGTAAGCCCTTCTTGTGTATGCAGCGCGCGGGTAGTTATGCCGGGACGTGGCTTGAGCGCGGGGCGCTGATGAGCCTCAACCCCGTCGCCGCCGCAGACGCGCATCAGCTCACCAGTGATTTCAATTATAGCGATGTTGATGTTCACTTTGAGGCCACATTTAACTGCAATCGCATACAGCAATGCTATACATTTACCAATCGTGGCAACTCTGCCATCGATGAGATGGCGTTAATTCACTATATCGATGGTGATCTTTATTTTGAGGGCGGATTTAGCAATGATTACGGCGGCGCGTCTCTTGGATCACCCAAGACGGTTTATGAGTTCGATGAAGGTGATGATCCAGACCAACCCACCACGCTGTTGGCCCTCTATGGCGTCGATCCACATGATCGCTACCTCACCGGCTGGGAGGTCGGGGAGTTCCCCGAGAGCAAGGGCCGCATCGCCAACCTCGACGGCGGCTGCGAGCGGCTGCGCGGCAACATCGGGCGCTCCAGCGGCGACACCGCCGACGGTGATGGCAACCTGGTCACGGATCGCGGCTATGACGTGACCCTCTCCCTGCGCTTTGACACCGGCCCCCTTCAGCCAGGCGCCTCCGCTGGCCCCATCTGCTTTGAGATCCGCTGGGGCTACGCCCGGCCTTGCTCTGATGAGGATGAGGACGGCGTCTGTATCCCTGAGGATAACTGCCCCTCTCACCCCAACCCCGATCAGGCCGACAGCGACGGCGATGGCGCGGGCGACGCCTGTGACGTGTGCCCCGGCTTGAATAACCCTGCTCAAACGGACAGCGACGGCGACGGCGTGGGCGATGAGTGTGATAACTGCCCCCAGGCCGCCAACCCCGATCAACGCGACGGCGACGGTGACGGCGCGGGCGACGCCTGTGACGCGTGTAACCCCACCGGGGCGGAGGTCTGCGACGGGATCGATAATGACTGTAACGGCGCCGTCGATGATGGCGTGGTCGAGGGGGAGCCCTGTCAGACGGACGGCTTGGGGGCCTGCCGCGCGGGCGCCACGCGCTGCCTTGAGGGCGCCGTCGTCTGTGAGCCCCTCAACGCGCCCGCTGAGGAGATCTGCGATGGCGTGGATAACGACTGCGACGGTCAGCTCGATGAGCTGGAGGCGGTCACCCTCTGCGAGACGGGGCTGCCCGGCGTCTGCGCTGAGGGTCAGCTGCGCTGTGAGGCCGGGGCGGTGGTCTGCGCGCCCTCCATCGCCGCCTCAGAGGAGGTCTGTGATGGCCTCGATAATGACTGTGATGGCGAGGTGGATAACCTCGCCGCCTCGGACGCCAACGGCTGCGCGACGGGCCTGCCCGGCGCCTGCGCGGTGGGCGTCAGCCTCTGCGCGGACGGTGACTTCACCTGCGCCAGCCCCACCCCCGGTGAGGAGGCCTGCAACGGCCTGGACGATGACTGCGATGGCTTGGTCGATGAGGGCACCCGCAACGCCTGCGGGCGCTGCGGCCCCACCCCCCTGGAGCGCTGCGACGGCGTAGACAATGACTGCGACGGCGAGATCGATGAGGACGCCCCTTGCCCCGCCGATCAAGCCTGCATCCTGGGTCAGTGCGCTGATCCCTGTATGAGCTTCGAGTGCCCCGACGGGTTGATCTGCTTTGAGAACTACTGCGCCGACGCCTGCGCCGTGATCGAGTGCGATGCGGGGCTCAGCTGTGAGGCCGGGGCCTGCGTCGATCCCTGTGAGGCCGTGGACTGCGGCGTCGGTGAGGTCTGCCGCGCAGGGGCGTGCGTGGCCGATGACTGCTACGCGGCGGGCTGCCCCGAGGGGCTGCGCTGCGTCGGCTATGTCTGCGTTGAAGATCCCTGCTTCGGCGCGGACTGCGAGGAGGGGACGTTCTGCCGTGAGGGGGTCTGCGTCGGCAGCTGCGCCATGATCAGCTGCCCCCTCGGGGAGCGCTGTGAGGACGGCGAGTGTCGCGTTGATGCCTGCGCGGGCCTTGACTGCGGTGATGGGCAGATCTGCGCCGAGGGCGCCTGCCTCGCTGATCCTTGCCAGGGCGTCACCTGTGATGAGGGCCACGCCTGTGAGGCGGGGCGCTGCGTGGAGGACCCCTGCCACGCCCTTGAGTGCCCGCCTCAGGAGCGCTGCGAGGTCATGGACGGTGAGGCGCAGTGCCTCGCCGCTTGGATGGAGCCCGAGGGCGAGGGCGGTCAGGGCGGCGAGGGCGGTCAAGGCGGTGAGGCCGGTCAGGGCGGTGAGGCCGGTCAGGGCGGCGGCGCCGGTCAAGGCGGCGGTCAAGGCGGCGGGGCGAGCCTGAGCGATGGTGGCTTGGTCCCCCCCCCCGCCTTGAGCGATGGGGGGCCGCTGGGCGACGGCGGCGAGGCTGAGGGCGGCGAGGATCCCAGCTGCAGCTGTGATCTCAGCGGCGGCCCCCGCCAAGGGCTCACCCTCCTTCTGCTCCTGAGCCTCCTCGGCCTCCGAGCGCCGCGCCGCCGCGCTCGCCGCTGAGCGCTTGTTCGCGCCGCGCCGCCTCTGCTCGATGCAGGGTGGGGGGTCTAGACCTCACTGGGGTTAATGTCCCCAGGGGCCTTTGAGCCCCAATCCATATCCCGCGCGATTTCTTTTGGCCTTTGGGGCTGAGTTTTATAGAGTCAGGCCCGCCTCGCAGCCTCAAACCGGGTTGGCCCCACCCTTGCTCAATAGGGGAGGCGCAACCGCAAACAAGAAGGAGCCCCCATGAACCTCATCAAGCGCTTTATCCGTGAAGACGACGCCGCCACCGCCGTGGAGTACGCCCTGATCGCCGCCATCGTCGGCGTGGCCCTCATCGGCACCCTCGTGGCCTTCCGCCAGAGCATCTCCTCCATGCTCAGCCGGGCCTCCGACGTCATCGCCAACCAGTAAGGTTCCCCGATTTACCTCGGATTTGGCCCGTTCTTCGGGCCTTTGTTTTATGTAGGGTTGGCCTACGCGAGTTGGAGCGATGTCTACACTCGGCGCGTCTCCAATCAAGCCAACATGGCCTACCTCCTGGTGGGGGTGGCCGCTCAGCTCTCTCGCGGAGGGTGGGCTGGCGCGCTCGATGCCCTGGCAGGCGTGGGCGTCGCCTTCGCCTTGGTCATCCTCCCCTTCGCCGCCCGGCTCTATCGCGGCGGCGACGCGAAGTTCATCCTCGCGACGGGGGCTTGGCTGGGGCCGCAGCTGGTGGCCTGGATGTTCCTCTGGGGTGTGGCCCTCGGCGGCGCCTTGGCGTTGGTCCTCATCGCCACCTCCGGCGCAGAGCTGCGTGGGCGTATCCGGCGCGGCCTCGGCGCGTCGGCGCGGACCTTGACGCTGCCCGCCGTCGAAGAGGACCGGCCCGCTCATTTACATGTCCCCATGGCGCTGGCCTTCGCCGTCGGCGCCCTCATCGCGACGGTTTGGTGGAAGTAAAATGAAGAGACAACCCCCCATATGCTTACGCGCCAGGCGCGCTCAGAAGGGCGCGGTCGCGGTGGAGACCGCCCTCTCCTTGGTCATCTTGCTGTTCGTCGCCACCGCTGGGCTGAACTTCGGTGACGCGATGGTGGTCCGCAGCCGCCTCACCCACGGCGTCGGTCACGCCGCCCGCGTCTGCGCCTTGGGCACCCGCGGCGGTCAGCTCCTCGGCGGGCTCAACGCCTGCGTTGAGCAGCAGGCCCGCGCCGTGATGGACACAATGGCGGGGCGCTGCAACGGTCTGGCCGTCAACAGCAACATCGAGCAGATCGCCACCGACGGAGGGGCCATCAACATCGTCCAAGTTGAGGCGCGCTGCCCATATAACGGCGGCGTCTGGGGTGGGATGGTGGATCGATACGTTAACCGACCCTTGATCCTCAGCGCGCGCACCTCCATGCCCCTCGGCCCCGTTGGCCCCTGAGCCGCCGCCCTCCACGCCTTAAAAAGACCCCTCGGTAAATCAGAGAAAGCCTCTCGACAGCGGCCGCGGTGGGTGAGATAACCTAACCATCGCCCAGAGAGTTCAACGGCTTGATGAGGTCTAAGACGCGCTCGGCGCCAAGGCCTCTCCCCGTTGTATGTTTAGGTCGATTTTAAGCGGGCGCTCTGTCTTTATGGCGCCTCGCAACCTGGCTGCTGCTCAATCAAAGACGCCACACAAAAACCCATGGCGGGTCGTGGCCTAGAAACGAGGAGAAGGAATGAGCGCTCGTAAAGTTGGGGGGGGCGCGTCCAAGTTTGGTGCGTTGGGCTTCACCCTCATCGCGATAATCCTCACTTTGGTCACCGCGTTCTTACTCGCCAAGATGATGGGCACGACCCGCGTCGGTGGCCAGGAGGTCACCAACATCGTCGTCGCTTCCCAGGATCTCAACGCCGCAGAGCCCATCTATGAGGAGCACTTAAAGCTCGTCCAGTGGCCCAAGGCCTCGGTCCCTGAGGGCGCCTTCCTCTCCATCGATGACTTCCTCGTCAAGGTCCGCTCCCCCGCGCGGATGATCCTCCAAGGCGAGCCCGTCTTGGAGGCGCGCTTGGCCTCTGAGGAGACCGGCACGGGCATGGCGGCGGTGGTCCCCAAGGACTTCCGCGCCTTCCCCGTCGCCGTTGATAAGTGGGTCACCAAGGCGCGCCTCGTCTATCCCGGCGCCCTCGTCGATGTCCTGACCACCATCAAGAGCAACCGCCAAGTCAGCACCAAGATCGTGCTGCAAGCCATCCGCGTCTTGGCCGTTGACGGCTCCATCGATCCCGTGGCGATGCGCGTCAAGGACGGGGATAAGAAGAACAACGATGGGATGCGTGAGAAGACCGTCGTCACCCTCCTGGTGACCCCCTCCGACGCCGAGGCGCTGGCCTTGGCCAACCGCGAAGGGGAGCTGGATCTGATCCTGCGCAACGCCAATGACGAGGCGCTCGAAGAGACGCTGGGGCTGCAACCCTATGAGCTGTTGGGTCAGGTCGATCCAGAGGAGCTCAAGAACGCGGAGAAGCGCCAGCAGGAGGCGGCCAAGCGCGAACAAGTTCGTGAGCGTTTGTCTAGGCGTAAGCCCAAGCGCCCGCCGCCCGCCCCCGTCAAGCCCACCGGCCCGGTCTTCAGCGGCGGCACCAAGAGCATCACGATCGGAGGGAGTAACTGATGCGCGTTGTCCTCTTTGCCCTGCTCGCCCTTGCCCTCTCCACGCCCAGCGCGCTGGCCCAGTCCGCGCGCGCGGCGGCCAATCGCAACGTCATCGAGGTGGCCTTGGGCGGATCGACCATCCTCGATCTCTCAGGCGGCGGCGGTCGCGTCACCCTCACCGATCCCAAGATCGCCGATGTCACCGGCGCCGGGGGCGGGCTGCTCATCATCGGGCGGCACGTCGGTGAGACGAACCTGATCATGTCCAACGGCAACGACAATAAGAGCTGGCTGATCAAAGTGACCCTGCCCGCCCGCGCCATTCAGAGCGAGCTGGCCCGCATCTTCCCCCGCGAGGACATCGAGGCCCGCGCTGTGGGCGGCTCCCTGGTGCTCGTCGGCGTGGTCAATAACACCGAGTCGGTGGCCCAGGCCGAGGAGGTCGCCATCGGCTACCTCAAGAGCCCCTCCATCGCCGCCCTGGGCGTCAAGCCCCATGTCATCAACCTCCTGCGCGTGCGTGGTCGCCAGCAGGTCCAGCTTGAGGTCAAGTTCGCCGAGGTCAACCGCCGCTCCATGCGCGAGATGGGCATCAACTTCGCGGGTGGCAGCAATGACGGTCGCTTCGGCTACGCCCAAGGCGCCAACGGCCTCTCCAACGTCAACCCCGCCAGCCAAGGTGATCCGCACTCCACCATCATTGGCCGCCCCGCGCAGTTCTTCATGCCTACGGATGGCGCCTACTCCTCGCTCTTTACGGGGATGCGCGCCGGCGGCTTCCCCTTCTCGGCCACGCTCAACTGGTTGGCGGTCAAGGATTTAGCCCGCACCCTCGCCGAGCCCACCCTGGTGTCCATGAGCGGTCAGACCGCCTCCTTCCTCGCCGGCGGTGAGTTCCCCTATGAGAAGTCCACGGGCTTCGGTAACACCACCGTTGAGTTCAAGAAGTTCGGCATCGAGCTGTCCTTTACGCCCACGGTGCTTGAGGAGGACATCATCCACCTCAAGACCAAGCTCAGCGTCAGCGCCCCCGACCCCACGGTGAAGATCGTCTCCAACGGCGTGCTCACCGAGGGCTTTAAGCGCCGCGCCAGTGAGACCTCCATCCGCCTGCGCAACGCCCAGAGCTTCGCCATCGCCGGGCTGATCTCCGATGAGATGGAGAACCTCATCGAGAAGGTGCCCTTCCTCGGCGATGTCCCCGTCCTCGGCGCCATCTTCAGCAGCAAGAAGTTCCAGCGCCGCGAGACGGAGCTGGTGGTGGTGGTCACCGTGCGGCTCGTCGATCCGATGAACACCGATGAGATGCCCCCCCTGCCCGGCTGGGAGCGCGTCAGCGATCCCACCGACGTGGAGTTATTCCTCCTCAACTTCACCGAGCCCAGCCGCCGTGTCCCAGGTGGACCCAGCGGCAGCGGCGGGGGCGCAGCGGCCACAGGGCCCCAGCCGGTGGGGAAGCTCGGTTTCTGGCGATGAGCAAGTTCTCTTCTGAAGGGCGTGGGATTCAAGATCCCCGCAGCTCAACCTTTATCGCCAACTTGGATGAGCTTGAGAGCGGGCAAAAAGCCAAGAAGCGCCCCATGCAGCTCAACGCGCAGACCTGCGTGCTGCGCCTCGATGAGCTGACTGAGGCGGATCAGGGCGTGGATGGGCTGCCCGTAGAGGCCGCCCCCCAGCCCATGCAGGTCGCCTCGCGGATGATCGTCTTCTTCGGCCCCAAGGGGGGCACAGGGACGACCTCCACGGCGGTCAACGTCGGCGGCGCCTTGGCGCGCTTTCAGCGCAACACCGTCTTGGTGGATATGGACCTGCAGCTCGGCGCGGTCCCTGTCTGCCTCGACATGAAGCCCGAGCGCTCCATCGCCGAGCTGGTGCTGGAGTCCGTCAGCAACAACGGCGGGCCGCTTCAGTCTGGCTTGGATAAGCATCAAAGCGGGCTGCACATGGTCGCCCAGAGCGATCGCATGGAGGAGCTGGCCGAGATCACCTCCGCGCGCCTCCCCGGCTTCTTCGAGGCCCTGGGTCAGAGCTTTGAGTATGTGCTCGTCGATGGCCTGCGCGACTTCAACGATCACGCCGTGACCGTGATGGACTTGGCCCACAAGGTCGTCCTCGTCTGCACACAGGATGTCCCCTCAGTGCGCGCCTCGGCCCGCTCCCTGCGCCTCTTCCGCCGCCTCGGCTATGGCCCCGATCGCATCAAGGTCGTGCTCAATCGCTATCAAAAGAAGGCGGATGTCACCCTTGAGGCGGTCCACAACGCCCTCGGTCAGCCCGTCGATGCGGTCATCCGCAACGACTTTAGGATGATGATCCTGGCGCTCAATCACGGCGTGATGGTCTCCGATGTCAAGCCCGGCTGCGGGCTCGCCAAGGACCTCGACGCCCTCGCCGCCCTGCTGGCGGATGAGAATGAGGCTGAGCGGAGGGGCGGCTTCTTTAGCAAACTCTTCGGACGGGGGTAATCCATGGCGATGCGGATCCTCGACCGGCTCACCACCGGTCAAGATGGCGTTTCAATTGGCCGCAACCTGGACGATATCCGCAGGCGGCTCCACCGCCAGGTGATCGATCGGCTGGATGTCTCCGCCATCGGCAACCTCAGCCGCGATCAGCTCCGAACCCGGCTGCGTGACATTGTTGAGCGGCTCGTCGCCACCGAGAACATGAACCTCTCCAGCGTGGAGCGTGAGGCGATCATCATCGGCGTGCTTGATGAGATCACCGGCCTCGGCCCCCTAGAGACGCTCCTCGCGGATCCGGCCATCAGCGATATCCTCGTCAACGGGCCTGACACCATCTTCGTCGAGCGCAAGGGGCGGCTAGAGCGCGTGGACACGCGCTTTCGCGATAACGCCCACCTGATCAACACCATCAGCCGCATCGTCGGTAAGGTGGGCCGCCGCGTGGACGAAGGCTCGCCGATGGTGGACGCGCGCTTGGAGGACGGCTCCCGCGTCAACGCCATCATCGCCCCCCTCGCCCTCGACGGCGCCGCGCTCTCCATCCGCCGCTTCGGCGATAAGGCGCTGAGCTATAACGACCTCATCACGTTCGGGGCGATGACCCCAGACATGATGAACTACCTCAAGGCGGCGGTGGTCTCGAAGTGCAACGTGCTCATCAGCGGCGGGACGGGCGCAGGGAAGACAACCCTGCTCAACGCCCTGAGCAACTTCATCCCCAACACAGAGCGCATCATCACCCTGGAGGACTCGGCGGAGCTTAAGCTCCAGCAGAACCACGTCGTGCGCTTGGAGAGCCGCCCGCCCAACATCGAGGGCAAGGGCGCCATCACCATCGGCGATCTGATGAAGAACGCCCTGCGTATGCGCCCCGACCGCATCGTCGTCGGTGAGGTGCGTGGCGGCGAGGCCCTGGACATGCTCGTGGCCATGAACACCGGTCACGAGGGCTCCATGGGCACCCTCCACGCCAACACCCCCAAGGACGCCCTCCAGCGCCTCATGACCATGATCACCATGGGCGGCGCCAAGCTGCCCCCCGAGGCGCTCTACCACCTCATCGGCGGCTCCCTGCACGTCATCGTGCAGGCGGCCCGCTTGCCCGACGGCCAGCGCAAGATCACCAGCATCACCGAGGTGCTGGGCACCGACGAGAACGACGACATTCGATCCCAAGAGATCTTCCTCTATCGCCAAGACGGCATGGACGCGAACGGCAAGATCTTCGGCGAGCACGCTTATGTGCGCGAGAGTGGCTATTTAGAGCGGTTCTACCGCGCCGGCGCGCTGCAGCGGCCCGGGGCTTGAGGAGGAGGCTATGGGGATCCCCATCATCGCCGGGTTAACGGTCTTCTTTTGGCTGCAAGCCTTCTATTGGATGTCCCGCGCGCGGCGCGCCAAGAAGGTCAACGCCATGGTCGCCCGCCTGGGCACCGACAGCTCGCTGAGCGAGGAGTCCTTGGTGCGCCGTGGCGTCGATGAGAGCGGCCGCTTTAATAAGGGGCTCATTCAGCTGCTGGAGGAGGCGGGCGAGGAGCCCAATGTCAGCCCCTTTATCAGCAAGCTGCTCATCGCCTGCTTGGTCCCCTTCCTCTTCGTCATCATCATCTTCAATGACCTCGGCGCGTCGATCATCTTCGGGCTCATGGGCCTGCCCATCCCCTACTGGCTGCTCAAGCGCAAGCGCCGCAAGCGCATGGAGCGCATCGAGGACCAGCTCCCCGAGGCCTTGGAGGTCATGACCATCTCCCTGCGCGCCGGGCAGTCCTTGCAGCAGACCATCAAGTACACCGCCAGCGAGCTGGAGATGCCCATCCGCGAAGAGTTTATGCGCATCGCCGAGGAGGGGGATCTGGGGCGCTCACTGGAGGATTCTTTGTTGGCCATGTCGGCGCGCCTCAACGAGTGCCGCACCATCCAGACCTTCGTCGTCTCGGTGCTGGTGCTCCACCAGACGGGCGGTAACCTCATCGAGGTCTTAGAGGGCATCATCGAGACGATGCGTCAGCAGTCTCGCTATATCCGCAAGCTCGGCGCCATGACCGCCGAGGGGCGCTCCAGCGCGCGGATGCTCGCCTTCCTGCCACCCCTCTTCGTCAGCTTCGCCTTCTTAGCCAACCGCAGCTATGTCTCCATCCTGTTCGAGCAGCCCGCAGGGCGGGTCATGCTGGGGCTGTCGATGACCCTCTACGCCGTCGGTCTCTTTTGGACCAACCGGCTGACAAACCCCAAGGTCTGACATGGAAGATAAGTTCGTCGTCGCCATCGCAGCGGGGGGGTCAGCCTTAGCCACGGCCCTCTCAGTACACCTCGCCGTCAGCGGCTTCTTCAAGGCCCGCGACGTCTCCCCGGAGGAGGCCGCCGCGCTGGCCGCCGAGGCCGCCCGAGAGCGCGCGGCCCAGAAAAGCCAGGGCTTGGCGAGGTACACAGGCCTTGCGCAGATCATGCGGCCGAAGACGGTCGAGGATCTCAACCAGATGCGGACCCAGCTCTCTCAGGCGGGGATGCGCAGCCAAGACGCCATCAACCTCTTCAGCGTCATCCGCATCCTCTCTCTCTTCGGCGGCCTGGGCCTCTTCTTGGTCTTGCTCTTCGCCACCGGCGCCCACCCCTTCGCCCTCATCGGCGGCGCGCTCCTCTTGCTGATCTCCTTTATGGCCCCTGGCATCTGGCTGCGCGGGCGGATCAGCCAGCGTCAAGACGCCATCAACCTCTCGCTGCCCCCCACCTTGGATCTGCTGGTGACCTGCATCGACGCGGGCTTGGGCTTGGAGCAGGCCTTGGCGCGCGTGGCCGGTGAGATGGGCCACAGCGATCCTGAGATCGCCGAGGAGTTGTCCATTGTTGTGGGTGAAACCCGCGCGGGATTGAGTGTCTCTGCCGCGTTTCGCAAGCTCTCAGAGCGCATCACCTCTGATGAAGTGCGCAACCTCAGCAATGTCATCATCCAGTCCTCCACCATGGGCGCCGCGCTGGGACGCACGCTGCGTGAGTACGCCAGCTCGGCGCGCGGCAAGCGCGAGATGGTCTTGGAGGAGGTCGCCGGTAAGGTCACGGCGGGGCTCACCCTGCCGCTGACGATGTGCCTCCTGCCCTCCGCCGTCATCGCCATGCTCGGCCCCGCCGTGGTCATCGTCATTGACACGATGTTCAATCAATAACTGAGGTGCAGATGCGCGCGGTGTGGCCCCTCCTCTTGATCCTCTGCGTGGTCTTCGTCGGCTGCGGCGGCGCTGGCCGAACGGATCGCCGATCGATGCCCACGCCCGAGGCGGCCAAGGCCGATAAGGAGGAGCAGGACAAGGGTGAGATCGACGATGATCTCACCGTCGCCTTGGTCGAGACGCTGATCGAGTCGAGGTCATACGACAGCGCCGTGCCCATGCTCAAGCGCGCCTTGCTGCGCCGCCCCAATGATCCTCGACTGCATACGCTGATGGGCACGGTCCTGCGCGATAAGGGCGTGCTCAACAAGGCCGAGGCCGAGTTTAAGCTGGCGCTGCACCTCAACCCCAAGGACGCCTTGGCCCTGGCGGGCTTGGGCGTCCTCTACGATCTGCGAGGGGATCACGCGGCGGCGAAGGAGGCCCACACCCAGGCCATCGCCCTCGCCCCCCTCAGCGCGCGGCTGCAAAACAACCTGGGCTTCTCCTGCTTCCTGGCGGGGGACACCCCAGCGGCCATCAGCGCCTATGAGGAGGCCATCAGCCTCGATCCCTCCGCCAGCCACGTCTACATCAACCTCGGCTTCGCCCTGACCCGGCAAGGCAAGGATCACGAGGCGCTGCGGATCTTCCGTCAAGCCCTCGATGAGGCCGCCGCCTTGAATAACCTGGCGATGGGGCAGGAGCTGCGCGGGGCCGATGAGGACGCCCAGGAGAGCTATATGCGCGCGCTTGAGATCAACCCTCGGCTCTCCGAGGCCCACAAAAACCTTGAGCGGCTCAGCGCTCGACGTCGCGCCGCTCAAGGACAACCCGTTCAAGATCAACGACTTATCCAGGATCAAAGACAGGAGGCACTATGAAGCTCGCTCTGACCCTCTTGGCCGCCGCGCTGCTCATCGGCTGCGGGGGGCGTATGCACGTAGAGGAGGGGATGGGAGGTGAGGTCCGCTCGCTCTTCCAGGCGCAGACCCAGCAGCGCAAGGAGCCTGGGATGCTCTCGGCGGCGGACGCCAACGCGGTCATCGCTGGCCACCGCGCGGTGATGGGCGGTGATAAGAAGGGCGGCGACAGCGGCGGCGATAGCGGCGGCGGCGGCGGCGACCTGGGCGGCCTCTTCGGCGGCGGCGAGGGCATCAGCCTCCAGGGCAAATAGCCCTCAAAATCAAGCTGCATGGCGCCGAGGCGCTGGGCGTGTTGGGTCAAGCTACGATCGCTTGATTGCATTGCGCTTGTGCGCTTAATACCCTCTGCCCCTGTATTCACCCCCTGGAGATCGCCATGCGCCGCGCGCTCGTCCTCATCGGACTCCTGCTCCCCCTCGGCTGCGACACCGATGAGCTGATTGATCAGCTCGTGCCAGACGCCGAGGCGCCTCAGCCCGTCAACGTCCAGATTGAGGCGGATGATGATACCCCCGTCAGCGCGCTCACCCCGGCCCAGCGCGATGAGGCCTGCCAGCGCAGCCTCGACGCCATCAACGGCGGCGTGGGCGCCGAGGACAAGTGCGAGCTGGCGGGCCTGACCATCGCCATCTCGGCGGCCAGCGAGGGCCTCGACGCCGCCAAGACGCGCTGTATGGACTCGCTGGACAGCTGCCAGACCGCCGCGCGGGTTCAGTCCCCCCCTGACGTGCCCCTGGATGAGTGCGCGCTCTTCGGCGGCGACGTCTCTACCTGTGATCTGCCCGTCAGCAAGCTCGAGATCTGCCTGACGCAGATGGCCTCAGCGGCGGTCAACACGCTCGCCAGCTTCAGCTGTGAGAGCCTCTCCTTGGATCAGCTGGCCGACACGGGCTTTGACGCCCTGGGCAGCAGCGTGCCCGACTCGGTGGAGTGCGCTGAGCTGGAGCTGAAGTGCCCCGGCGTCTTTAAATCCGAGGGCAGCGCGGGGAAGCGCTAGCGCCCATGCCCCAAGACAAGCAAGCGGCGACGCTGTCGCCTATCCAGCGGGCGATCATCCAGCGCGAGCAGGGCCGCGATGTCCTCTGCGCGCCCGAGACGCTGGCCTCGCTGATGAAGGAGGGCGACGTTGAGGCCCTCGACCGCCTCAGCCGCTGCTATGGGCGGCGGCTCCTTGAGGTGGGTCGCCACCGCTGCGGCGATGAGGACAGGGCGCAGGACGCCGTCCAAGACGCGCTCTTGGCGGCGGGGGAGCACCTTCAAGACTTCCGTGGGGAGGGCAGCATCGAGGGCTGGCTGGTGCGCATGGTCACCAACGCCTGTCACCGGATGCGTCGTGGCCGTAAGAACAACCCCGCCCTGCACGCGGATCTCGATCTGGAGACGCCCGCCGAGCCCGATGACAGCCCCGAGGCCGTGGCGCTGCGCGTGCAGATGGGCCAGCAGCTCAATGAAGCCCTAGAGCGCCTCGATCCTCGGGATCGCACCCTCCTCCTCTTGGGCGAGGGCCAGGACTGGAAGGGGCCTGAGCTGGCCGAGGCGCTGGGGATGACCCCCGCCGCCGTGCGCACGCGCCTCAGCCGCATTCGCAAGAAGATGCGCGCTCGCCTCGGCCCCCTCTGGGATGAGTTCAACGAGGGCGCCTCTTAGAGCGTCGTGAGTACCACTTTACCAAGCCCACATCACCATCAACGGCCACCTCAAGCAGCCACGATGCTCGACAGGCCAATAGGCCTGCCTGTGCTCGTGGCCACTCGATCTGGCTCGTTGCTGGCGCGTGGTCGTGGCACTTTGCTACTCACAACGCTCTAAAAAGCGCCGAGCCACGCCTTCGCCCCGCCACAGCACCCTTGAGGGGCGAGCCGCGCCAAGCTACAAGGGCTCCCTGATCTCCCCTGGACGAGCGGCCCCTCCCCTGGCGGCCTCGCCGAAGAAGGAACCTCATGCCCCAACTCTCTGAGCGCTTAAAGCAGACCTGGCAGAAGCTCCTGGCCCTCGACGATAGCCCGCATAACATCGCGCTGGGGGTCGCCTTGGGGACCTTCGTGGCCTATCAGCCCATCGTCGGGATACAGATGGTCGTCGGCGCCATCGTCTGCCGTATCTTCGGCGCCAACATCGCCGCCAGCCTGCCGATGGCCTGGATCACCAACCCCCTGACCATCGCGCCGATCTTCTACATGACCTACCTCATCGGCCGCCCCTTTACGGGCGGGGAGATGAGCTATGAGGACATCGCGCGGATCTTCAGCCAGATCGATGAGCTGGGCTTCTGGGCGGGGATCGTGGAGGGCTATCGCTTCCTCAAGAGCGTGTTCGTGCCCATGGTCGTCGGCGGCGCCATCGTCGGCGTGATCAACGGCGCGCTCTTTTACTTCCTGAGCTATCGCCTGATCGTCAAGCACCGCCAGCGTCGCGCGCGCACCTTAGAGGCGCGCATGGCCAAGAAGGCGGCGCGCCAAGCCCGCCGAGAGGCGCGCCGCCTGGCCCGCGAGGCCCGCGCCGCCGACGGCGCCAAGGCCCCAGGTGATGAGGCTGATCTGGATGAGGCTGATCCTGACGACTCCCTCGATGGCTCCCTCGATGGCGCCCTCGACGGCTCACCTGAGCCAGAGGCTGAGGAGCGAAAACGCGAGGCACGCTGAGAGCGTGAAGTAGAGCAGCGTGCTGGCGGGCGCGGCGATCTCATGAAGCACCTTGAGCTGGATATATGCGCGTCGAATCATCATCTCCTCCTGGGCTCAGTCCCCGCTGGAGGGCTTTCGCAAGCGTTGTTCCGCGCGCCTCGCCCTTTCAACGCATCGCGCTGGCGGGGCGTCGGCGCGCCTTGATGGCATCGACGCTACGATCTGTAGATTCGACACGGTAGATTCAACGCGCCGCGCCGCTGAGGGCTTGAGGTTGACAATCCCCAGGGCTCAAGCGATCCTCCGCCGCACAAAGAGAGGCCCAACCGGGCGATTTTGATGTCATCAGCGCGAGTGGTCATGTTCAGCGCAAAGAGAAACCCAAGCCGTCTGCACGAGGCGCTGCTCCTCACCTTGATCTTGGCGCCGCGCCTCATCTACGCCGCCGATGACGTCTCCCCTGATCTCCTCACGACCTACAATGAGGTGATGCGCAAGGCCGAGCGCGTCCTCGCCGAGAAGGGCGATCAGGCCGCCATCGACATCTACGAAGACGCGCTGCTGACCTATGGAGAGTATGGCCGCGTCAACCTGCGCCTGGGCCAGCTCTACCAAAAGCTGGGGCGAGAGGTCGAGGCGGCCAAGCACTACAAGATCTGCATTGAGGATGAGCGCGTCGATCCGCTGGATCGCAACATGATCTGCGAGCGGCGCTTTCAGACCGTCACGGCGCCGCTGGAGCTGTCGGCGGTGCCCAATGAGGCCAAGATCATCGTCATTGAGCCCGCGCTCTTTGGCGGCGAGATCCAATCCGGGGTGCGGCTGCCCATCGGCGAGATCAAGCTGATGGTGGAGGTGCCTGGGCACTACCCCCAGGAGTCCACGATCAAGCTTGAGGGGCCGATGACGTGGCGCGTGGTCAAGGGCCTGTCTCGGCGAGAGGGGCGCGTCGTCCCCGATGGCTTCGTGGACGGCACCCCGCCCAAGGGGGATGGCGTAGGCCCTGATCCTTTCCTGGGTGAGCCGCCCGCCGCGCCCAAGGCGATCCGCTGGCCCGCCTATACGGCGCTTGGGCTCGGCGCCGCCTTGGTGGGCGTGGGGCTCTATCAAGGCTTTGACAACCGCGCCGCGCTGGATGACGTGCGCGCCCAGCAGCTCAACGGCGGCTGTGGTCGTGGCTTCTGCGATCAGGGCTTGGCCGACGCGCAGAACACCGCCGTCCTCGCCGACGCCCTCTGGATCAGCGGCGCGACGGTGGCCGCCAGCTCCGTCCTCCTCTGGTATCTCTTCGATGTCAGCCCTCAGGAGGCCCCGTGATGCGCGCCCACGCTCTCCTCTACCTCGCCGGGCTCAGCGCCACGCTGCTGTGGGGCTGCTTCTCCGGCGATGACTTCTCCGACTGCCAAGAGGATCGCCAGTGCGGCCCCGCGCGCTTCTGCAAGCAAGGCGAGTGTGTCTTCAAGGACTCGATCACCGTCTATGACAGCGGCCTGCCCCCTGCGCCGGACGCCGCGCGGCCCACGCCGGATGCCGCCCTGGAGGTGGTCATCCTGGGCGAATCGACCCTCAGCGGCACGACCAACAAGGGCGAGGTTCACCTGCGGCTCGATCAAGAGGCGACGGTGGCGCCGCTGAGCCGAGAGGGCGGCGGCGGCGGCTTCGTAGAGCTACAGGCGGCGATCGTGGAGATCACAGGGCGCATCAATGGCCAAGGCGCTGGCGAGCCCGGCGGCGGCGGCGGCGGCGGCGGCGGTGGCCGGGTCAACTCCTCGGCGGAGGACAGCATCGGCGGCGTCGGCGGCATCGGCCCGACCTCCCGGGATGAGGCCGAGGCGGGTCACGCGGGCACGGCGGCGGCGGCGGGTCAAGGCGGTCAAGGTCGCGACGGCGGCGGCGTCTGTGGCGGCGCGGGTGGGTTGCCTGGAGCACTGGACGCGCCCGAGGGCGCGGCGGGCGAGGCGGGGCGGCGCGTCGAGGCGTTGGCCTGCGTCTCGCCCACGACCTTCTACTATGGCTGCGGCGGCGGCGGTGGCGGCGGCGCGGCGGGCCTCGGTGATCCGGGCGGCCAAGATCGCAACGGCTTCGGCGGCGGCGGTGGCGGCGCGGGCGGGGTGGCGGCGCGATCTTCATCG
>JAHJCH010000083.1 GCA_018813065.1 Myxococcota bacterium
AAGGCGCTCGGCGGCGGCGCGCGGCTGCGGCGCGGGCGGACCGAGGTCAGCGCCGAGAGCATCGTCGGCGTCATGAGCCTCGACGTGCGCTGCGGCGACTCGGTGGAGATCGGCGGCGAGGACGCCAGCATGGTCATGGCGTTGGCGGAGGCCATCGCCTCGGGCCTGGGGGAGCTTGAGGCGGGCGGGGAGGACGTCATGGAGTCGCTCACCGCTGAGCCCTCCTTGATGCGCCGCGTCCAGAGCCTCAGCGGCGCCCTCCCCGGCGTCGTCGCCTCTCCAGGCTTGGCCGTCGGCCCGGCCTATCGCTTCAAGCCCCAGCGCTTTGACATCGCCGATCAAGGCCAGGGCGTCGAGTGGGAGCTGGACAAGCTCCACCGCGCCTTGGCGCGCAGCCGCAAGAGCCTGCGCGCCCTCATCGACAAGCTCAAGGCGGGCGGCAGCCAGACCCGCGCCGAGATCCTCATCGCCCATGAGACGCTCCTCGAAGACACCGCCCTCTCCGCCGAGGCCGAGCGGCAGATCCATCAAGGGCGCAGCGCGGCGGCGGCGTGGCATGAGAGCACCACCCAGCAGGCGGAGTCCCTCGCCCGCAGCGACAACCTCCTCCTCGCCGCCCGCGCCGCAGATCTGCGCGATGTCCGCGATCGCGTCCTGCGTCGGATGTTCGGTCGCCGTGCCCCGATCAAGGCCATCCCCCCCGGATCGATCTTGATCGCCGAGGACATCGCCCCCTCGATCCTCAGCGCCCTGCGCCCAGGGCAGATCCTCGGCTTGGCCACGACCCAAGGCGGGGCCACCTCCCACGCGGCGATCATCGCCCGCGGCCTGGGCTTGCCCGCCCTGTGCGGCTTGCCCGAGGCGCTGCTGGCGGTCCATGACGGCGAGACGCTGATCCTCGACGCCCAACGCGGCGTCGTCACCATCAGCCCCGATGAGGCCACGCTTGAGGCGCTCAACACCCGCCAAGAGGCTCAACAGTGCGCCCGCGTCGCCGCCTTCAACGCCCGCGAGGGCGCGGCGATCACCCTCGACGGGGCGCGGATCTGGGTTGAGGCCAACATCGGCGCCGTCGAGGAGGCCGAGGAGGCCGTCCGCCAAGGGGCGGAGGGCGTGGGCCTGATGCGCTCGGAGTTCCTCTACCTCAACCAGACCCACGCGCCCTCGGAGGCGGAGCAGACGGCGCAGTATCGCGCCGTGGCCCAGGCCCTCGGGGCCACGCGGCCCCTGACCGTGCGCACCCTCGACGTCGGCGGGGATAAGCCCCTGCCCTACCTGCCGCTGCCCCATGAGGAGAACCCGGCCCTGGGCCTGCGCGGCATCCGCGTGGGCCTGACCCGCCCCGCCCTCCTGCGCCAGCAGGTCCGCGCCATCCTCCAAGGCGTCGGCGCTGGCGCGCGGCTGATGTTCCCCATGATCGCCCGCGTGGAGGAGCTGCGCGCGGCGCGCGCCTTGGTCGAGGAGGAGGCGGCCAGCTTGGGCGTCGAGGGCGTCGAGATCGGCGTCATGATCGAGATCCCCTCGGCGGCGATCAACGCCGCCAAGCTGGCCCGCTACGCCGACTTTTTCTCCATTGGCACCAACGATCTCAGCCAGTACACGCTGGCGATTGATCGCGGCCACCCCCAGCTGGCCGCTTGGGCCGATGGCCTCGATCCCGCCGTCCTGCGCCTCATCGAGATGACCCTGGAGGGCGCCCGCCAGCGAGATCGCCGCGTCGGCGTCTGCGGCGGCCTCGCCAGTGATCTGGAGGCTGTGCCACTGCTCATCGGCCTGGGGGTGGATCACCTCTCCGCCAGCCTGGCGGCCGTCGCCGAGATCAAGGCCCTCGTCCGCAGCCTCTCCCGCGCGCGTTGTCGTGCCCTGGCCGCCCGCGCTTTACAAGCCGAGTCCGCAGAAGATGTCCGCGCGCTGATCCGCGCTGAACCCTCAGAGGTGTCGCCATGAGCTGGAGCCACAGCGCCTTCGCCGTCCTCCAAAAAGTGGGCAAGTCCTTAATGCTGCCCGTCTCCGTCCTGCCCGTCGCCGGCATCCTCCTCGGCGTCGGCGCCGCCAAGCTGGGCTTTCTCCACCCCGGCCTCAGTCAAGTGATGGAGCAGGCAGGCGGGGCCATCTTCGGCCACCTCGCCTTGATCTTCGCCATCGGCGTGGCCCTGGGCTTCACCGACAATGACGGCGTCGCCAGCCTGGCGGCGGTGGTGGGCTACGCCGTGCTCATCGCCACGCTCAAGATCATCGCCCCCATGCTCAGCGCAGGGCTCGCGGGCTGGGGCGCCGATCCGGGCCTCCTCAGCTGGGTGGTGGACGCCGAGATCCACGCCGTGGCCTACACCGAGAAGATCGACACGGGCGTCTTTGGCGGGATCATCATCGGCGGCGTGGCCGCTTGGGTCTTTAAGCGCTTCTTCCGCCTGAGGCTGCCATCCTACCTGGGCTTCTTCGCGGGTAAGCGCTCGGTGCCGATCATCACCGCCTTCGCCGCGATCCTCGCCGCGCTGATCTTGGCCGTCATCTGGCCGCCGATCGGGCGGGGCATCAACGCCTTCTCCCACTGGGCCGCCTACAGCGCCCCCGCCCTGGCCTTTGGGATCTATGGCGTCGTCGAGCGGGCGCTGATCCCCTTCGGCCTCCACCACATCTGGAACGTGCCCTTCTTCTTTGAGGTCGGCGAGTTCGTCAACCCAGAGACGGGCGCGGTGATCCACGGCGAGATCCACCGCTACCTCGCCGGTGATCCCACGGCAGGCAACCTCGCGGGTGGCTACCTCTTTAAGATGTGGGGCCTGCCCGCCGCCGCCCTGGCGATCTGGCACACCGCCCGCCCCGAGCAGCGCGCCCGCGTCGGCGGGATCATGATCGCGGCGGCGCTGACCTCGTTCTTGACGGGCATCACCGAGCCCATCGAGTTCGCCTTCCTCTTCGTCGCGCCGCTGCTCTATGTCATCCACGCGCTGCTGGCCGGGTTGGGCTTCGCGCTGGCCGTCCTTTTGGGCCTCAAGCACGGCACGACCTTCTCCCACGGGCTCATCGACTACCTCGTGCTCTACAGCAAGTCCACCCACGGCTGGGGCTTGATCCTGGTCGGCCTGGTCTACGCCGCGCTCTACTACTTCACCTTCCGGCTGGTCATCTTGCGCTTCAACTTAGCGACGCCGGGGCGCGAGGACAGCCCGCCCCCGGTGGCGCTGCCTGAGGGCGCCGTCGATGAGCGCATCGCCGCCTTGATCGCCGCTTTTGGGGGCGCGGCCAACATCGCCAGCCTCGACGCCTGCATCACCCGGCTGCGGATCGACACCCATGATCCCGCCGCCGTGGACGCTGAGCAGCTCAAGGCGCTGGGCGCCAGCGGCGTCGTCCGCGTCGGCAGCGGCGTTCAGGCCATCTTTGGCACGGCGTCGGAGAACCTCAAGACCGAGATGGCCTTGGTGTTAAAGGGGCGCGGCGAGGGCCAAGCCTCAGCGGTAGCGGCTGCGGGGGTCGCGGCCGGGCCGCAGGTCAACGCCGCGCGGCTCCAGGCCCAGATCACAGCGCTGCGCGAGGTGCTGGGCGCCGTCCGCGCGGTGGAGGCCTGCGCTGAGACTCGGGTGTCCTTGGAGTTGGAGGAGCCCCGCGAGGTGGACGTTGAGATCTTGGTGCGCCGCGCGGGCGTCCTGGACGTGATGTGGCTGAGCCCCACCCACCTCCACCTCCTGATCGGGCCGCACGCCGCCCAGTACGCTTCGGCGCTCGCCGACGAGGCTTGAGCGTCGGGCCTCGCGCTCCTTAATCTGCACGCTCAACACCCTCCACGAAGCGACCACGACGCACCTCCTTGAGCCTCAGATCGCCTCAAGGACGGCGGCGCCACCCAGGCCACCGGCGGCGCAGATCCCCAAGAGGGCCGTCTGCTTGCCGGTGAGGTGCAGCTCATTGGCCATCGTCGTGATCATCCGCGCGCCCGTGGCGCCGAAGGGGTGGCCGATGGCGATGGAGCCGCCGTGGACGTTAAAGCGGTCCATGTCGATCTCCCCCACGGCCTGATCTTGGCCCAGCCGCGCCTTGGCGAAGGCCGCGCTGCCCAACATCTTGACGACGCTGAGCACCTGGGCGGCGAAGGCCTCGTGCATGTCCACCAGATCGGCGTCCTTGAGGCTCATCCCGGCGCGCGCCAGGGCCTTGGGCATGGCCAACGCTGGCCCCATCAAGAGCTGATCGGCGGGATCGACGCCCACATAGGCCCAAGATCGCAGCGCCGCCTTGGGGGTATAGCCCAGCGCGCGGGCGGCCTCCTCGCTCATCATCAGCACCGCCGCCGCGCCGTCGGTCAGCGGGCTGGAGTTGGCCGCCGTCAGCGTGCCTTTGCGGGCGAAGACGGGGCGCAGCTTGGCGATCTTATCCACGCTCGTATCGGCGCGGATCATCGTATCGGCGAAGACCTTCTTGCCGCCGGGGAGCGTGACGGGGGTGATCTCATCGAGGAAGCGATCGGCAGCGACGGCCGCCGCCGCGCGGTGGTGAGAGCGCACGGCGAAGGCGTCTTGGTCCTCGCGGCTGATCTCATTGCGGGTGGCCATGCGCTCGCAGGCCTCGCCCATCTTCTCGCCCGTGCTGCGCTCGGCCACGGCGGGGGCTTGGGGCAGGATGTCGGTGAAGGGCGCCAGCTGGGCGAGGGCCTGAAAGTAATCCATCGCGCCGCTCTTGCCGCCCATGGTCACGGGGGCGAGGGCGTGGACGACCTTCTGCGGCAGCTTGATCTCGGCGTTGCTGGTGGAGTCCGAGCCGCCAGCGATCACGATGTCGGCGTCGCCGCGCTCAATCATCGCCGCGGCGATGGTGACCGCCTGGAGGCTGGAGGCGCAGGCGCGGGAGCAGGTCATGGCCTCGACGTGGTGGAGGCCCAGATCCAAGGCGATCTCGCGGCCCACATTGGGCGCGCCGCCGGGGAAGATGACGCCGCCCCAGACGACGCCCTCAAGCTTGGCGCGATCCAGGTGATACTTCTCGATCAGCGCGCTGACGGCGATCTTGCCCAGGCCGATGGTGTCGAGCTTGAGGAGCTCTTGAAACGCCTTGACGAAGGGGGTGCGCACGCCGCCGACGATCACGGCGCGGCGGGGGGGGCTGGCTTGCTTTTTACTCACCGTGATGCTCCTTAAGCGCCGATGAACATGCCGCCGCAGGCGCGCATGACTTGACCCGTGATGCCCGCCGCGCCGGGGGAGGCGAGGAAGCTGATCAGCTCGCCGACGTCGCTGGGCAGGCCACCTTGACCGAGGGCGGAGAGGCGGCGGCCCACCTCGCGGGTGACGACGGGGATAGCCGCCGTCAGGCGCGTCTCGATAAAGCCGGGCGCCACGGCGTTGATGGTCACGCCGCGCTTGGCCAAGCTGGGCGCCATCGCCCGCACATAGCCGACGAGGCCCGCCTTGGAGGCGGCGTAGTTGGTCTGACCGACGTTGCCGGCCAAGCCCGCCACGCTGGAGAGGCAGATGACGCGGCCATGGCTGGCGATGTGCTCCTTGAGCAGCACCTCATTGATCCGCGTAATCGCGCCCAAGTTGACGTCCACGGCCATATCCCACCACTCCGGCTTCATGCGCCCGAGGGTCTTATCGCGGGTGATGCCTGCGTTGTGGACGAGCACATCGAGCTTGCCGAAGCGGGCGGAGATCTCGCGGGCGATGACCTCACCAGCCTCGGGGTCGGTGATGTCCACCATCAGCGTTGAGCCGCCGATCTCGCGGGCCACCTTGCTGGCATACGCCTCATCGCCGGGGCGATCCAGGCAGATAACGTGGGCGCCCTCATCGGCCAGCAGCTTGGCCGTGGCCGCGCCGATGCCGCGCGCCGCGCCGGTGACCAGGGCGGCCTTGCCGTCGAGGACGCGGGTGGTGGGCGCGGGGGTGAGCTTGGCGCTCTTGGTCACGTACCAGGGCTGACCGCTGAGGAAGGCGGCGCGATCGCTGAGGAGGAAGCGCAGGAGGGGCTCGACGCGGGGCTCAGCGCCCTGGGAGACATAGACGACGTGGGCCGTCGAGCCCTTGCGGCCGATCTCCTTGGCGACGCTGCGGATAAAGCCCTCCAAGGCCCCGGCGGCGGCGGCGGCGAGGGGCTCGCTCAGCTCCAGCGGCGGGCGGCCCAAGACGACGATCCGGCCACAGGACCGCAGGCCCCCGATCCAGGGGTGGAAGAAGTCATAAAGCGCGCGCAGATCGGCGGGGTTGGCCAGGCCCGTGGCGTCCAAGACGAGCGCGGCGGCGCGCAGGCCCTCGGGGATCTCGCCGACGTCGAAGAAGCGCGCGGGGCGACCATACGCCTCACCTGCCGCCCGCCAAGCCTCGGTGCGCTCGCCGATGACGTGCGGGTTGGCGCCCGCGCGGGTCAGCGTCTCGGCCAAGGCGCCCTCCAGCTCCCCCGCCGCGCGGACGACGACCACCTTGTCATGGAGGGGGCGGTCCACCCACGGGCCGCGCGGGCGCGCCAGCTTCTGCGGCGTGGGGATGGGCAGCCCGAGGTTCTTGACGGTCTGCTTAAACAGCGGGTTTTGGCTGAGATCGACGAGAAGGTCGCTCATACGCTCTCTCCCTTGCGCGTGTTGAAGGTGCCGGTGAGGTAGGCGGGGGCGCCGGGGGCGTCGCCGACGAAGACGCCGTCCTCTTTGACATAGACGCCCACCCGCGCGGGGAGGCGCAGGGGGCGGGTGAAGCGCACGTCGATGCGCTGGAGGCGGTGGACATCATTGGCCCACAGCACGCGGTTCATCGCCTCCATGGTCTTGGCGAGGGTGCCAAAGCCGTGGAGGATGGTGCGGCCAAAGCCCGCCGCCTTGGCGTAGGGGGGCAGCCAATGGATTGGGTTAAAGTCGCCGGTGAGGCAGGCGAAGCTGAGGCCCTCGCGGGGGCCGAGGCGCAGCCAGGCGATCTCCCGCGCGTCGGCGGGCACCAGGGCGCGGGGCTTCTTGGCCCCCTCGCGCTTCTTCAAGGGCACCACGCCGTAGACCGTGGCCACGATGGCCTCCTCGCCGCCGGCGTTGCGGGTGATCAGCTCTTGGTTGAGCACCGCGCGGTGCCCATCATCATCGACGCTGGCGAGCCGAGCGCTCAGATCCAGCGGGCGCTTGCTCAACAAGGGCTGCTTGATCTCGATGCTACAGCCGCCGTTGACCACCTTGGTCAAGGGATAGGGGCTGCCCTCCAGCGTGCGCCCCATCAGCGGGAAGCCCCACTGAGGGAAGAGGTGTGGGGGCAGGAGCCCTCGCCACGCGCGGGGATCGCCGCCTGCCCAGCGGATGTAATCATCCACGAGGCGCTGATCGCGGGCGGGGACGCGATCGCGGAGGGTGTCCCCCTCCGCCCCGGTGGTGTGGGCGGCGTCGCCCTTGAGGCCAGAGAGGATGACGCGCCCCATGGCAGAGAGCACGGGGCCTTGGTGTCGAATATGGAGTAGCGGGACGCCCATCGAGAGGCTCCTCTCATCCGCTGACGCGGGGTGATTTGAGATCGGGGTCCTCAAGATGACGCGCGTTGACACGCTGCGTCAAGGTGCGAATTTTTGCCCCGCGTGGAATGCAATCGCGCAGCGATTGCAGGGCGTGGTGAGGGCGAACCTGGAGGGTTTGTCCGAACTACACACAATGCAATCGCGCAGCGATTGCAGGGCGTGGTGAGGGCGAACCTGGAGGGTTTGTCCGA
>JAHJCH010000084.1 GCA_018813065.1 Myxococcota bacterium
CGCCTCGCCCCCCATCCAAAACTCGCCCCCTTGGATATGCACCATCTCCACCGGCAGCGCCCCCCACGCCCGGCGCTCATGCGCCAACATCAAGTGCTTCATCTTTGCGCCTCCTCACGCCCCACTATCCTGAACTCTCCCCCGCTGGGAATGGCTGGGCGTTTTGTAATCATTTGTAATCATTGCGTTTTTTATCGCCCCCCCTCACCTCTCGCCCCTCGCGCCCGCAGCCCCCCTTTTTTCTCCCACCCACTCCCACGCCCGCGACGCATACTCTCGGCGCAGGCCCAAGACAGGACGACCGCATGACAGACCGCGATAAAAACGCCCTGGCGCTGGGCGCCAGCGCCCATGCCCAGCTCGCCCGCATCGAGCGCAACCTCCTCGATGACATCTTCGGTGAGGCCAGGCCCACCCCGCTCACCCACGCCGTCGAGGCGGGGCTGCGCCGCGTCCCCGGTCAGCGCCGCCTGCCCCCACGCCTGGCCTTCTCTCATGATGACCGCGCGCTGCTGGCCTCCGCTGGCCTCGGCGCGGGCCTCTTCGATGTGGGCAGCGGCGCCGCCTTTCGTCTCTTCGAGGGGCACGCCAGCCATGTCACTCAAGCGCGCCTCTGCCCCAAGGACGCCCAGCTCATCTCCACCGATCTGGAGGGCGTCACCCGCGTCTTCGATGCCCGTCAAGGCGGGGCGCTGGCGAGCCTCTCCACCGCGCCCGTTCGCTTTGATGATGTGGCCCTCACCCGCGAAGGCCGCGCCCTCGGGGTGGCCACCTCGGGGGACACCATCCACCTCGTGGATGTGCTGGAGGCGCGGCCCTTGGCCACGCTGAGGCGTCACGTCGGGCACGCGCGCCTCGCCCGCTTGAGCCCCGACGGCGCGTTGATCGCCTCGGGCGGCGTCGATCACCTCGTCTTGCTCTGGGACACCGCCACAGGGGCGCTCTTGGGGGCGCTGGAGGGCCATCGGGATTGGATCGTCGATCTGCGCTTCACCGCTCAAGGGCGCGGCTTGCTCTCAACGGGGCTCGATGGCGTGATGCGCCTGTGGGATGTGGCCACGCATCAGCCCATCGCCGCCTTCGAGGGGCGCCCCGCTGAGCTGGACGTCGTGGACGCCTCCGCCGATCTCTCCACGCTCCTCGTGGGTGATGACGATGGTCAGCTTACCCTGCTCAATGTTCAGTCCGGCGCCGCTCTCCTGCGCGTCCAGGGCGCCAAGCACCCGATCCGCGCCGTGGCCTTCGCCCATCACGGCCTGCGCTTCGCCTCGGTCAGCGACGCGCTGCGCGTCAATCTCTGGGATGAGGGGGTCATGGTGCGTGAGATCGCCCCTTGGGGTCGCCAAGATGTTGGCCTCCCCGCTGGGCTGAGCCTCGCGCAGCAGAATGACCTCCGCGCGCTCCTCTCCACCCCTCGCCCCACGACCCTGGAGCGCCACGCGCGCGAGGCTGAGGCCGTCGCCCTCAGCCCCGATGGCCTCACCGAGGCCACCGCCCAGGGGGATAACGATGTACACCTCATCGACGCCCACACCCGCGCCCCACTCTTGGACTTTAAGGGGCACAGCGGCGGCACGATCTGCGTGGCGTTCTCCCCCGACGGGGCGCGCCTGGCCTCGGGCGCGGCGGATAAGCGCGTTCACCTCTGGGATTCCCTCACCGGCGCCCGCATCGTCGCCCTTGAGGGCCACTCTGACGCCGTCCACACCGTCGATTTTCGCCCTGATGGGGGCGTCCTCGCCTCGGGCGGCGCGGATCAGGCTGTGCGGCTGTGGGATGTCCGCTTCGGCGCGCCCTTGGCGGCCCTCCAAGGGCACACCCAAGCGCTTGATCGCGTTCGGTTTTCGCCCGATGGCCGGGGCCTCGTCTCCCAGGCGGGCGCGGAGCTGATTGTTTGGGATGCGTTGATGGGTTTATCGCGCCTGCGCGTCGCTTTTCCCCTCGCGCCTCGCGCTTGGATCACCGCCTTGGCGCTCTCCAGCGGGGGGGAGCACCTCAGCGCGGGGGCCTCGACGGGGGAGATCGTCACTTGGGATGTCAACACGGGTGAAAAACTCAGCGCCGTGGCCGCACCCGGCGTGGTTGAGGC
This sequence comes from Myxococcota bacterium, assembly GCA_018813065.1. Classification (GTDB taxonomy): domain Bacteria; phylum Myxococcota_A; class Bradymonadia; order UBA7976; family UBA1532; genus JAHJCH01. The sequence continues at coordinate 2,090 of JAHJCH010000084.1, forward strand.
GCTTCGTTTTTATGCAGATGGGCGCTTGATGGCCCTCGTCAGCGGCGCCGTGCGCTTTCTCGACGTTCAGGCGGGCCGCGTCCTTGGTTTATGGGCGCTTTCGGATGGCGCCTGGGCGCTGGAGGCGGGGCCTTTTTACAAAGATGGCCACGTCGCCGTCTGTGAGCAGGGTGAGGCGGAGCAGCGCTGGCCCCTGCCTCCCGATGACGCCCGCCGCGCGTCGTACTCCAACGGCAATCGCGACTGGAGCGCCGTGCATGATGAGCTGTTCGGCGCGGGTTTCGTCATGCCCGCGCCGCTGGATCCCAGCGTGGCCTTGGAGCTGTTGAAGGCCACGCCGATGGCCCTGGGCTTTGAGGCGGAGTGAGCGTGATGTTAAAGCATAAAATCCCGCGCGCGGCTCCATACGCGCTCTTGTTCATCGCCTGTCTTTGGCTTAACGGGCTGTTCGCCTGTACACCGTTTGATCTCTGCGTCAAGACGGAGCGCCTCCTCTCGGGCGAGATGCCTTGGACGTTGGACAGTGAGTGCGCGCGCGTCACCGTGGAGGGTCGCCAGATCTTCGAGGAGGGCGCGCTTCTCTTTATCAAGGGGGTGGCTTGGAATCCCGTGTCTTTGGGGGGGGCGCATCCGCATGACCTCGACTTCGCGGGCGCCGTGGCCTCAGACGCGGCGCTGATGGCCGCTGCGGGGGTCAACGTGGTGCGCACTTATGAGCCCATCACCGATCCGCGCGTCCTCGACACGCTTTGGGCGCATGGCATCGGTGTCTTTAATGGCGTCTTCGCTTGGCACGGGACGACCGACGCGGAGATCACCGCGCGGATCGAGGCGGTTGGCGATCACCCCGCGGTCTTGGCCTGGGTCGTGGGCAATGAGTGGAACTTCAACGCCCTGTATCAAGCGGTGCCGGATGAATCGGCGGCCCGCGCGGCCCTGGATCGGGCGGTCCTGGCGCGGATCGGCGAGGTCACACGGCTGGTCAAGCGCCTCGATCCTCAGCGCCCCGTCGCCACGATCTACGGTGAGCTGCCAACCCGCGAGATCATCGAGGCCTTGCCCGAGGTGGATCTTTGGGGCTTGAACATCTATCGGGGCCTCAGCTTTGGGGATCTCTTCGAGGCGTGGGCGGCGCTGAGCCCCAAGCCGATGTTTGTGGGGGAGTATGGCGCGGACGCTTGGGATGCGCGCGGCGGGCTGGAGAATCAGGCGGCCCAGGCGGAGGCCATCGGCGCCTTGGCCGCTGAGCTGGTGGCTCAGGGCACGCCGCAGGGGGGGCCTTGTTCGGGGGGCTTTGTCTTTGAGTGGAGCGATGAGTGGTGGAAGGCGGGCGCGCCGAGCGTGCATGACGTGGGCGGCATCTCAGGGTCGGGGCCTTATCCAGATGGCGTCTTCAATGAGGAGTGGTGGGGCTTGGTGACGATCGATCGCGTCCCTCGGGCCGCCTATCATGCCTTCGCCGAGGTGGTGTTCCCCTGAGCAGGTGGCCAGCCAGAGCAGCCCGTCCTTGTGGTGAAGCTCACCGTATCGCGTGTCAATTTCAATTGAGGCCCCTTCATCGATGGGGCGATTCAAGGTATTGAGCGGGGCTCAACCCTGGATAAAAGAGGCCCTATGAGCTTCGCCCGTGATCTGAGGACCATCCCCAACATCATCTCTCTCTCGCGCATCGCGCTGATCTTCGTCGCCGTCGGCTTCTATCTGGCGCTTTATTACAAGACGGCGATCTTGCTGGGGGTGTTGGCTGGGCTGAGTGATTATGCCGATGGGATCTTGGCCCGCAGGCTTAATCAGGTGACCTACCTCGGTGAGATCCTCGATCAGTTCTCCGATCTGCTCTTTGAGGCGGTGGTCATCCTCTTTCTCATGCTTTATCACACCGGCGAGGGGCCTTCGCCCTTCGCCCTCGTCCTCTATCTCGCCCGCGAGTTCTGGGTGACGACCATCCGCCGCTTTATGTCCGCTCATCAGCTGGAGATCAAGAGCAGCATCTGGGGCAAGGTGAAGACGAACTTCTTGGGCTGGAGCTTCCTCGTTTATGGCGTCGCCCTCTTTGATGTGCTGCCCAGCCTGGAGCCCTATTCTCTTTATCTCGCCCGCTTCGGCTTCTATGCGGGCTTGGGCTTCTCTTATCTCAGCGGCTGGCTGTACACCCGTCAGTTCGCCCACGCTTACGCCTCCCTCAAGGCGCGCTGAGCCCCCCCCTTGAAAGCGCCCTCGCCGCGCGGCATCTTCTCCACTTTGCATCTCGCCTTGGAGGCCCCTTGGAGTCCATCAGCCTGCGTAAAGATGAGCACATCGATCTCTGCCTCCATCAGCCCGTAGAGAGCGGGCACGCCGCAGGGCTGGGCGCTTATTCGCTGGAGCATGATGCCTTGCCCGAGGTGGATCTCGACGCCGTGGATCTCAGCGTGGAGATCCTCGGGCGGCGCCTTGAGGCGCCCATCCTCATCGGCGCCATGACCGGCGGGACGCCCCGCGCTGAGATCCTCAATCATCGCTTGGCCCGCGTCGCGGCGCGGCTCGGCTTGGGGATGGCCCTGGGCTCTCAGCGCGCCATGATCGAGGCCCCTCAACACACCCGCACCTTCGCCGTCCGCGACGCGGCGCCTAATCTGCCGCTCCTCTTGGGGAATCTCGGCGCGGTGCAGCTCAACTATGGGGTGACGACCGCTCAGATCAACGCGGCCTTGGAGGCCGTGGGCGCTGACGCCCTCAATCTTCACCTCAACCCGCTGCAAGAGGCCATTCAGCCACAGGGTGATACCCGCTTTAAGGGGCTGCGCGCGGCGCTGGTCGAGGCCCTGGAGGGCATCGCGCGGCCCACGCTGATCAAGGAGGTCGGGGCGGGCATCTCGCGGACGACGGCTTTGAAGCTGGCGGGGCTCAAGATCGCGGGCCTGGAGGTCGCCGGGGTCGGCGGCACTTCTTGGGCGAAGGTCGAGAGCCTGCGCGGGGATGCGCCGATCAAGGCCGAGGTGGGTCGTCGCTTGGCCGGCTTCGGCGTGGATACGGCGACCTCCATCGGGCACTGCCGCGCCGCCCTCGGCCCCGATCGCTTGGTGATCGCCTCCGGCGGCGTGCGCGGCGGGCATGATGTGGCCGTCGCCTTGGCCCTGGGCGCGGATGCCGCCGCCCTGAGCGCCCCCCTCCTGCGCGCAGCAGAGGCCGGGGAGGACGCCTTGGAGCGCGCGCTGCGCGTGATCATCGAGGAGCTGCGCGTGGTGTGCTTCTGCGCGGGTTGTCCTTCGATCAAGGCCCTGCGCGCCGCGCGGCTGCTGCGGCGGGCGTCATGAGGGGCCACGCCCGCGCCTCGGCCAACTTCGCCTTGGTCAAGTATTGGGGTAAGCGCGACGCGGCGCTTAATCTCCCCGCTCGCGGCAGCCTGTCCGTGACCGTGGACGCGCTCTATACCGAGACGACCGTGATCTTTGAGCCCGATCTGGCGGCGGATTGTCTGTCGGTGGATGGCCGCCCCCGCCCCGGCGCGGCGACCCTCCGCGCCTCGCGCGTGCTTGATCTGATCCGCGCCGCCGCTGGCGCGTCGCTGCGCGCGCGCGTCCTCTCCAAGAACTCCTTCCCCTACGGCGCGGGCTTGGCGTCCTCGGCGTCGAGCATGGCCGCGCTGAGCTTGGCCGCAGCCCGCGCGCTGGGGCTCGATCTGAGCTTGGAGCGCCTGTCGGTGATCGCCCGTCATGGCTCCGGCTCCGCCGCTCGCAGCCTCCACGGCGGCTATGTGCTCTGGCGCGAGGGCACACGCGCCGACGGTGAGGACGCGCACGGCTCGCAACTGCATCCCCCTGAGCATTGGCCGCTGCGCGTCCTCGTCGCCCTCGTCGATGCGGGCGAGAAGGACACCTCCTCGTCCCAGGGGATGCAGGAGACGGCGCGCAGCTCGCCCCTGTATGCGGGCTGGCTCGACAGCGTAAATCCCGATCTGGAGGCGGCGCAGCTCGCCTTGGCGGCGCGGGATCTGGCGGCCTTGGGCGAGGTGATGGAGCGCAGCTGCTTGACCATGCACGCGGCGATGATGAGCGCGCGGCCCGGCCTCTTGTATTGGCGCGCGGCGACGGTGGCGCTGATCCACCGCGTCCGCGCCCTGCGGGCCGAGGGGCTGGGCGTGTACTTCACCATCGACGCCGGGCCACACGTCAAGGCCTTGTGCGCCCCCAAGGATGAGGCCGCCGTTCGCGCCGCCTTGGAGGCCACCCCCGGCGTCACCCGCGTCATCGCTTGCGGCGTGGGCGGCCCCGCTCGATGAGCCCACGCGTCTTCTCCGCGCCCGGTAAGTTGATGATCGCCGGGGAGTACGCGGCCCTGCGCCCCGGCGGGGTGGCCCTGGCCCTGGCCGTGGCGCGTCGCCTGCGCGTCACCCTCACCCCCGCCCCAAGCCTGCGCGTCACCTCGGCCCTCCTCGGCCTCGACGCCGCGCCGTGGCCGACCGGTGATCCCTTTATCGACGCGGCCTTGGTCGCTTGTCCGCCTGCCCACATCGAGATCTCCTCGTCCCTGAGCACGCCCGGCGCGCCGAAGGGCGGCTTGGGCAGCAGCGCGGCCTTGGTCGTGGCCCTCGTCGGCGCCGCGCACGCCCGGCGCGGCGAAGCCGTCGATCCCCTCCAGGTCCTTGAGGGCGCGCTGGCCGCCCACCTCAAGGCCCAAGGCTTTCGCGGCTCTGGTTATGACGTGTTGACCTGCGCCTTGGGCGGCCTCGTCGCCTCGCCTTGCCCCGATCCACCCCGCGCCGATCGCGCGCGGCGCGGTGAAGGACCGCTGGCTCAGGGCGCGGCGCGCCTGCCTTGGCCCATCGGGGTCTATGTCGGGCGCGTGCAGAGCGATCAGGCCGCAGACACCCGCGCGCTCATCCAGCGGGCCAAGGGCGCTGATCCCACGCCCCTGGCGGCGGCCTCGGCGGCGCTCCTCGATGGCTTGACCTTGGCGCGGATCGACGCCGCTCAGCGGGCCTTTGAGGCCTGGGACGCCGCGCACCGGCTGGGGCTGATGACGCCTGATCTTCAAGCCTTGTGCGCCTCGGCGCGGGCGGCGGGCTTGGTCCCGCGCGTCTCCGGGGCGGGGGGCGGCGACTCCCTCCTCCTCTTCTCTCATGATGAGGGCGCCTTGGCGGCGCTGCTCGATCATTATCGCGCGAGGGGCCGCGCCGCCGAGCGCCTCACGCCCGCCCCCGGCTTCTTGGAGGAACCCGTATGAGCCTACGCGCCCGCTTTCAGGCGCTCCACACCGCGCGCTTGCCCGAGATCTTGGCCCTGATCGATGAGGTGGTCGTGGCCACCTCGCCGCCCAACGCCAGCCTGGTGGAGATGTGCCGCTATCAGATGGCCTCGGGCGGTAAGCGCCTGCGCGCCCTCTTGCCTTTGTTGGTCGCTGAGGCCCTCGGCGCTGATCCAACGCGCGTCCTGCCCTTCGGCGCCGCCTGTGAGGTGCTTCATAACGCCACCCTGGTGCACGACGATCTTCAAGACGGTGACACCCACCGGCGCGGGGTGGAGACGGTGTGGCGCCGCTACGGTGAGGCCCAGGCCATCAACCTCGGCGACGCCATGTTCTACTATCCGCTGGCCCTCATCCAGCGGCTTGAGGCGCCCCCAGCGGCGGTCTTGGCCGTCATCGCGCGCCTGATCAGCGAGACGATGCGGGTGATCGACGGCCAGGAGCGCGAGTTCGCCTTGATGGGGCTGGCGGCGCCGACGCTGGATGATTACTTCGCCATGGTCGAGGGCAAGACCTCGGGGCTCTTCGCCTTGCCCATGGCCGGCGCGGCGGCCCTCGTCGGCGCCGACGCGGCGACGGTGGCGGGGCTGGAGGAGGCCGCGCGTCACCTCGGCGTCTTGTTTCAAATCCAGGATGATGTGCTCGATCTCTACGCGGATAAGGGTCGCGGCGAGGTGGGCTCGGATATCAAGGAGGGCAAGCGCAGCGCCCTGGCCGTCTACGCCCTCACCCACCTCCCCCCTCCCCGCGCCGCGCGCCTCAAGGCGATATTGGATCGCCCCCGCGCGACGACGACGGCGGCGGACATCGATGAGGCCCTGGCCCTGCTGGCCGAGGTGGACGCCCTGGGCTACGCCTTGGCGGAGATTGAGCGGCGCCGCGCGGCGGCGATCGCCGCCCTGGACCACCCCAGCCTGCGCGCAGACGTGGAGGGGATCGCGGCTTTGCTCTTGGCGCCCATCGCTGAGGTCATGGCGGCGCGCCCCTGAGCCGCTGAGGTCATGGCGACGCGCCCAAGGCATCCGCCAGTGGCGCCTCGGCTTGCCAGCTCAGGCCCCGTCAAAGGGCCTCTGCGGCCCTTTGACAGTTGGCGCTAAATGTGCTAAGCCGCGCGCCAAAATCAAGCATCGGAGATCCCATGAGCACGCGCGCCCTCTCTTGGCTCGCCCTCGGCGGCTTACTGTTCCTTGGCTGCGGCGAAGACGCCCAGCCCACCCCCTCGACCCCAGAGGCCAATGAGGAGGCCCTGATCCTCGTCGAGCCCGGCAAGGAGGATAACTTCCTCTCCGCCAGCGCCGATGAGTATGAGCTGCGCGGTGAGACGCAGGTCGAGATCGAGGCCGAGTTCGTCGGTCAGAGCTACGATGTCCGCTACGCCCGCGCCGTAGAGCTGGCGCCTTATCGGCAGGTGGTCATCGGCTGGTTCCTGGGGCAGTACATGGTCGAGAAGTCCGATCACGACGATAACAAGGACTACGGCGGCTTTAAGGCCCTGACCAAGAACGGCTCATGGGAGAGCCTGGAGATCAAAGAGGTCTCCGAGCGGGTCTTCTCTTTTCAGTTTCGTCAGGAGATCGCGGGTCCACAGAGCCTCGTCAGCATGTTGCCCACCACCCGCGATGAGGCCGGACAGGATTTCTTTGAGCTGACCATCGGTAAGATCAGCACCCAAGAGATGCAGAAGCTGGAGCTAAACCGCGAGTGGTATCGTCAGAGCCCCTGGAGCAGCTTTAACCCCAAGAACGTCAGCGCCGATCGCCTGGAGACGGTGAAGATGAGCATCACCAAGCAGCCTCGCTCTCCTGATGCTTGGTTTGATTATCTGCGCTTGATCGATGACGGGATCTTGGATATCGGCGTCCACTTCGGCTGGGATTATCATAAAGAGTATCACCGCGTACACAGTAAGGCGGTTTATGATCACCTCATCCAAGAGGGCTTTAAGTCTCCCGTGGATGATTACGCCGCGCTGCGCCGTGACAGCGGCCCGCTCACCAAGTCCATGCTCTCCCCCATTGGTCCCATCACCGTCAAGATCGCCCTCTATTGGGGCGAGCCCGGCACAGAGACGGACCCCGATACAGACGCCGGCGGCCGCGCCTTGGAGGCGGATATGCGCGAGAGCTTGGGCACACGCGACATCATCGTTTTTAGCGGTCACAGCGGCCCGTTCTATGGCTTCGCCCTCGCCAACTGGCGCAAGACCGATGAGGGGGATCTGGATGACAGCGAGATCCCCGGCGTGGAGATGCCCGCGGATCGCTATCAGGTCGTGCTCGCCGAGGGCTGTGATACCTATGGGATCGGTCAGGCCTTCTTCCTTAACCCCAGTAAGGCGGATCGGGCCAACCTGGACATCATCACGACGACGAGCTTTAGCAACGCCAGCACCGCCGATGCCGTAAAGGACTTCCTCAACGCTTTTATCAAGACAGGCCGCGATGAGGCGCCCGCGCCGCCAAGGCTGATGGAACTGCTCAAGGATCTGGACGGCAACTCCTATTGGTTCACCACCATGTATGGCGTCCACGGTATCGATGATAATCCACGCGCTCACCCCTGGGCGGATAAGGATATGCTCTGCGGTGCCTGTGATAAGGACGCGGACTGCGGCGCGGAGGGTAACCGCTGCGTGGACTTGGGTCAGGGCAACAAGGTCTGCACATTTGAGTGTACCGCCGATGACGCCTGCCCCGAGGATTATATCTGTCAGGCCACCCGCGTCGGCTCGTGGATGCGCACCAAGGTCTGTATGGACAGTAAGATGATGTGTAAGGCCCCCGAGCCCGAGATCAACCGCGTGATCATTAGCCTCGTGGTGCCCAACCCTCAAGCGGATCGCAACGGCGATGGCGTCTTTGATCGCTATGATGATGAGACGGTCGTGATTAAGAATGTGGGGACACGTCCGATGGATCTGAGCAGCTGGCTCATCTCAGATAATGTGGGCGTGCGCTATAAGTGCCCCAATGGCTTGACCTTGGACGTGGGCGAGGAGATGTCCATCTATGGCGGCGGTCACGGTGAGTTCTTTAAGGCGATGGGCAGCCTCGGCTTGGGCAACCGCGCCGATACCGTCAGCTTGATCGACGCCCGCGGCGCCGTGGTCCACAGCGTCAGCTGGCAGGATGCCCAGCCCGGTGAGTTCTTCGTCGGCCAAGAGTAACCCAGCCCACCAAAACGGCTTAATCGCCATTAAAATCGACAACTTATATCAATTCACAAGTCCCCGTGATGCCGCTTAGGGTACGCAGCGGACACAAGACTCAAGCCTCGCCGATCTTTGGCATGAGGCCGACAGCCGCGCGCATCTCCTCCATCAAGGCCCTTGGATCGGTATAAACGTCCAAGGTTATGCCCCGCGCGTGGCCGACCAAGCCCTTAACCACGTGCTCTTGAACCCCGGCCTGGATTAACCCCGTCACGAACGCCTTACGAAAAGCGTGAGCGGGCGGCATACTCTCAACGCCCACCGCGCTCCAAGCGCGCCTGAGCCCTTGCAAATTGACTCGGCGCGTAGAACTCCTCAGATCCAACAACCACCCATCGGACGAAGGCCCCCAGCTCCTCAGAGCCTCCACGAAGTGAGGGGAGATTGGCACCACGCGACCGTGCTTCTCCAAGCGGCTCTTACCCAACTCGGGGCGCACGGTCATCAAGGCCCCGCTCAAATCAAAGTCCTCCCAACGGAGGCGCGCCACCTGTGAATTGCGCAGCCCCGTGTAGCGCAGGACGGTGAAAAAGCGACGATAAACGGGCCGATCCGCCGCCGCGATGATGGCATCACAGAGAGGCCAAGTCGGGGCGACAGGCGCCTTGGGAGGGGGAAGCCCAGGGAGAGCCAGGGTCTTGGGGCGAGGCGTTACCTGATCGAACTCATCGGAGTCGAAAGCCCAGCGCCAAGCCGTCTCGACACAGCGGACCTTCATCGCCGCTGAGGCAGCTTGATTGCCCCTCACCTCGCGAGCGTATTGATAAAAGCTTGAGAGGTTGGCGCGAGACAACAAATCGGGGGTGAGGCGGCCATGTGGGGCGACGTGCTCACGCAAGTAAGCGAGGAAAACCTGAAGCATGCTGAAGACATTGCGCATGGTCATTGGAGCCAACACGCGGGCGCGGTCCTCAAGATAGGCCTGGAAGATCACTGAGAGGTCGGCAGCCTCAGCTTGGGCACGGGGTCGCCAAGTCGCGGCCCCGAGGGCGAGATCCTCCTCGACCTCGCGCTTGAGGGCGCGCGCCGTGGTGAGGTTGGGGCATGTCCTGCGACAGTTCTTGCCGGCTGCGTCGCGCCAGCGAACCGCGTACTTATCGCCGCGTTTCTCGATGCTCGCCATTGATCCAAAGCTCCAAGCCAATCGGCCCAATCTTGGGGACCGCCGAGCCAACGGCGAACCCCTCGGCGACCGAGAGAGATGCAGGGGGGGTTAACGCCAGCCTCGCGAGACTCGGCGAGGAGGTAGCGGAGACGCCGATCATCGATCTGCGCCCATTGACAGATATCAGCATCGACCTTCATCGGAGGCGGATCGCTCATAAGATCCTCCAAGAACCGGGGCGGTGAGCCCGCGCGGGGCGAAAGACCCACCAGCAATAATCCGCCGCGTCGCTGCGGCCATCGGGGGTGAACGAAGGACGGCGGGGCAGAACGAAGACATCCGCCGGGTGAG
>JAHJCH010000085.1 GCA_018813065.1 Myxococcota bacterium
CGTGTGCTCTTCCGATCTCGCCACCGCGGAGGCCGCCCGCGCCGCCTCGGACGCCGCCGCCGCCAAGCTGGAGTCGATCAACGCCTCCGCCGAGCGCTTTAAGGAGGCCGCCAACGCGCGCCTCGCCGCCGCTGAGCGGCGTGAGCGTGAGGCCGCCGAGCGCGCTGAGCGCGCCCATCAAGAGGCCAAGGCCGCCCATAAGCAGGTCAAGGCCACCGAGCGCCAGCTCTCCAAGCTCAACGAGCGGGCCACCGAGGCCGAGCAGAAGGCCGCCGCCGCCGAGGCCCGCTTCCAGGCCCTCGCCGCCAAGCGCGCCCGCCTCGGCGATGAGGTCAACCACGCCGAGTCTCGCATCAAGGCGCTGGAGACGGCCAAGCTTGAGCTGGAGAACGCGCTCTTAGAGGCGCATCAAGAGAAGGATGAGGCCCTAGCGCGCTCCATCGAGGCGTCCTCCGTGGCGCGCGCGGCGGAGATCAAGGCGGAGCGGGCCAAGATCGCGCAGCTTGAGGCCGAGAAGGCCGGCGCCCATATGGACGAGAAGCTGGGTCGCTTGGAGGAGGCGCTGGCCAAGGCCAAGGCCGCCGATCAGAGCGATGAGATCAAGCAGCTGCAGCGCCGCTTGGGCACGATGGAGCAGAAGAGCCGGGCGCTTCAAGAGAAGATCGCCCTCAAGGAAGAGGCCACGGAGCGGGCCAAGGCCGAGGCCAAGAAGACCCGCGAAGAGGCCCGTGAGATGCTGGCCCAGGCGCAGCGCCAAGCGCGTCAGCGCGCCGAGGCCGCCCCGGTCGCCAAGGCCGCCCCCGCCAAGGCTGATCCTGAGGCCGCTGAGGCCAAGCGCGTCGCCCGCCGCGAGGCCAAGGCCAAGGTCAAGGCCGAGCGTGAAGCGCGCCGCGCCCGCAAGCTCGCCGCCCGCGAAGAAAAACGCGCGCGCGAGGCCAAGCGTGAGGCCAAGCGTGAGGCCAAGCGCGTGGAGGCGCCCCGCGCGGTGGCCGCCGTCCAGGGGCCGGGCGAGATCAAGGACGTGCGCTTTAAGGCCGACGCCCAGTCGAGCCAGATCATCCTCAAGCTCTCCGGCGAGCCTCAGGCGATCGTCAAGCAAGAGGACGCGCTGACCTACACGTTGGATCTCAAGGGCGCCGCCATTGATCCCAGCATGGAGCGCAGCCTCGACACCTCGGACTTCCGCAGCGTCGTGCGCCTCGTCAGCAGCTTCAAGGCCGAGGGCGCCACCCGCGTCGTCGTCAGCCTCGCCCGGCCAGCTGAGCATGAGCTTAAGCGCGAAGGTGACGCGCTGATCTGGCGCTTTAACGCCGAGGCCGCGCCCCAGCAGGCCGAGGGCTGGCAGCCCATCAGCGCCGCCCCCGCGCGCGTCGCCGTCTACACGGGCCCCGCCCAGACGGTCCGCGCCGAGGACGATAAGCGTCAAAACAAGGCGCGTCGCCCCCGCTACACGGGCCGCAAGGTCAACATCGACGTCAAGGACGGCGACATCCACAACATCCTGCGCTTCCTCGCCAAGGAGGGGAACGTCAACATCGTCACCAGCGATGAGGTCTCTGGCACGGTGACGCTGCACCTCAAGCTGGTCCCCTGGGATCAAGCGCTGGAGATCGTGCTGCGCACCAAGGCCCTCGACATGGTCCGCGAGGGCAACATCATCCGCGTCGCCCCGGCCAAGGTCATCGCCGAGGAGCGCAACATGGAGCTCAAGAAGCTTGAGGTCAAAGAGAAGCTCAAGCCCCTTGAGATCCGCCTGGTGACCATCAACCACGCCGTCGCGGGTGATCTCTTAGAGCGCATCAAGAGCGTGATGAGCGCCCGTGGTAAGGCGGAGTTCGACGCGCGCACCAACACGATCATCCTCAAGGACGTCAGCGATCACCTCGACGCCTCCGAGGACATGATCCGCCGCCTCGACACCCAAACCCCGCAGGTCTTGATCGAGGCGCGCATCGTCGAGGTCAACAGCGTCGATGAGCAAGAGTTCGGCATCCAGTGGGGCGGTGATATGCGCTTCGGCGCCACCACCGGCAACCCCACGGGCCTGCGCTTCCCCAGCACCGTCGGCATCCAGGGTGGCGCCACGGACGAGCAGACGCCCACCGAGGGCAACGTGGACCAGCCCAACTACGCCGTCAACCTCCCCGCCGCTGCGGGTTTGGGCTCTGGTGGCGCGCTGGGCCTCACGTTTGGCAGCATCGACAGCACCTTCAACCTCAACATCCGCCTCTCAGCGATGGAGAGCCAAGGTACGGTCAAGATCGTCAGCAGCCCCAAGATCACCACGCTGGACAACAAAAAAGCCAGCATCAGCCAGGGCGTCAGCATCCCGATCAGCCAGGTCTCCGCGCAGGGCGTCCAGACGCAGTTCTATGACGCCACGCTGGCATTGGATGTACAGCCGCATGTGACACAGGACGGCAACATCTACCTCTCAATCACCGCCAAGAACGACACGCCGGACTTCCAGAACGTCGGCGCGCGCGGTGATCCCACGATCTTGAAGAAGCAAGCGCAGACGGAGCTGCTGCTCAAGGACGGCGACACCACCGTCATCGGCGGCATCTACACGCGCAACTCAGGCTTCTCACGCGCTCAGGTGCCCTTCTTCGCGCGGATCCCGATCCTGGGCGCGCTGTTTCGCACCACAGGCCAGAGTGATCGTCGCACAGAGATGCTCATCTTCGTGACCCCGCGCATCGTCAACCGCTCTGCGGCGACGGTCCGCACGGCCCGCTGATCTGATCCCCACACCGCCCCCAGCTTGGCGCGCGAGGCACATCTACCTCTCAGGGTTTATGGCGACCGGCAAGACCACCATCGGCCAGCGCCTCGCGGCGCGCCTCAACCGCCCCTTCTTTGACCTCGACGCGCTCATCTGCGCGCGCGCGGGGCGAGGGATCACGGCGATCTTCGCCGCTGAGGGTGAGGAGGGCTTCCGGCGCTGGGAGCGAGCGGCCTTTGAGGGGCTTGAGCCCGCTTGCCCTGCCGTCATCGCGCTCGGCGGCGGCGCCGTGACCCAGGCGTCGATCCGCGCCGCGCTGCCGCAGGGGGTCTGGATCAGCCTGCGAGCGCGGCTGGAGACGCTGCGGGCGCGGCTGAGTGAGGCAGGGGGGGATCGCCCGCTGAGTCGGGCGGAGGAGAGCCTAGAGGCGCTCTACGCGCGGCGGGCGCCCTTTGAGGAGGGCGCCGCGCTGACCCTCCACGTCGATAAAGGCAGCCCTTCAGCGCTGACGGCGCAGATCATCGAGGCCCTGTGCGCGCTTTGACCGTGCCGCTGGCGCGGCCCTACCCGATCTATTTCCGCCAAGGCGCGGGGGAAGAGCTGCGGGCGCGGCTCATCGAGGCGACCTCAACGGGCGCGCTCTTGATCATCACCGACGCGCGCGTCGGCGCGCTCTATGGCGAGGCGCTCCAGGCCGACCTGCGCGCGGCGGGGCTGCGCGTGCCCCTGCTCAGCTTCCCCGAGGGGGAGGCGCATAAGACGCTGGCGACGGTGGCGGGGCTCTATGAGCGCGCCATCGAGGCGAGCGTTGATCGGGCCACGCCCATCGTCGCCTTGGGCGGCGGCGTGGTCGGCGATCTGGCTGGGTTTGTGGCGGCGACGCTGCACCGAGGCCACCCTTTGATTCAGATCCCCACCACGCTGCTGGCGCAGCTAGACAGCAGCGTGGGGGGCAAGACGGGCTTTAACCTGCCCGCAGGCAAGAACCTGGTGGGGGCCTTCCATCAGCCCGAGTGGGTCTTCACCGATCTCGCCTACCTCGCCACCCTCCCGCTTGAAGAGCGGCGCGCCGCGCTGAGCGAGCTGCTCAAGTGCCTCCTCCTCGACCGCCCTGATCTCATCGAGGTCTTCGCGCGATCGGTGGAGGGGCTCTTGGCCGGTGATCCAGCGGTGACGGCGCCGTTGCTCTACGCGGCGGTGGAGACGAAGGCCAAGATCGTGGCGCTTGATGAGCGTGATCTGGGCCAACGGATGGTCCTCAACCTCGGTCACACGCTGGCGCATGGCGTCGAGCTGTGCGCGGGGATGCGCCACGGTGAAGCCGTGGCCATAGGGCTCTCCTTCGCGCTCCACCTCAGCGTCGAGCGGCTGGGGTTTCCTCGCGATCAACACAGAGAAATCCTTTCAATCTTAGAGAGATGCGGACTCCCTGTGGATTGGCGCGCCTGGAGCGGCGATGACGTCCTTGGAAAAATCGCCAAAGATAAGAAAATTCGGGCAGAATACATCTCTTTCATTGCCCTTGAACGTCCGGGCGCGCCACGCGTGGCGAAGCTGACCCTGGAAGAGCTAGGGGCGATGGTTGGAAATGGAGGCTGAAATGGCCAAATTCTTCCTTCGCCTGGCCCTGCTCGGTTTGGTGATGAGCAGCGCCGCCTGCGAAGACAGAGAAGTCTCTCTGATGATCTTGCAGATGCAGCCTATCGTGGGCTGTGAACCTACATCGGATGAGACATTTTTTCAATCACAAGGCGTCATTGACATCGCGTTCATCGATAGTTACAGCGTTTACCCGCTGCTTGAAAACAAGATGATCGATATCAACGCCGCCAATAACTATGGTGAGCAAGACGCGCGCGCCAACACCAACAGCGTGCTGTTACGCCAAGCGATCATCGAATACGAGTTCATCGATCCCATCAGCGGTGACTTTGAGACCGTATTGCCCGTAGAGATGAGCGGCTTCGTGCCCATCGGTGACAGCAAGAAGGTCGTTGGCCTTGAGCTGATGCCCTTAAGCCAGATCGAGCGGCTGCGGGCGGCCCCCGAGCTGGGGACCACTGATGGCCGCGTGCAGATCATGACCCGGGTGCGGCTCAAGGGTGAGACCCTTGACGGCAAGAGCATCGAGAGCAATGAGTTTAAGTTCCCCGTCATCATCTGCCTGGGCTGCCGCCTTCGTTGCAGTCAACAAGAGATGGATCTCCTCGCCAGCGAGGGATTGGGCAACGTAGACACAACCATTGAGTGCCCAGCTTACGCCGGCCAGGACGATAACTTCATCGACTGCATCAGCTGCCCTCAGCTGCTCAACGAGAGCATCCAAGCCAAGATCTGCCCTGTCCCTAGCCAAAACATTCAGCCACCCGCTGAATAACGCGCGCGCCAGCCTCACACCCAAGCCAGCCAAGGCCTGATATGTTTAAAGAGACCCTCAATCAGCTCATCGACACGGTGCGTGGCGCCGAGGCCGCCTTTATCCTCAACGCGGAGGGGACGCAGCTCGCCTCCACGGAGGTGGGGCTCTCGGATGAGGCGAGTAAAGAGTACGCCACCATCTTCAACCAGCTCATCAGCATCAAGGATGACGCGGGGCTGGGCGAGGCTGAAGACTTCTTATTGGAGAGCCTCGACAACCTCGTCATCGTCCACCCGCTCAGCGATCGCTACTGCTTAGCCTTGCGCCTGAGCCCCGAGGGCTGTGTCCACCGCGCGCGGTTCCACATCCGCGCCGCCCGCCCCTCATTGACCCAGGCGCTGTGACGCGCGTCCTCCTCCTCAACGGCCCCAACCTCAACCGCTTGGGCCTGCGCGAGCCGGCCCTCTATGGCGTGGTGCGCTTGGCGGACATCGAGGCGCGCTTGACGACCCTCGCCGCCGCGCTCGACATTGAGCTGCGTTGCGCCCAATCCAACCATGAAGGGGCGCTCATCGACGCCATCCACGCCGCCGCTGAGGACTGCCAGGGGATCATCCTCAACGCGGGGGGCTACACGCACACCAGCGTCGCGTTGAGAGACGCCATCCTCTCCGTCGGGCTGCCTTTGATAGAGGTTCACCTCACGAACCTTGCAAAGCGCGAGGAATTTCGGCAAAAGAGCTACCTCTCCGGCGTGGCCCTCGGCGTCATCTCTGGCTTTGGCGCCTACAGCTATGAGCTGGCCTTAAGGGCGCTGGACGACCACCTCAAGAGGAGCGCGTGTGTATCAAACGAATGAGTTTCGTAAGGGCCTGAAGATCATCTATGACGACGGCCTTTGGGAGATCGTCGACTGCCAGCATGTCAAGCCGGGCAAGGGCGTGGCCTTTGTCAAGACTCGGATGAAGAACCTCATCAGCGGCCAGACGATCCACACCAACTTCCGCTCTGGGGATAAGGTGGGGCGCCCGGATGTCAGCGAGGTGACCATGCAGGCGCTGTATCAAGACGGCGACGGCTGGTGCTTTATGGACAACAAGACCTACGAGCAGCTCACCGTCGCCGCCGCCGAGCTGGGTGATCGCGCCCAGTTCCTCAAGGAGAACATTGAGGTGGGCGTGGTGCTCTATAACGGCCGCCCCATCGGCATTGAGCTGCCCAACTTCGTCGAGCTGAAGATCACGGAGTGTGAGCCGGGCGTCCGCGGCGACACCGCGCAAGGGGCCACCAAGCCCGCCACGCTGGAGAGCGGCGCGGTGGTCAACGTGCCCCTCTTCGTCGAAGAGGGCGAGGTCATCCGCGTTGACACCCGCAACGGCGAGTACAGCTCCCGCGTCAAGTAAGGGCGCATCCCTCCCTCCAGGTTCGCCATCCCCCCACGCCGATCGCATCCTGCGACGCACGCCGTTCTAGGCGTTTAATCGCTCCTCAATCGCTTTATCGACCAAAAATTTAGTTTTTGCTTTATTTTCATCACCCGCGTCAAAATCAAACTTAATCGCGATTTTACAGGGCTTATTGATATTTAAAATTTGGCTATTATTATGGGTTTCAATCCTGACGATTGACCCCAATAATTCATTTATCTTAAAAATTTGACCATTTGAAAATTGAACGGTCAATCCCATGCTTATTTTTTCAAATAAAGACAGTGAACTAACATATATCGCCTCGAATAACAACCCTGATTCGCTTATATCGATCACCTTACCAAAGTAATTCTCGCCATTTACGCTAAATTTCAAGTGATGATTTGGCAAAGCAATACGGATATCTTTTCTTTTTGAAGAGATAAACCATGAGTCCCTAATAACATCCTCTAATTTTTTAGTTGTAAATGGTTTTGCAATATAATAACTAACTCCTGCCTGAATTGCGCTCACAACAGAGGTTTTACAAATACGAGATGTCATCATGATAAAAGGTGTATTTCTATAGCTTTTACTACGGCGTACATAAACAAGGAGTTCTTGACCTGTGAGCCTCGGCATTTCCCAATCTGAAATAATGATGTCGATTTTTTTATTGGCTAATATGCTTAAGGCGAGAGCGCCATCATGCGCTGTATATACACTTTGAGAGCCAAAGCGATCTATAATCGTGTTACGAACCATATGCCGAACGACTTGACTATCCTCGGCGACGAGATAGGCCAGATTCTTCATGTGAATGAACCTTGTTCATCAAAAGGGAACGATTGCTTGTCTTTAAAGAGCCCGCGTCAACGCGGATTCTTTTTCGGTTTAAAAGCACAGCGGCCCAAAAACCCCCTTTCCTCCCTCCAAGCAATCGATCCCCTCGAAATCGATCAGACAAATCCAGTCTAAAGCGGACCGATGATTTCAAAATTGTCTCAATAGATAAACGAGTCATTCTCGTAAATATGATAGAAATCATCCATATCTACGAGTTCAAATCGCTCACAACGTCTCAACAATGGAGATAAGCTAGGGGCTGCTCATCGACGAATCAAATAAAACTTGTGCAAGGCCTAGACGTTGGTCCTTTTTTCGAGACTAACTCATCGTAATTGTTGTCTTTTTAAAAAAATGATGATGCGAAAATTTCGCCGATGAGGTGAGCATCGACCATACGCTGCGAGGCGCAGATGTGACGTCGAAGGGTCTGAAACTCACCTAAAAGGAAGGTAAAGGATAAGATCGGTGTGATCTTCAATGGGAGGCTGCGAGGCAGCAAACCTCGTGGGTTTGGGCAGGCTAGAGCACGAAGGCCAGGAAGATCCGCCCGCGCCCGCGCTGCACCAAGAGGCGCACGAGATCGCCCTCCTTGAGCCGAGACAAGGCCGCGCGCAGCGCCTGGGGCGTCTCCACCGCCACGCCGTTGCAGCTCAAGATGACGTCGCCGGCCTCTAGGCCCTCCCGCGCGGCGAGGCCGTCAGGCTCAAGGGCCTCGATCTTCACTCCTCTGCGCCCAGAGATCTCCGTCGATGACAGCCGCGCCCCCAAGCGACCCTCCGCGTCGGCCTCGTCGCCGCCGCTGCCCGGCATCCGCCCCAGCTTCACCTTGATCTCACGCTCAACCTTGTCCCTCAGCAGCTTGAGGATCACCGACTTGCCCACCCCCGCTGTGCTCGCCAGCCAAGGCAGCGTGTCATGCTCGTCGATGGCTCGACCATCAAACTCAAGGATGATGTCGCCCGCCTTGATCCCCGCCGTCGCCGCAGGCCCGCCCTCGACCACGTCCGCCACCAACGCGCCTCGGGGTCGATCCAGGCCAAACGCCTTGGCCAAGGCGGGCGTCACCGCTTGAATCTGCACGCCAATCCAAGAGCGCGCTACGGCGCCGTCCTTGGCCAGCCCAGGGAGGATCTGCTTGACCATGTTGATGGGGATGGCGAAGCCGATGCCCTGCCCACGCGCGCTGATGGCCGTGTTGATCCCCACCACCTCACCACGGATGTTGAACAGCGGACCGCCGCTGTTGCCCGGGTTGATGCTGGCGTCGGTCTGGATAAAGTCCGAGTAGCGCAAGTCGCCGCTGGGGCGGATCTCTTTGCGGCCCTTGGCGCTGACGATCCCCGCCGTCACCGTGTGATCAAGGCCCAGCGGGTTGCCAATCGCCACCACCCAGGCGCCGATCTTGAGCGCGTCGCTGTCGCCCAGATGGGCGATGGGCAGCGTCTCTTGGCCCGGATCGATCTTGATGAGCGCGACATCCGTGGCGGGATCTTGCCCAATGAGCTTGCCCTCAAAGCTGCGGCCATCGAGGAGATCGACCTTGATCTTGCGCGCGCCGTCGATGACGTGGTGGTTGGTCAAGATGTAGCCATCGGCGCGGATGATAAACCCCGAGCCTGAGCCGACACGCCTGGGCATTTGTCTGGGCGTACTCATGCCAAAGCGACGATGACCAAAGAACGGGTGGGAGAAGAAGAGATCCTCCTCAGGCAAGGCCATGACGCTCTCGCTGGAGATGGCCACCACGGCGGGGCTGGCCCGCTGCGCCAACGCCGAGAAGGCGCCGAAGGTGAGGGGGCTCTCATCGGTGATCTGCGTGGTTGGCCCCTCGGTCCACAGCGCCTCAGCGGAGGCGGTCAGTGGAAAGAGGATGGCGAGGAGAAGAATCGCGAGGAGAAGAATCGCGCGCATCGCTCACTCCGGTTGATGGGTCCGAGGCCGCTAACCAGGGACCCCACGGCGCTATTCGCGGCGCGGATTTTTTTAGCTTTGCGCGCTGAAGCGGCGGATCTCCTCCGCCTCATCATGGATGAACGTCGCCTCCTCTTCGCCGCGCAGCGCGCGCGTGTCTGTGCCCAGGCGGCTCATCTCGTAGAGGATGTGCGCGCAGTCGCTGAAGAAGCTGGGGTGGCTGGGGACGCCTCGGGCCTTGCCCGCCAGCTTGGGGACCAGATCGATCTTGAGGGCATGGATCAACGCCGCGCGATCCAAGCTGCGCAGATCCACCGGGTAGGCCCCCAGCGTGGCGCGGGCGTGGCGATGCAGCCCGCCAATAAAGCGCTCGCCCTCCTCCTTCATCTGAATCTCGGCGATGTGAGCGAAGCCCAGCTGGCATAGCTCGGGGTCTTGCAGCGCCGCCTCCGCCTCAGAGCACTTAAAGCGCGCCCCGATCAGCTCGCCTTGGGCGTTGACCGCCTTGTGCTTGGGCAGCCAGCCCCGCGCGTCCATCTTGGGCCAGTTGATATCCGGGCTGAGCGCGTCGAGATCGATGCGCGCCGGGCCGTAGCGCGTCGGCGCCTCGCTGGCGGCCTCTAAATTCAACTCCAAAACCTCGGCCACGCGCTTTAAGCCAGCCTCGCGCAGCGGGGATTCGGCCCAGTGCTTGTCGGCGTAGCCCTCCGCGTGCTCCACCACAAAGGCGAAGGCGCGGTAGATCATCAAAATGACGGGCTCCACGCCCCCCATGAGGTCCGCCATGGCGCTCAAGACGTCGTTGATCTGGGGGAGCCCGCGCGTGGCCTCTTCTTTACGCAATGCTTCGAGGGTGCGTCGCCCCAAGAGCCCCGCTTTTTGCAGCCGAAGGAAGGCGCGCATCGGCCATAACGCGCTGTGTTCATTGATAAATCTCAGCGCGCTGGGGTTGAGCTGGCCCGACGGCAGGTGCGCGTCGCGGGGCGGCGTCCAGGTGGTGATGTTGGCCTTTAAAATACGCCGCAAGTGCAGCCGATCATCGGCTAAGGCGGGGGCTGGGGTGTAGGCGCGCGTGGGCGTCACCGCCTCCAGGCTCAAGATCCCAAAATGATCATGCGTCAGCGGCGCGATCACCGCGCTGGGGCGGCCTGGCGTGGGGCGATCCGCGTCGTCCATCAGCCCCTCATCGGGGATCTCACCCAAGACCTCATCGAGCCGCGTCAGGACCGCGCCGAGATCCTCGATGAAGGCGCTCAAGGCGGCCTCATCAAGCGCGCTCATCCAGCGGTTGAGCGCCTCGGTGAAGCCCTCGGCGGTGACGGGGGCGCTGAGATCCCAGTGATCGACGTGGGCGCCGAAGATAAAGCGCAGCTGGGCCTCGCTCAGCGGCGCCGACACCTCCAAGGCGCGCGGCGCGGCGTAGTCACGCGAGGCGGCGCGCAGGGTCTGGGGTGGATAGCCCGCCAGCTCAACGCTCAGCCGAAGGAGCGCGGCGAGGCGCTTGATGCCCTCCACGCCGCCACGCCCATCCTCATGCTTGTCGGATAAGATCCCACGGGCGATGTTGCGGCAGCACCACATAAACAAGCCACGCGCGGTCGCCTCCACGTCCAAGGACTCCGCCCCCACGGCCTTGGCCAGCAGGCTGGTGGTGCAGCCTGAGCTGCGCAGGCTGGCCGCCTCGCCCGATGTGGCCAGGCTCTTCTCCCAGACGACGCTGAGGGGCAGGCGCGGCGCCGCCTCGTCGAGCACCGAGGTGCCCTCGACATAGGGGTAGCTCCAGAGGCGATCAAAGAGCGCGGTGGTGCGCAGCAGGGCGTGGGCCTGGGCGCGGCGCTGGTGCTCCTCGGCCCCGTCCTGGTCGCCTGGGCGCCCCAAGACCGAGGCCAACGCGCCTGGGATGGCTTCGGCCATGGGCGCTTCAAAGGCTGAGGTGCCCGTGCAGAGCCAGCCGATGGCCTTCTCCAGCTTGCGGATCTTGGCGGGGGTGGCCGGGCCAAGGAGCGCAGGGATCACCGCGTTGTAGACGCCCCGGCCCGTGGAGAAGGGGCTGGGCATTTGCCCCAGCGGCCCCCACATCAGATCCCGCGCCGCGTCAAGGGCGATGAAGGGCTCCAAGGCGACATCCACGCGGTCTACGTTTTGTCCGCCCGCCGCCACGTTGCCCGAGGTGATGTCGCTGCGATCCGCGACGAAGGGTAGCCCCGCCAGCCCCTCATGCAGCGGCGCTTGGGAGATGGGGCAGCGCGCGTCGAGCCAGATCGCGGGCGCCTCAAAGGGCACATGGTCTTGGGGATCGGCGGCGCGATCTCGCGCGTCATGGCGATCTCGGGCGCGGGCGAGCAGCTTCTCGATGTGGCGATCCACCGAGCGGGTTTGCCCATCTTCACGGGACTTCTTGCTGCGGATGCGCGTCGAGAGGTGCTGCATCGCCCCGCCCACGTCCTCCTGGGTCGCCTCCAGCTTGGACTTGATCTCGTCCATGGCGGGCTTGAGCCAGACCGTCCAGTGATCGGGGTGGGCGCGCATATAGTCCAGCTCGCGCTCTAGCATTTGCTGATCAAGTGCGCTGCGGGTGTCTCGCAGCTGGCGCTTGAGCGCGCGGCGCGCTTGGTTGAGCGTGTTCATCCGCCCACTCAGCGCGCGTAGGCTTAGATCTGAGCGACGCGCCGCGTCGATCTGGCGCATATTCTCGTCCAGGCGCGCCTTGATCCGGTCCAGCTGGGCTTTCTCTTCAGGCAACGCGGTCAGCTCGGCGAGGCGCGCGTCACGCACCCCCAAGAGGGCCTCCAGCTGGGCGAGCACTTCGTTGAGCGATCCTCGCGCGCTGTCTCGGAGGTAGGGGTTGTCGTCGAAGCAGCGGGCGACGAGCGCGAACATCTCACGCGCGTCTTCTTCAATGCGCACCGGCTGGGCCTCGATCCGCACCTCCGCCTGCATCAGCAGCTCGCGCCCCCCCGGCTGGGGGACATGGCGCTTGATCGTGATCGCCTCAGGGGGCGTGACGCCCTCGGGCCAGTAGATCCGTAAGACCTCGCTCTCCAAGGCCCAGAAGGGCGTGGAGGGTCGCAGCGTGATGTGCTCGCCGCCCTCCGACTCGCCTACGTCCACGTCCTTGGCGCGGAAGTCTTGGAGCTTGAGCACGCCCTCGTCGGCCTGGACCGTGGAGAAGAGGATGCGGGCGGTGAACGCGTCGGGGTCGCCGGTGAAGAAGAACAGCGCATCCGGGCTGCCATAGCTGCCCACCAAGACGTTGACGGCGAGGCGGCAGCGGCAGCGGCTGGTCAGCCGCAGCATCTCGGCGCGGATGGCCTCCTTGGGCGCGTCGCCGTCAAAGCCGCCGTCGGAGGTGCTGATCACGGAGAGCTCAATGGTGTCGTCTCGGGCGTCGAGGCGATCGGCCAGCCAGCTCAGAAAGATGGGGTGGCTCTTGGGGCAGGTCGAGCCGTGCGTGTCGCGCTTTTTTAAGTAATCGCGGGCCTCTTTGATGATCGTTTTGGCGTTTTTGTGTGGGTGTACCTCAATCTTTAGCCCTTTTGGTGGGTCTTTGAACAGCTCGGCTGTGGATAATGTGGTGTAGATTGAGTAGAGGCTGTCGCTGCCAAAGCCGTGGAGGATAATTGCGTCGAAATGGTCATCTAACAGGGGCGTTACGCGATTAAAGGCCTCGGCGTTGGTCTTGATCTCACCATACATGCTGCCCGATTCATCGTGGTTGAGCAAACACAGCCGCTTAACCGCCTGCACCTCCTGTGAGGTCCACTCCAAGCCCGAGATCAGCCGTTGGCCAAGCCGCAGGGCGCTGAGCGGATCGCTGGGGGCCTCCAAGGCGTTGAACTCAGGCTGGCCGAACGGCGCGATGTGGCGGATCTCAAAGGGGCCGTCTCCTCGGCGGCTGATCAAGGCGACTTGGCCCACCTCGAACTCGATGGGCGCCCACTTCGCTTGCCAAGCGGCCATCAGCTGAGGCGTCTCGGCGCGGTTGAGTGACTGGCCGACGGTGAGGTGCGGCTGGTAGCCGTGGATCTCGTCGCCGCGCCGCACCAGCTCGTCGCACTGAGGGAAGGCCGCTTGGAGGATCGCCTGAAGCCGGTGGATTTGCTGGGCGTGCGGGGCCGTCAGCGGCTCAAGCCAGATCGTCTCGCTCTTGCCGTGATCAAAGCGCTTAAAGGCGTTGAGGCTCAGCGTGAAGGGCTCAAATTCCGCCAGCGCCCGTGAGATCACGTCGGCGGCCTCGGCGAAGTGCGCCTCGGGCAGGAAGCCGTAGAGGAGGTTGATGTGCGGCATCCAGCGGGCGTAGCTCTTGTCATGCGCCGCGCGGATGGCTTGGATCGGCGCGGAGAGGTCCTGTGGAGGGATGATCACCACCGCGCTGCGGTTGACGGGGCCGAGCCCCTGGCAGAGTCGCTTCATTCGTTCCTCCTCTTCGCTGGGGTCCGCTCAGTAGAAGTCATCCGACCGAAGGTGAGAAGGGGAAATCGCCACGCGGGGAGAGGGCGCTTTAAGGATGCGTGTTTTTGGTGTAGATCCTTAAACCCATGAACACACAGTCGCTCCCCGCTTTAGATGGCCGCGTGTGCTTGATCACAGGCGGCACCTCCGGCCTCGGCGAAGCCACCGCCGTGGGCCTCGTCAAGCTCGGGGCTGAGGTCTATATCCACGGACCCGATGAGGCCAGCTGCGTCGCCGCCCAAGGCCGCATCCGCGCCGCCACGGGCCGCGACGTGGGCCTCTTTGACGCCGATCTCAGCGATCTCGATGAGGTCCGCGCCTTGGCGCGTGAGATCAACGCGCGCCTCCCCAAGCTGCATATCCTGATTCACAACGCCGGGGTCCTCCATAGCCGTCATGGGTTGAGCGCCCAAGGCTATGAGCGGACCCTCGCGGTGAACTATCTGGCCCCATATCTCCTCACACGGCTGCTCTTGCAGCGCCTCCAAGAGAGCGGCACGGCCCGGATCATCAACGTGATCTCCGAGGCGAGCTATCGCCGCGCTGCTTTGGATCTCGCCGCGCTCGATCCACACACACAAGCAGATCCGCGACGCTTTAAGGGTTGGCTCGCTTATCGTCGCTCCAAGGTGGCCCTGCTCCTCTTCAGCCGCGCCTTGGCGCGGCGGCTGGAGGCCGATGGCACCGGCTTGACCGTCAACTGCGTCGATCCCGGCCCCATCCGCACCCGCTTTGTCTCGCGCAGCGAGGGCCTCATCGGCCTCTACCTCAAGCTCCTGCGCCTCCTCGCCGATCCCCCCGAGCGCGCCGCCGACGCCCTCCTCTACCTGGCCGCCTGCGGTCAAATCGCCAACACCACCGGCGCGCTGTTCGTGCAGCGTCGCCCCCGCCGCGCCTCGAAGATCGCCGATGATGAGCTGCTGAGCCAGAAGCTCTGGGCGCTCTCCGAGGCCCTGTGCGGCCTTGAGGATGAGGCCCTGGCCGACGCCTCCTGAAGCCCGCGCACCCTAAAATCCGCGCAAATGTTCATAAAAGCATCCACCTGAGCCCACCTCATCGTTGGTGAAGGCGGCGCCACGGTGGCGCCATACGAGGTGGCCCAGAGGCCCCGTTGGTGCCAACTAAACCGCTCAAGATTCTCGAATCCGCTACGGCTTTGAGAGGCGCCTTGGTATAAATCCAACATTCTTTTTATTTCCGGGAGAGGATCATGGGTCGACTCGCGGGGACCAAGCCCGAAGAGACAAGAGAGCGCATCCTTGAGGCCGCCACGCGGGTCTTCGCCGATCGCGGCTTTGGCGGCGCGCGCGTGCGGCAGATCGCCAATGAGGCGAACGTCAATGTCGCCACGCTGAGCTATCACTTCGGTGATAAGAAGGGGCTCTATAGCGCGGTCGTCGAGCAGCTCCTGGATTTTGACATCGAGGTGCAGATCGGCCCTCAAGACACCGAGGAGGTGTGGATCGGGCGGATGATCCGCGTGACTTGGCGCTGGCTTGAGGATCACCGCGAGGGCGCCCGGCTCTTGCTGCGTCATGTCCTCGACGCGGGGCACCTGGAGATGGAGCACGCCGGGGATTGGTTGGCGCCGCTGACGGGTCACTTCGCCAAAAATACTGGGATGGACGTTGAAGAGTCTCGGCTCGCTCTGCGCTCTTTAAGCATCTTGTTGACTCGTTATATTATTATTGATGATGTTGAGCGTATGCGCTTGACAGGTTGTATTCATCCTGATCAGGCAAAAGAGAAGCTGATATTTCACCTCGTTAATATTACTCGCCGCTGTATGATGTATCGAAAGTCAATTGAGGATCATCTCTCTGCTTAATATGGCACGCTGCGATGAGATCTGCGCAGAGGGCGAGGGCTAAGCCCTCGACATCTCGCAGATCCAGCCCCCCTGGAGGGGGGATTGGGGGGTGCAAGATGCTATATATGGCAGATTGATTTAATTTTAAATTTTATGGTGGGTTGAGCGACGCTGGGAGCGTGTCTAAAGGCGGGTGTCTGGCGGGGCTATTGGTCGAGGATGGTGAACTCAACGCGGCGGTTATTCGCGCGGCCCGCGGCGGTCTTGTTGTCGTCGATCGGCACGGTCTCACCGTAGCCTTCAAACTCAAGGCGCTCAGCCTCAACACCCTTGCTCATCAGGTACTTCATCACTGAATCCGCGCGGCCCTTGGAGAGCTTGAGGTTGTAGTTGTCGTTGCCTTGGCTGTCGGTGTGACCCTCGACGCGCACCTTCTTGATGTGCTTGTAGCTCTTAAGCACCTCGGCGACCTCGTTGAGCACCGCAAAGCTCTGACGCTTGATCGTGGTCTTGTTTGTATTGAAGAAGACCTTTTGTAAGATCTCAATCTTCTCCTTCGTCACCTTAACCAGCTTGAGCTTGGGGGACTGATCGGGGCAACCGTCCTCATCCTCAAAGCCATTGACCACCTCGGGGTCGTTGCGGCACTTGTCCTTGTCATCGAGGATGCCGTCCTTGTCATTATCGGGATCGGGGCAGCCGTCTTCGTCCTCGAACTGGTCGATGTCTTCAGGATCAGTCGGGCACTTGTCTTGCGGGTCCTTTATGCCATCGCCGTCCGTGTCGGGGATCTCATCGGGGCAGCCATCCGTGTCCTTGTAGTTGTTCTTCGTCTCAGGCTGATCGGGGCACTGGTCGTCCACGTCGAGGAGGCCGTCCTGATCATTATCGGGGTCGGGGCAGCCGTCCTCATCCTCAAACTTGTCGATGTCCTCCTTGTCCAAGGGGCAACGGTCATTGACGTCGAGGATCGTGTCTTGGTCGTTGTCCAGATCCGGGCAGCCATCGCTGTCCTCGAACTGGTCCTTGTCCTCGGGCTCATCGGGGCACTGATCCACGTCGTCGAGGATGCCATCCTTGTCGCGATCGTAGTCACGCTTGTGCCAGGCCATGCCCAGGATGAGGCGGTAGACGGGGGAGCCATAGTCGGCGATGATGCCGGTGCCGCCGCCAATGGTGAAGACAGGGCCGGGGGTGGTGAAGAAGCGAAACCCAAGGAGGCCCTCAAGGGGGCTGGAGCGGCTGTCGCCGCGGATGTCGGTGATCGGCGCCGCGCCAAAGACCTCGGCCATCCCCTCGACCATCTTGGTGCCCAGGAGCACCTTGACGCCGGCGCCGTAGGTGATCTCGTGATCCAGCTCCAGGTTCTCGACCTTCTTCTTCTCGGGGCGGAAGCGCACGCCGCCGTTGGCCATAAAGCTGAAGCCAACGCCCCGCGCCTCAAGGATGAGCTTGGGGTTGACCGTGAGCTGATCGCTGCTGATGTACTTGTCCTTGTCGCCGGTGGGGATCGTCACCGGCGCGGCGATGGCGATGCCCACGCCAGGGCCCTCGCTGCCGGGCTCAAGGCCAAAGAGGCGCAGCTTGGGCAGGAAACGGATGTCCCCCAGCGCCACGCCGTCGTTGCCCGCCTCGTTGACCACGTCGCCAGAGACATAGACGAACGGTAAGCCCAGGCCCAACTCCAGCCGATCGGCGAGGCCTAAGACCAGCATCAGATCTGCGGAGCCCAAATGCTCCACATAGTTCTTGATCACCTTGTCATTCTCATCACGCACCACCAGCGGCTGGTTGGCGTAGCTGAGATAGAGGTGCGGGACAAATGTCAGGTGCTTGGCCACCTGCCCGCCCTCCACCGAGAGGAGGTTCCACGTCCCCACGGCGGGTTTGAAGTTCTGCATGTCCTGACCCAGCGCGGGCAAGGCGCCGAAAATCAGGGATAAAACGAGCAGGCCACGCGACATAAGCCACTCACAGCGTCTTGGGTTTAAAGCGGCGCGAAGTTACCCTAAGTCCGGGCTTGAGGGCAAAGATTAAGGGACCTTGCGCGCACGCAGGAGCGCCGCCTCGACGATCCTGTCCGTGATCACGCCGGTGACCTCAAGCGCATACAGCGCCAGGATCTCTTGATCGAACGTGCGGCTCTCTGTGGTGGTCAGCAGATAGCTGATCTGGCCCAGGCCGCTCTCATGGAGCGGTCGCATGGTGGCGGGGTTGAGCACGCGGCTGTAGGCGCACGCCCCCCACGCGCCGCTGTCGATGATCTCACGGCGCATCGCCTCGCCGCTCCAAGGCTGGTGCTGCTTGACACAGCTGCGCAGCCCCAACGCGTTTGCCAAGGCGATGGTCCTGGGCTGATAAAGCATCAACACCACCCGATCGACGGCCTGCGCTTCATGGACGAGCGCGGCGATACGCCGCACCGCCGCCTCAGGCTCCAGGCAGAAGTAGTCGTCCTTGACGTCCAGCACCAAGCGCCGCATCTCTAGCCGGAGGAGATCCTCTAGGCGGTCCAGCGGGCTGGAGAAGCCCCACGGCGCCCCCGAGAGCGCGCGGCAATCCCGCAGATGCGCCCAGTCGAGCTGGCTGACTTGGCCGATGCAGTCGGTCTTGGGCAGCCCATTGGGATCCCGCAGGTGGAGGTGATCATCATGGCGCAGCACGATCACCCCATCGGCGCTGCGCAGCACGTCGATCTCCATGCCATCGGCCCCCGCCGCCAGCGCCGCGCGCGCGGAGAGGAGCGTGTTCTCCGGCCAAGGATGATCAGGCTGGTTCCATGCGTAGCCTCGATGCCCCAGTATCTGCGTCTGCGCCCACGCGGAGAGGGGCGCGCAGAGGAGCAGGAGCGTGAGGGCGAAGGGGGCTTGTCCAATCGGCAGGGCGCCTGCGTTCATGTCTTGATCCGCGAAGAGAGGAAGGTTTGAGATGCCTCAGCCCTGGATAACTGAAGACGATCTTTACTATTTCAATGAGGGCACGCACGCCCGCTTGTACCGCACCCTCGGCGCTCAGCAAAGGCCCAATGGGGTCAGCTTCGCCGTCTGGGCGCCCGACGCGGCCGCCGTCCACGTCATCGGTGACTTCAACGGCTGGTCCGATGATCACCCGCTCAGCCCCGTCGGCCACTCGGGCATCTGGCAGACCCTCGTCGAGGGCCTCGGCTTCGGCGCCCTCTATAAGCTGCGGATCACCGCCAAGTCCGGGCAGGTGCAGGAGAAGACCGATCCCTTCGCCTTTCACTGTGAGATCGCCCCCAAGACGGCGGCGGTGGTGCAGGATCTCAGCTACACATGGGGGGATGAGGCGTGGATGTCCACGCGCGCCACGACGCGCCCCGCCACGGCGCCGCTGTCCGTCTATGAGCTGCACCTCGGCTCGTGGATGCGCCCCCCCGAGGCCCCCCATGTCTCCTTGGGCTACCGCGACGCGGCGGTCAAGCTCGCGGACTATGTGGCGGAGCAGGGCTATACCCATGTTGAGTTTATGCCCCTCACCGAGCACCCCTATTACCCCTCGTGGGGTTATCAGACCACCGGCTACTTCGCGCCCACCAGCCGCTATGGCACGCCGCAGGATCTGATGTACCTCATCGACACCCTGCATCAGCGCGGGATCGGGGTGATCCTCGACTGGGTGCCCTCACACTTCCCCAGCGACGCGCACGGCTTGGCCCTGTTTGACGGCACACACCTCTATGAGCACGCCGATCCGCGCAAGGGCTATCACCCCGACTGGAACTCGCTGATCTTCAACTACAACCGCCATGAGGTGCGCGCCTTCCTCATCAGCAGCGCCGCCTTCTGGGCGGACGTCTATCACATCGACGCGCTGCGGGTGGACGCCGTCGCCTCCATGCTCTACCTCGACTATTCCCGTCAGGAGGGCGAGTGGATCCCCAACGTCCACGGCGGGCGCGAGAACCTAGAGGCCATCGCCTTCCTGCGCCAGCTCAATGACACGATCCACCGCGAGCACCCCGGCGTGTTCACCATCGCCGAGGAGTCCACGAGCTGGCCTAAGGTGTCTCACCCCACCGAGGAGGGCGGCTTGGGTTTTGACTTTAAGTGGGATATGGGCTGGATGCACGACACCCTGAGCTATCTTGCCCGCGATCCCATTCATCGACGCTATCACCATAATGAGCTGACCTTTAGAGGAATGTATCAATTCAGTGAGCGCTTCGTTATGGCGCTCTCTCATGATGAGGTGGTGCATCTGAAGGGCTCGATGCCCGAGAAGATGGCTGGGGATGATTGGCAGCGCCTCGCGAATTTACGTCTACTCTATACGCAACAGTGGCTCTCTCCTGGCAAAAAACACCTCTTTATGGGGATGGATATCGGTCAATGGTCCGAGTGGGCGCATGATCGCAGCGTCGATTGGCATCTCTTAGAGCATCCAAATCATCGGGGGCTTCAACGGCTTGTTCGCGACTTAAATACGCTTTATCGCGGTGAGCCTGGGCTCTTTAAGCATGATCATAGCCAAGACGGCTTTGAGTGGGTTGATCCAGATAACGCCGATGAGAGCCTCATCAGCTTCCTGCGTCGAGGGGAGGGCGATACCTTCTTGGTTTTGCTCAACTTTACCCCGCTCCCCCGCGAGGATGTGCCCTTCGGCGTGCCCGTCGGCGGTCACTGGGCGGAGCGGTTTAACAGCGACGCGCCCCTCTACGAAGGCAGCGGCAAGGGCAACCTCGGCGGCCTCACGGCACAGCCCAGCCCCCTGCATGGCCGCCCCTTCCGGCTCACAGTCACGCTGCCGCCCTTGGGGGGCTTGATCTTTAAGGCCCCGCGCTGACAATCCTCAAAGGCCATGACCTGGAGGAGAGATGGACTGGCGACCGTTTATCGTGTGTGAGCCCGAGGCGCAGCCTCCCCGGATGCGAGGGCTGCGCACCCCCGAGGGCCTGGGCGATCGGATGCGCACCGCCGCCTTCGCCGAGTACCAAGCCATCCGCGCCTTCACCTGGGCCGTGGCGCGCTTCGATGATGTCCCCGAGGGCCTGCGCGCCGACTGGGCGGCGCAGATCCCCGAGGAGGCGGCCCACTATGAGGCGATCAAGGCGCGCATGGAGGCGCTGGGCCTGGCCTTGGACGCGCGGCCCGTCTCTGATCGGCTCTCACGCGCGCTGATGGCCTCCACCGATGGCCGAGACTTCTGCATCCACATGGCCCGCTCCGAGGCGCGCGGCCGTCAAGCGGGGCTGCGCCTCGCCGCCCAGCTCAGCCAGCGCGATCCCCAGACCGCCGCCGTCTTCCTGCGCATCGCCGAGGATGAGATCCGCCACGTCGCCCTCGCCGATCGCTATTACGGCTGGCGCCCCGAGCTTGGCGTTGAATGAGCCGCTGAATTGAGGCCCCGCCGCGCCGCCGCGCGGCTATACTCCCGCCATGTCTGAGCAGATCCTCTCTCAAAATGAGATCGACGCCCTGTTGACCGCCGTCAACTCAGGTCAAATCGAAGAACAAGAGGGCGCGCCTGACCTCGGCGGGGGCCGCGCGCACATCGACAGCGTTAAATATGACCTCTTCAGCCAGGATCGCATCATCCGCGGGCGGATGCCCACGCTCGACATCATCAATGATCGCTTCGCGCGTCAGTTTCGCATCACGCTCTCCAATAGCCTGCGTAAAATCTTGCAGATCTCCGTGGAGAGCACCAGCCTGATGAAGTATGGGGAGTTTCTTAATTATCTCCCCATTCCGAGCTGTCTTAACATTATTCGCCTCAATCCGCTGCGTGGTTCTTGTATCATCGCCATTGAGGCCAAACTCATCTTTGCTTTCCTCAATAACTTCTTTGGCGGCGCCACGAACGCTCAAGAGCGCGTGGAGGGGCGTGACTTTACTGCCATTGAGCTGATGATTATCCGTAAAGTCGTGGATTTAATGATTGAGGATCTGGAGCGCGCCTGGCAGCCCGTCTACCCCGTGGAGGGCGAGTATCTGCGCACAGAGATCAACCCCCAGTTCCTCGCCGTCGTGCCCTCCAGCGATGTCGTCGTCCTCACCAGCTATGAGCTGGAGATGGAGAACCTGCGGGGTATGGTGCAGCTCGTCATCCCCTACAGCACGGTTGAGCCCATCCGTCAGCACCTCTCGACGGGGATTCAGACCGAGAGCGATGAGCAGGAGAACACCTGGACGGAGCAGATCAGCAAGCACCTGCAAGCCGTGCCGGTCTTCGCCGAGGTGCAGCTCGGGCGGACGCGGATTCACCTGCGCGAGCTCTTGGATCTGCGCCCCGGCGATATCATCAGCTTGGATCAGCCCGTCAACGCCCCGCTCCTCCTCAGCGTAGAGGGCTGCGAGAAGTTCACCGTGCGCCCCGTCGATGTGGCCGGTAACCTCGGCGCTGAGATCATCGCCCCGCTGGAGACGGAGATCCCCGCCGCGCTCCTGCGTGAAGAGCCTTGAGGCCCAAGGAAGGATTGGTATGGCGCAACAAGCCAGAAACATTGAGTTTCTCTTTGACGTTGAGCTGGAGGTCGCCGTGGTCCTGGGGCGAACACGGATGCTCATCCAAGATCTGCTGGAGCTGACGCCGGGCTCGGTGGTGGAGCTTAATAAGCTCGCCGGTGAGGCCCTCGACATCGTGGTCAATGACAAGGTGATCGCCCGCGGTGAGGCGGTGGTGGTCAACGAGAAGTTCGGCGTCCGCCTCACTGAGATCGTCTCGCCCTTGGAGCGCGTCGCGCGGCTGCGCGGCTGATCCACCCCCGCCCTCCTCCGCGCCCCTCCGCGCCCCTCCACGGCGCGCTGGCGCGGTCCTTGCCCAGCGGCCCGCCGTCTCTCACCCCCCCCCATTGGAGGTTGACGATGAACCGCGCTCCCACCGCCGCGCTCGCCCTCCTGCTCTGCGGCCTCACCCCCAGCCAGAGCGTCAACGCCCGCCCCCAGCCCGTCAATCGCCTGACCTCGATCCGCATCGAGGGCGGCCTCGACGCCTTTGAGATCGTCGCCTCCGCTTCGGCGCCGCTGCTGGCGACCCAGCTGTCGATCTACGGGGAAGGGCGCGCCATCCACCTGGATCTCCTCGACGCGCAGACCCAGCTCAAGCGCCCCCACACACCGACACCCACGCCCGAGATCAAGCGCGCGGCGATCAAGAGCCTCAAGGGCGCCCGCCCGCTGACCCGCCTGACCCTGCGCCTCAAGCGCGCGCTGCCCCCCGAGGTCATCGCCGAGGCCAGCGTCGTCGAGGAGGGCGGCGCGCTGCTGATCTCGATCCCCAAGAGCGAGGCCATCGCCAAGCGCTGGGCGCGGATGCGCAAGGCCAAGGCCCTCAGCGCCCTCGACGCGCGCCTAGAGGCGACACCAGCGCCCCAGCCCACGCCTCAACCCGCGCCGCCCCGCCCCTCGGTCCATGTCAACGCCTCGGCGCCCCTCCCCCCCCTGGACGCGGGGAGCGAGGCCACCCCGCTGGGGCTCGCCGAACCCCACGCGGCCTTGAGCGCGGAGGCCCCGCTGACGGCGGGCCTCGCCGCCCAGCCCCCGGCGGCCATGGGCAAGGTGGCCATGGTCTTCGCCCTCCTGCTCCTCACCGGCGCGGGCCTCTTCCTCTGGCGCAAGATCCAGCCGCACCGCGAGGGGCAAGGCGAGCGCTTGATCCGCCAAGTCGGCCACCACGCCCTTGGCCCCAAGCAGAGCCTCGTGCTCCTCGACGTCGTTGGGCAGATGGTCCTGGTGGGCACCAGCGATAAGGGCGTGCAGATGTTGACGAAGATCGAGCCCTCGCCGCCCAAGCAGGCGGCGCCGACGCCCGCCAAGCCGCCACGCGCGCCGCGCTATGAGGCCCGCCGCGATGAGGAGATCGTCCCCACCTCCGATCCGCTCCCCGATGAGGCCCTCAGCGGCGGCTTCGCCGATAGCCTCAGCCGCGCCTTCGCCAAGATACGCATGCACGATGTGGCCGCCGCGCCGCGCCCTCAGCCCGCCGCTGAGGAGGCCACGCGAGGTGATGATCTGGCGGCCCTGTGCGACGCCGTGACCGATAAGGCCCCCGCGCTTGCGCCCGCCCCGCCCGATCTCCTCCGCCGCCTGCGTGAGCAGAGCGGGAGACACTGACCCCATGCGCCATCATCGGGCCTTCGCCCTCCTCATCGCCCTCCTTATCCTCCTCCTCAGCGGCGCCGCCCTCGCTCAAGCCCAGCCCCTCAGCCTCCCCAAGGTGCAGATGAGCGTCGGTGGCGGCGAGGGTGACTGGGTGGGCGCCCTGCGGGTGATGGCGCTGTTGACGATCTTGACGTTGGCGCCCTCAATCTTGCTGACCATGACCAGCTTTACGCGGATCGTCATCGTCCTCAGCTTTATGCGCCAGGCGTTAGGCACTCAGCAGTCTCCGCCCAATCAAGTCTTGGTCGCCCTGGCGCTGTTTTTGAGCGTCTTTATTATGCAGCCGGTCTGGAGCAAGGTGCATACGGACGCGCTGGCGCCTTTTATGGCGGGTGAGATCAACCAGACCGTAGCGCTGGAGCGCGCTCAAGAGCCCGTGCGCGCTTTTATGTTTAAGCACACACGGCAAAAAGATCTCGGCCTCTTTATCCGCGCGGCGGGGGCGCAGCGCCCCAAGACCCGCGCCGATGTCTCCACCTGGCAGCTCATCCCCGCCTTTATCATCAGCGAGCTGCGCACCGCGTTTCAGATGGGCTTTATGCTCTATGTGCCCTTTTTGGTTATGGATATGGTCGTCGCCTCAATCTTGATGGCCATGGGCATGATGATGCTGCCCCCAATTTTAATCTCACTGCCCTTTAAGATCATGCTCTTTGTCTTGGTCGATGGCTGGAACTTGTTGGTGACGAGCCTCATCGAGAGCTTCCAATGACCATCGATTACGTCGTCTCTTTCTTTCAAGAGGCCATCAGCGTCGCGCTCTTGCTCTCCCTGCCCGCCCTCCTGCTGGGCTTGACCGTGGGCTTGACCGTCTCGGTCTTTCAGGCGGTGACGCAGATCCAAGAGCAGACGCTGGCCCTCATCCCCAAGATCCTGGCGATCATCGGCGCGCTGCTCGTCTTCGGTGGCTGGATGCTGGGTGAGATGATCACCTTCACCACCGCCATCTTCCAAAAGATCGCCCACCTCCCCGGTTGAAGCCCATGCTCGACGCCCAAGGCATCAACGCGATCCTGGGCCCTTGGGCCGTGGCCTTTGGGTTGATCCTGATTCGCGTCGGCGCGCTGATCCTCACCGCGCCGATTTTTACCATCACCGCGCTGCCCAACACGGTCAAGGCGGGCCTCGTCGGCGCCTTGACGTTGCTGATCATCCTCACCATCGGCCCCGCCCCCGCCCTCGCCGACGCCGACTTTATCCTCATGGCCCTCGCCGCGCTGCGCGAGGCGCTGGTGGGCGGTGTTTTGGGCCTGTCAGTGATGATCCTCTTCGGCGCCCTCTCCTTCGCCGGGCAGCTCATCGGGATTCAGATGGGCTTCGCCATGGCCAATGTCATGGACCCCACCAGCGGCAGCCAGGTGGGCGTGCTCGCCCAGAGCCTGCGCTTCTTCGGCTTTATGCTGTTCTTCACCCTCGACGGTCACCTGCTCTTGATCCAGGCGCTCCTCGACTCCTATCAGCTGGTGCCGCTGGGCGGGGGGCTGCGCTATGGGATGGCGGTGGCGGGCGGGCTGATCGGCCTGGGCGGGCAGCTCTTTGAGCTGGGGCTGCGCATCGCCATGCCCATCATCAGCGTCGTCCTGTTGGTCAACACGGGCTTGGCGCTGATCGCCCGCACCGTGCCGCAGGTCAACGTCTTCGTCATGGGCTTTATCTTC
Source organism: Myxococcota bacterium (assembly GCA_018813065.1). Taxonomy (GTDB): domain Bacteria; phylum Myxococcota_A; class Bradymonadia; order UBA7976; family UBA1532; genus JAHJCH01. The sequence continues at coordinate 25,294 of JAHJCH010000085.1, forward strand.
ACCATCAGCCTCGGGATCTTTATCTTTGGGCTCTCGTTGCCCGCCACGGCGGTGGTCTTCGAGGGGCTGATGACCGAGGCGCTGCGGACCGGCGTGCAGCTCATCCGCATGTTTTAGGAGCGAGGCGTCATGTCAGACGACGCGGGCGAAAGGACAGAGGCCGCATCGGAGAAACGACGCGAGGAGTTCCGCGAGAAGGGCGAGCTGGCGCGCTCTCAGGATCTCCTCTCCATGCTCGTCCTCTTCTCCGCCTTCGCCTACTTCTCCATCGGCGGCGCCTGGATCGCCGAGCGCCTCGGCGCCCTGCTGCGCCACTTCCTCAGCCTGCGAGGACCACAGACCCTCACCGTCGAGAGCGTCATGGGCCTCATCACCGCCCTCAGCGGGCAAATGGGCCTGCTCCTCGCCCCCCTCGTGGGCATGATCGTGCTCGTCGGCCTCCTGGGGAACCTCGCCCAGGTCGGCTTCTTGTGGACCACCAAGCCGCTGGAGCCCGATCTCAACAAGCTCAACTTCTTCGCAAAGTTCTTCTCCACCTTCTTTAACAAACAGAAGCTGGGCCTCCTCGTCGGCAGCCTGGCCAAGATCAGCGTGGTGGGGCTGATCGTCTGGCTGACGCTGGAGGGGCGTGAGGTGGAGCTGCGCAGCCTCTCCACCCTGCCGCTGCTCGGCGCGCTGCGCTACACGTTGGAGACGATCATGGCCATCCTCCTGCGCGTCGCCCTGGCCCTGATCATCATCACGATCGCCGACTATGCCTGGAACCGCTACGTCATCGAGGAGCGCATGAAGATGACCAAGCAGGAGGTCAAGGAGGAGTCGAAGTCTCAGGAGGGCAGCCCTGAGATCAAGGGTAAGCGCCGCCAAAAGGCGATGGAGCTGGCCCAGCGGCGGATGATGGGCGATGTGCCCACCGCCGACGTGATCATCAACAACCCCACGCACTTCTCCGTGGCCCTGCGCTACCGCCACGGGATCGATCCGGCGCCGATCATCGTCGCCAAGGGCGCGGATCTTATCGCGTTTCAGATCCGAAAGATCGCCAAGGCCCACCGCGTGCCGATGATCACCAACAAGCGCTTGGCGCGCGGGCTCTACGCCGACGTGGAGATCGGCCAGCCCGTGCCCGAGGATTTTTATCGCGCGGTGGCGGAGGTCTTGGCGTACATCATGCGGCTCAAGCGCAGCTCGTAGGCGAGGCCGTGAGGAGGTGAGATGGGCGCACGGTTCGCGGGGGTGATCTTCCCCTCAGCGGTGGTGGCGATGCTGCTGTTGATGGTCATCCCCATCCCCACCTTCCTCCTCGATGTCTTCCTCGCCTTCAACATCACGCTGGGGCTGATCATCCTCGTCGTCGCCCTCTACCTCCAGCGCCCGCTGGACTTCTCCAGCTTCCCCGCGCTGCTGCTCGTCTCCACGCTCTTTCGCCTCACGCTCAACATCGCCTCCACCCGGCTGATCCTGCTCGATGGCGACGCGGGCGCGATCATCAACACGTTTGGCGACTTCGTGGTGGGCGGCAACTATGTGGTGGGCATCATCGTGTTCGTCATCCTGGTGATCATCAACTTCGTGGTGATCACCAAGGGCTCGGGGCGCATCGCCGAGGTGGGCGCGCGCTTCACCCTCGACGCCATGCCGGGCAAGCAGATGGCCATCGACGCCGACCTCAACGCGGGGCTGCTCGATGAGGCCACCGCCCGCAAGCGCCGCGAAGAGATCCAGATGGAGGCGGACTTCTACGGCGCCATGGACGGCGCCTCCAAGTTCGTGCGCGGCGACGCCATCGCCGGCATCATGATCACGATCATCAACATCATCGGCGGCTTCATCATCGGCATGACCCAGCACGGGCTGCCCGCCGCCGAGGCCGCCGCCAAGTTCACCATCCTCACCGTCGGCGACGGGCTCGTCAGCCAGATCCCCGCCCTGGTCATCTCCACCGCCGCGGGCATCATCGTCTCCCGCGCCGCGGGCAGCTCGGATCTGGGCGGGCAGCTCATCCACCAGCTCTTCTCCAGCAAGAAGGTGCTGCGCCTCGTCGGCGTGATGTTGGCGATCCTGGCCCTCGCGCCGGGCATGCCCAAGATCATCTTCTTCACCATCGCCGGGCTGCTGATCTTCGCCAGCCGCGCGCCCAAGGCGGGCGAGGCGGGCTTGGGCGAGGGCGGTGAGCCGCTGCCCGCGCTGGAGGGCCACGCCGCCGATGGGGGGCCGCCGCTGCGGCCCGAGGCCGAGCCCATCGAGGCGCTGCTGCCCTTGGACTTGCTGGAGCTTGAGGTGGGCTATGGCCTCATCCCGCTGGTGGATCGCGGCCAAGGCGGCGCGCTGCTGGACCGGATTCAGAACCTCCGCCGCCAGTTCGCCAGCCAGATGGGCGTCATCATCCCCTCGGTGCATATCCGCGACAACCTCCAGCGCCCCCCCGGCGGCTACGCCATGCTGATCAAGGGGGTGGATGTGGCTGTGGGTGAGCTGATGCCCGATCATCTCATGGCCATGAACCCAGGCGACGCCTTTGGGGAGCTGCCCGGCGTCGCGACGGTGGAGCCCGCCTTCGGGATGGCCGCCGTCTGGATCACCAAGGATCTGCGCGCCGAGGCGGAGCGCATGGGCTACACCGTCGTTGACAGCGGCACCGTCATCGCCACGCACATCTCCGAGGTGCTCAAGAACCACGCCCATGAGCTGCTGGGGCGCCAAGAGCTGCAAGAGCTCATCGATCTCTTCGCCGAGAAGTCGCCCAAGGTCGTCGAGGCGCTGATCCCAGACAAGCTGGGGCTCGGTGAGGTGCTCAAGGTGGCGCGCAACCTCCTCAAAGAGCAGCTGAGCATCCGTGATCTGCGCACGATCTTGGAGGCGTTGGCGGATCACGTTCACCTGACCAAGAGCCCGGAGATCCTCACGGAGTTCGTCCGCCACCGCCTCGCGCGCTATATCTCCAGCCAGGTCAAGGGTGAGGACGGTGAGATCCACGTCATCACGCTGGAGCCCGCCTTGGAGGAGCGGCTACGCGGGCAGATGCAGCAGATGGACGAGAGCTTCCACTTCAACCTGCCTCAGCCACAGGCCGAGCGTCTCTTGAGCCAGCTCGATCAGGCCATGAGCCAGATGGGCGTGATGGGGTATTTGCCCGTGCTCCTCGTCGCCCCCGAGCTGCGCCGCGCCACATACAACCTGCTGTCGGGCTTTATGAGCGATCTGGTGGTCATCTCCCATAAAGAGATCGCCCCAGGCTTCGCCACCCGCGTCGAGGCGCGCGTCAGCGGCTGAGCCCCCAGCGCGTCCCCCTTGAGGCGCGCGGGTGCCCGGCCTAACTTGGGGCCACACCCAAAGCGCGAGAGGAGGCCTGTTGGATGATCTGCGCCCGCTGCCATGAAGAGATCGAGGCGCCACACCCAGAGGCGTTGGGCGACCTCAGCTGTCCGCGCTGCGGCCAAGCCCCCCTCGTCGATGGCCGCTACCGCCTCGACGCCGTCGTCGGCCAAGGCGCGCTGGGCACCGTCTACCGCGCCCTCGAGATCCACCGCCAGGAGATCGTCGCCATCAAGGCCCTGCCGCTGGTCCATGGCCATGATCATAAGCGGCTGGAGCTGATCCAACGCGAGATCGATGTCCTGACGCAGCTGCGCCACCCCCAGATCGCGGGATGTCAAGAGCACGTCGTCTTGAGCCAAGGCCCTGAGCGCGTCGTCTATCTCGTATTGGCGTTCATCGACGGCGAGACGCTGGCCGAGGAGATGACCCACACCCGTTATCACGTCGATGGGGTGCTGGCGATCCTCCAAGCCCTCCTCGAGATCCTCGCCTACCTCCACACCCTCGCCCCCCCCGTCATCCACCGCGACATCAAGCCGGGCAACGTCATGCGCCGCCGCAGCGACGCGCAGCTCGTGCTCGTTGACTTTGGCTCTGTCCGCGACACGCTGCACGATCCCAAGCTGGGGGGGAGCACCGTGACCGGCTCCTTTGGCTATATGGCCCCCGAGCAGTTCGCCGGTGAGGCGGGGCCGGAGACCGACATCTATGGGCTGGGCGCCTTGGCCGTCGCCCTCCTCTCGCGCCGCGCGCCCTCGACCATGATGGGCACCGGCTGGGGCTTGGCTTGGCGCGATTATGTGCAGGTTAACCCCGCCGTCGAGGCCCTCTTGGCGCGGATGCTGGAGCCGGATCGCAGCCGACGCGCGGCCGACGCGGGCGCGCTGCGGGCCGAGATCGAGCGTCTCCGCGCCGGCGAGGTCGCCTCCCCCCTCGTCCACGCCGCGCAGCCCCTCCAGCCCTTGAGCCCCCCCGCTTCAATCGCCGCGTTGACGCAGGTGAGCCAGCTCTCCTTGCCGCGCCCGTGGACGCTCAAGGGCGCTTGGCGCCGCCTCAAGCAAGCGGCGGTGGTGGGCGTGGCCCTCTGCGCGCTCGCGGGGCTGTGGGTCTATTGGCCCGCCATGTTCGCCGATCCGGTCCCTGGCCCCACCCTGGAGGCCATCCGCGCCGAGGCCCTCTCCGAGCATCAGCGCCTCAAGCGATTGGGCGCGCTGTCGCCCTCCAAGCGCGCTGAGCTGGATCAGTGGATGTATCTCATCGAGCTGCGCTCGGTCAGCGGCAATGAGGACAACATCCAGCGCCTCATCCATCGCTTTGAGCGTGAGTTTGCGCAGCCCGTGGTGCTTAAAGCGGCGCAGGTGGAGGCCGTCGTCGCCGAGATGAAGCGCCAAGCCGCCGCGCGGGTGGCGATCAAGGGCGAGGGCTACGACACGGTGCGGGCCATCATCGAGCCCATCCTGGCGACGCTGCCCTCGCCAGCGGAGTGCCTCAGAGGCTTGGTGATGTCCAATGAGGAGCGCTTTATCGCGGCCTTCTTGGTCAATGAGTACTTTGGGGGCGATCACTATCATCGCTATAACCGCCGCCAAGAGATCTTTCGTTGGCTGATCTCCGGGCCACAGTATCGCCCCTGGTCATTGCCGGTGATTGAGGAGGTGCTCAGGGAGAGCTACGTCTCCAGTTACTCCGATTCAGAGTACATCTTGGCGCTCAAAGCGGCCCGGCCCATCGTCGGCGGGCACTTTGAGGCTTGGTATGAAGACGTGCGCGGCGCGCCTTATCGGTGGGAGCAGCTTAACGCTTGGATGCCGTGGTCTTTGCTCTAAACCTCGTCCTCACCCTCAAATTTCATCTCCATCGCCGCCTTATCGTTGGCGAGCATCGCCTTGACTCGGCCACCAATTCGGCCCGCCGCGTTGATGATAAAGTGCTGCGCGGTGGCGATCTTGTTGTCGTGGAAGACCGCGCGCTTCTCGACCCGCTTGGCGGCCACGGCCATCATCAGATGCAGCCAAGACAGCACCGCGTCGCCCGTGAGCATCAGCATCGGCGTCGCTTGCAAGAACACGCCGTCCACATCGCCCTTGGCGAAGCCCTCACCGAGCTTCATCGCCACCAAACCCAGGCTATCGCGGGTCTTCTCCATCACCCCCGCCAGCTCGGCGAGACCCTCGGCCTTGGCCTCCGCGATCGTCTCGCTCATCCGCCCCAGTAGATCCTTGAGCGAGGCGCCCTTCGCCAAACCGAGCTTGCGCGCCACCAGATCCAACGCCTGGATGCCCGTCGTGCCCTCATAGAGCCGGGCGATGACCATATCGCGCAGGTTTTGCTCCAGCGGGTGATCGCTGAGGTAGCCGTGGCCGCCGAGGACCAGGATCGAATCGGAGACGGCCTGGTAGCAGACCTCGGAGGCGTAGCCCTTACACAGCGGGGTCAAGAGCCCCGCCATGGCCTCGTTGCGCTCGGGCTCTTGGCCGGCGGCGACGAGATCCTGCTGGAGCGAGGCGTAGGAGAGCAGCGCGCGGACGCCCTCGACGTAGCCGCGCATGTCCATCAGCATCCGGCGCACGTCGGGGTGCTTGATGATGGCGCAGCTCTTGGCCTGGGGGTCGCGCATGTCCTTGGGGGCCACGCCCTGGACGCGATCCAGCGCGTACTGGTGGGCGTAGCGGTAGGCGGCCTCGGCCACGCCGAGGGCCTGGAGCCCCACGGCGATGCGCGCGGTGTTCATCATCTTGAACATGGCCGCCAGGCCCTTGCGCTGCTCGCCGATCAGCTCGCCCACGGCGGGGGCGTCCTCGCCGAAGGCCAGCGTGCAGGTGGGCGAGGCGTGGATGCCCATCTTGTGCTCGATCCCCGTGCAGACGACGCCGTTGCGCGCGCCGAGGCGCCCCTTCTCATCGAGCTGATACTTGTTGACCAAGAACAGCGAGATCCCCCGCGTGCCCGCCGGATCGCCCTCCACGCGCGCCAGCACGGGGTAGACGATGTTCTGGCTGAGGTCGTGCTCCCCCCAGCTGATAAAGATCTTGGTCCCCGTGATGTGCCAGGTGCCGTCCGGCTGCTGCTTGGCCGTGGCCCGCAGGGCGCCGACGTCGCTGCCCGCGCTGGCCTCGGTGAGGCACATCGTGCCGCCCCACTCGCCGCTGAGGAGCTTGGGGACGTAGCGCTTGATCTGCTGCTTGGTGCCCGCGTGGGCGATCAGATCGGCGGCGCCGTGGCCCAGCCCCGGCAGGATGTAGAAGGCCACGTTGGCGCCGATCAGCGCCGACTGCGGCAGGACGGCCAGGCTCTTGGGGAGGTTGAAGCCGCCGAGATCCTCGGGCTCGGTCAGCCCAATCCAGCCCCCCTCGCAGAAGCTCTTGTAGGCGGCCTTAAAGCTCTCGGGCGTGGTCACGGCGCCCGCCTCAAACTTGAGCCCCTCGCGATCGCCATCGACGTTGGTGGGCAAGAGCGCCTCGGCCTGCTTAAGGGCCGAGTCCATGATCATCTCGAAGGTCTCCCAGGACTGCCCCTCGAACTGCGCCGTCTCAAAGAGGCGATCGACCTTGAGGACATCACGGACGAGGAAGGAGACATCTCTACGATCTTGTAGGCCGAGGCTCATAAGCACTCCAGGGGTGGGACGCAGGAGGCGCCGAGAGGGGTCGCGGGCCTCTGGATGCGTGTTCTCAGGCGATGATGCGTTGCGTCAAAAGCGAACGCAACGGTTGTGAAATGTGGATCGGAGTAAACCATGAAAAAAAAGCACACAGATCACATCTTTAGTTGTGACATTTTCTCGGCCATCACCCCCGCCGCGATGAATCGCGGCGGGGGCAGGCGCTCCGCTGCGGCTTTGCCGCACTCAGCGAATCCTTCGGATTCACTTCGTCCACGTTCTTGGCGCTTTGCGCCAATTCCTCGCGCGAAAAAATCCGCTCTGCGGATTGTTTTCTTGCTCCAGCCTGTCCGCCTTGAGCGCCTTCGGCGCCTCAGCGAGCCGCTGTGCGGCTCACTTCGTCCGCGTTCTTGTCGGGCTTCGCCCGCCAATTCATCGCGCGGATGAAGTCCGAAAAATGTCGGTGCTGCGCGCCAAAGCCCGCAATCGTGATCGGAGATCTCGCGGCCCTGGCCCCCGCGTCGCCCCCCCGCGTCGTTGAGCGCGCCAGCCCTCTTGAGCGCCTTGATTGAAACGCAGAGATAAAAAGCAGAGCATACGCCGCCATGCGCCGCCCCCTCCTCAGCCTGCTCTTCCTCGCCCCGCTCACCCTCAGCGGGCTGACGCTCTACTTCGCCTGGCCCTACTACCGCCTGCCCCTAGAGGCCCGCCCTTGGTCCCACCTCCACGATCTCTTCGGCCCCTCCAACGCCTGGGGGCACTGGGTGGGCGTCATCGGCTCGGCGCTCCTCCTCGCCTGCCTCCTCTACCTGGGGCGCCGCGCGTGGTCTTGGCCGGGGGCGGCGACGGCTTGGCTGAGCTTTCACGTCTGGAGCGCGCTGGGCGGGATGGCGTTGATCATCCCCCACTCCAGCTTCTTGGCCAAGAACTGGGTGGCCAACACCTCGATGATCGCCCTGGGCGTCTTATTGGTGACGGGGCTCTTTGGGCGCTGGGGCTTCGCCTGGGTGGCGGGGGTCGATGACGCCGTGGCCCTGCCAGGCGAGGGGCGGCTGCTGCATCAAGCGCGCGGCCCGCTCAGCCCTGAGCTGCGCCGCCTGCGCCGCCGCGCCCGCGTCAAGCAAGCCGCGCGGCTGTGGAAGCCGCTTCACCGCCTCGCCACCTACATCTTCCTCCTCTCCTTCGTGGCGCACCTCGCCATCGTGATCTTCGTCGGGGGCGTATGGCTCGACTGATCGCCCTGACGCTGCTGGCGCTGGCCTGGCCCGCCGCCGCGCAGCTCTCCCCAGGCCCGCTCTCCGAGCCTCACGCGGCGCTGGATCATCAAGAGGGCTGCGTAGCGTGCCATGAGCGCCTGCGCAAGCAGACCAATGACCTCTGCGTTGAGTGTCACCCGCTGATCCAGGCGTCGCTCAAGGCCCGGCGCGGCTATCACGGGCTGCAAGCGCGGCGTCAGCGCTGCGCCGAGTGCCACCAAGAGCACCGTGGGCGCGATGTCTCCTTGATCCGCTGGCCGGGGGGCGCGCGCGACGCCTTCGCCCATGAGCGGACGGGCTATCGCTTGGAGGGCGCCCACGCGGATCTAAAGTGTGAGGCCTGTCATACCCGCGCGCGGATCGCTGAGCCAGCGGCGTTTAAGCTCAACCGCACCTACCTGGGGCTCTCCAAGGTGTGCCGGGTCTGTCACGCGCCGGAGAACCCCCACGGGGGGCAGTTCGCGCCGCGTGACTGCGATGAGTGCCACGATCAGCTGAGCTGGACCCCCAACGCCGCATCGAAGGCAGAGGCCAAGCGCGGCGCCGCGCGCTGGCCCAGCCGCTTTGATCACGATCGCCGCTTCCCCCTGCGCGGCCAACACCGCGACGTGGACTGTGAGGGCTGTCACCCCAACGGGCGCTTCGCCGACACCCCCAATGCCTGCGTCGGCTGCCACGACTCCGGGCACCCCCCACAGAGCGGCTTCGGCGAAGGCTGCGCCGACTGCCACACGGATCAGGGCTGGAGCTTGATCATCTTCAAGCGGGCCACGCACCCCAAGCCGCTGCCCCTGCGCAACAAGCACGATCTGCCCGACTGTATGCGCTGTCATGGCGGGGCTTTGCCGCGCGATCAGGGCTGCGAGGGCTGCCACCCCAGCCCCCACAGCGCGGGCTTCCGCCGCGACTGCCAGCGCTGCCACACGGATGAGGGCTGGCGGCCCACGATCAAGGGCCGCTTTCACCACGACATGACCCGCTTCCCGCTGGTGGGCGAGCACATCAAGCGCGACTGCGAGGCGTGCCACCCCAAGGCGAAGGGCGGGGCCGTGCGCCTCCAGCCCATCGCCCATGACACCTGCGCCGACTGTCATCAGGACCCCCACGGCGTCGGCTTTGAGCGGCCCTGCGAGGGCTGCCATCAGCCGCACGGCTTTCGCCCCTCGACCTTCCCCCTCAGCGACCACCCTCAGTGGATCCTCGACGGCGCCCACCGCGCGGTGGGCTGCGCGGCCTGCCACCAGACCGGCTCGGCCCTGGACTTCCGCTGGGGCGCGGCCTGCGCCGACTGCCATGAGGACGCCCACGCCGGGCAGTTTGAGGCGCGCCGCTGCGATGACTGCCATGATCTAGAGGGCTGGGCGGTGCCCCGCGCGCTTGTGCAGCACCCCGACTGGGTGGAGCGCGGCGCCCACGCCGAGGCCGAGTGCGCCCACTGTCACCCGGATGGCCGCTACGCCGACACCCCCGCGCGCTGCGAGGGCTGCCACGGCGCGCCGCACCTGGGGCAGTTTATCGCCACGCCGCCCAAGCGGCCCTGCGACGCCTGCCATCAAGTCGAGCGCAAGGATTGGGCGATGGCGCCCGACTGGGGGCACCCACACTGGCCCCTTGAGGGCGCCCACGCCAAGGCCAAGTGCGAGGCGTGCCATAAAGAGGTGCGGCTCAGCGACGGGCGGCTCGCCGTCCGCTGGCGGCTGGGCTTTCGCGACTGTGGGCGCTGTCATGAAAACGTACATCAGAGGTGAGCGCGGTGTTGATCCTGATGACCACCCTGGCGCTCTTGAGCCCCAACGGCCCTTATCGGGACTGTGGGCGCTGTCACCAGCCCAGCGGCTGGCACGATCTCAAGACCCCCGATGAGTTCGCCCATGAGGAGACGGGCTTCCCGCTCTGGGGCGCCCACCGCGCCCTGAGCTGCGCCGCCTGCCATCAAGGGGCGCGGGTGGAGCGGGCCTGTGGCTCATGCCATGAGGACGCTCATCGAGGCCGTCATGGGGATCAGTGCGAGCGCTGCCACACGCCGCGCAGCTGGCGCATGGAGGCGGGGCAGCAGGCCCACCAACGCACGCGGCTGCCGCTGATCGGCGCCCACGCCCTGACGCCCTGCTCTCGCTGTCACCCGCAGCGCGATGACAGCGGCTATCAGCCCGTGCCCGCCGACTGCCGCGCCTGTCACCTCAAGGACGTGGCGCGCGCCGAGCACCCGCCGCACACGGCGCCCGCCTTCGCCCAGTGTGAGGTCTGCCACACGCCCTACGGCTGGCGCCCCGCGCAGATCCTCCACGACCGCTTCTGGCCGCTGACGGGGGCGCATCGCAAGATCGACTGCTTTGAGTGCCACCCCAGATCGCGCTACACGGGCACGCCGCGCGACTGTTTCCTTTGTCACCAGGCGGACTTCGCCCGCGCCCACGCCCCCAGCGATCCCCGCGACTGCGCGCGCTGCCACACCACCGTGGCCTTCGCCCGCCGCCCGTTGGAGGCCACGCAGGCGCTGCGCGCCGCCCGGCTGTCCCAGGGCGGCCACCGCTTC
>JAHJCH010000086.1 GCA_018813065.1 Myxococcota bacterium
CGCCGCCGCCGCGTGCGCGCGGACCTCTGGATCAGCGGCGTCGAGGGCCAGCGTGAGGCGCGCGGTGGCCTTGAGCTGGCGCAGCGTCAAGGCGGCGTGGCGCGCCAAGGCCACCGCCTCGGGGCCATCTTCGGCGCGCAGCAGCCCCTCAAGGGCAGAGAGGGCGATCTCATCCGCCCCGCCGAGCAAGGCCAAGGCGCGGATCGCTTGGACGCGGTGGGCGTGGCTGGCCGCGCTGTCCTGGGCGATGAGGCCCAGCAGCGGCGGCAGCTGTGGATCTTGACAAGCGCGCGTCAGCTCCGCGGGCGAGAGGGCCAAGAGCTGGCTCAGGGCGGCGCCGCGCCCCTCGGGCTGGGGCAGGGCGCGGCGCGTCGCCTCGGGCTGAAAGCCCGCCAGCAGCGCCAGGAGGATCATCAACATGGTGGGCTCACTCCTCTAAGGGGCCGTCAGCGGCGAGGCGCAGATCGATGCGAAAGGTGGTGCCCTCGCCCTCGACGCTCTCGACGGCGATCAGCCCCCCGCTCTGCTGCACGATGCGGTGTACCGTGGCCAGCCCCAAGCCCGTGCCCTCCCCCTCACCCTTGGTGGTGAAGAAGGGCTCAAAGATCTTGGGCAAGACGGCGGGGGGGATGCCGGGGCCGTCGTCGCTGACCTCCAAGCGGCAGCGCCGCGCCCCCGCGCTGAGGCGCCGCGTGCGTATCCAGATTCGCCCCCGCCCCGCCATGGCGTCACGGGCGTTGATCACCAGGTTGAGGAGGACGCGCTCCAGCTCACTCTCATCGGCGAGCGCCTCCTCCAGCCCCTCATGGAGATCAAAGATCAAGTCAACGCCTTGGAGGCTGCGGGCCATCACCCGGCGGTTGTGGGTGATCAGGGTGTTGAGGCAGGTGGGCTTGAGGCTCAAGGTGGACTGGTGGGAGAAGCTCAGCAGCTTGCGGGTCATCTTGGAGGCGCGCAGCGTCGCCTCCATGGCGTCGTCGAGATCTTCTCGCAGCGCCTGACTGTCGCTCTCCATCAGCGCCATGGACTCCAGCCCCCCCGAGATCACCGTCAGGAGGTTATTGAAGTCATGGGCGACGCCCGCCGCCAAGCGCCCCAGGGCCTCCATCTTATGGCGCTGGCGCAGCTCCAGCTCAAGGGCGTGCTGCTCGGTGATGTCCTGCACTGTGCCCAGCATCCGCGTCGGCCGCCCCGCCTCATCGCGCTGCACCTCGCCGATCTCACGCACGCGCCGCACCAGCCCGCTGGGCTGCACGATGTCATGCTCGATCTGATAAGGCTTGCCCTCCAACGCGGCGGCCACGGCGGCCTCTACGCGTGGGCGATCATAATCGGCGATGTGGGTGAGGAAGGCCTCATAGGAGGCGGCGAAGCCCTCTGAAGACAGGGCGAAGATCCGATAGACCTCATCAGACCACCACAGCGTGCCCAAGCGGATATCCCAGTCCCAGTTGCCCAGGCGAGCGAGGCGTTGGGCCTCATTGAGGCTGGTCTGCACCTCCAGCAAGGCGGCGCGGGTCTGGTGCCACTCGGTGACGTCGATGACATGCCCGCCGTAGCCGAGGAGCCGCCCGCCCGCCCAGCGCGGGTCGGCCTCCAACAGGATCCACCGCCCAGAGTTGAGCTGAAGCTCATCGCGGAAGCGGGCGCCCTCGGAGATCGCCTGCGCCCAAGCCAGCGCCAGCCAGGCATAGGTCGTCGGCGCCAGGGCGGCCTGCCAGCCAAACCCGAGGGCCTCGGGCTCGCTGAGCTTGAGCCGCGCGCAGAGGCTGGATGAGGCCCAGATCCACGCCCCCTCCGCGTTGGCCTCAAAGGCCGCGCACGGGTACGAGGCGCCCCATGCGGACGCGCCTACGCCCTGCTGATGGGCAAAGCTGGGCTGAGGCCTCAGCGCGCGCGGCGGCTGATCGACGCCGAGGGGGGTGGTCTGGAGCACGACGCGCTTATCCGCGAGCGCGCCCGCTTGAGGATAAGCCAGCAATAAGCTCAAGCCCTGCGGGCCATCCTCCAGCGACTGCGTGATCTGCCCTCGGCGCGCGCGCCGCAGCGCCTCTCTGTGCCTCGGGGCGTCCGCGAGCAAGGCCTCCATGGGCTCGCCCAGCAGCCGCGCTTGGTGAAAACCACGGGCAGCAGCGGCGTTGAAGGCCACGAGCCGCAGCGCCCCATCCGACCAGCCCCAGATGCTCGTCGCCATGGGGCTCGACAGCTCCACGGGGGGCTGGGGTGGGGGGGGCGGGGTGTCGCCATAGGGCAGCGCCAAGAGGACCTCCGCCCCCGCCCCACGCGCCGCGCGCTGCCCTGAGGCCTCGCGCCAAGCCACGCCGCGCTCAAGGGCCTCATCCAAGAGCGCGTCGAGCGTGGGATCGGCCAGGAGCTGGGCGGGTGAAGCGCCCCGCCGGGGCTCCACCCCGCTGAGGTGGGCGCGCGCGGCGTCGTTGAGATCGGTCAGCCGAAAGCCCTCCGAGCCCCTCCGCCACCACAGCAGCGGCGCGGGGTTGAGCGTCAGGTGAGCGCGCAGCCGCGCCTCACGGCGGGCGAGGGCGGCGCGGCTGATCTCCTCGCGCAGCTCATGGGCCGCCCGCCAGGCCATAAAGCGCAGGACCAGCTCCAGGTGGATCTCTTCGGTGAGGGGCTGAGCGTCGAAGAGGCCCGCGACCACCTGGAGCCCCTCCACCTCCGCCGAGACGGCCAGCGCGCTGGCGGCGGGGAGCCCCTCAAAGAGCCACGCGTCTTGAGGAAACTGGGCGCTGAGCCGCCCCGCCGCGCTGACGAGCCGCTCCGACTCCGCCCGCGCCAAGAACGAGCCGCGCAGCGCCAGCGGCGCCTCGGTGGGCGGCGCCCAAGAGCGCCAGAGGCGACGCGTGGCGTCCCCGCGCGCCGAGAGGAAGACCCGCCCCGTGCCAAAGGAGGTGACGAAGGAGGACAGCAGCCGCTCAAAGAAGGCGTCGCCCTTAAAGCCCGAGGTGGCCTCCTCGATGGCGCGCCGCAGCCGCGAGGCGCGCAGATCGCCGGTGCGATCGCGGATGACCGCCATCATGCGATCGTCCGAGAGGGAGATGGAGACCTCGGCGGGGAAGAGGCCACCATCACGGCGACGCCCCCAGACCGCGCGGGCGCGGCTCATCCGCCGAAAGGGGATCGCCTCGCGGTGATAGGCCTCCACCAGCCGCGCGTGATCATGCTGGTGCTCTGGCGGCAACAAGATCCCGAGGTGGCGACCCATAATCTGCTCAGGCGACCAGCCAAAGACATGGGCGGCTTGCTGATTAAAGAGCGTGATGCGCTGCGCCGCGTCCACCGTGATGATGGCGTCCGTCGCCGTCTCGATGAGGCGCGCGCTGCGTCGCTGCTCTTGAACCAAGGCCCGCGCCGCCCGCGCCGAGGCGCTGACGTCGATCAGCGTCACGATCCAGGCCTCCGCCTCGCGCCAGACGCCGCGCCGCGCTTTGGCCTCCAGGTGCCCCTCATCCAGGTTCAACGTCAGCGTCTCAAGATCATCCTCAAGCAGCTGCGCCAGGGCGATCAGCTGTGGATCTCGCCGCAGGATCATGGCATCGGCGCCGATGAGCTGGCTGGGGTGACGGCCAAGCCGCTGACTCAGCCAGCGGTTTATCTCAACCACGCGTCCGTCAATGTGGACGAGGATGCCCACCTCAAGCGCGTCGATGAGGTCTTCTCGCTGCACCGCCAAGGGACCCTCCTAGAGAACAGCGGGAACATATCAAACCGCCGCGCGAGCGGGAATAAACTTCCTCACATGACCAAGCAATGCGCCCTTTTGCTTGACAGACACAGTGGGTTTATCAACCCTCGCAGGGCCAATCGGCGTGGGTCAGCGGACACCACGCTTGGCGAAGATTCGGAGAGTTTTTATGCGTTATATGGTCGTCAGTAACCAGGTCCCCAACCTCACACAAGAGCAAAACCAGCGGCTCTACGCGGCGATGGGGGTGTTTTACAATGACATCCCCGCAGACGTGACCTTAGAGGGGGATTTTATTCGAGAAGATCGGCTGGGCTCCTATTCGGTGCTCACCGTGCCTGATCGCGCCACCTTGGATCGCATCCTGGCCCCCTTCGATGGCCTGGTGCAGGTCGAGATCGTGCCCTTGTTGCCGCCCCGCGCGCAGGGTTGAGCTGAGCCCAGCCTCCCCGCCCAAGGCGCTGCGCGCTCAGCTCAGCCCCCGAGAGGTTGAGGAGCGGACCGGTCAGATCCGCCTGCGCGTCCTCGCCCGATCCAAGCACATCACCGCCGCCCAATTTGAGGCCATCGCCGATGAAGATCTGGCGCTGCTCTTTGGGCTCTACGATGAGCTTTTCTTTCAAGGGGGGCTGCGCGGCGCGCTGCGGGGGCCGCTGACCTTGCGGCTCTCCAAGCGCATGACCCGCAACGGCGGCAAGACCATCCTGCGCCGCATCGGCGATGAGGTCAGCTACGAGATCGTGCTCTCCAGCACCCTGCTCTTTCAAAGCTTCCGCGATGTAGAGCGCACCATCAAGGTCAACGGCCTCATCTGCGGCGATCGCCTCGACGCGCTGATGCGGGTCTTTGAGCATGAGCTGGTACACCTCTTAGAGTTCATCCGCTGGGGCGCGTCGAGCTGCCGCGAGGCGCCTTTTCAGCGCCTCGCCCACGATCTCTTTGGCCACTCGGATCACTTTCATCAGCTGGTGACGCAGGCGGAGCGGGCGCGGGTCTGCCACGCCATCGCCGTGGGCGATCGGGTCTGCTTTTGGCTCCACGACGAGCGGCTGACGGGGCGGGTTGAGCGCATCACCCGTCGGGCGACGGTGCGGGTCAGCGCTGATCGCAAGTTCTACGTGCCGCTGCGGCTGCTGGAGCGCGCGCCGCGCGCCGTGGAATCCAATTGAGCCACGGCGCGGCGCTGGGCATACTCCGCCAGCCCGCGCCGCCTTGGAGGGAACGCCCGGATGACACCGCTGACGCTGCTCTTGATCTTCTTCACGCCGCCCACCTCAACGATGACCCTGGAGCTGTTGGCCTTCGAGGGCCGCGCGGAGGCCTGGGCCAGCCCGCTATGGCAAGATCAGCTCGATCCCCGAGACGCCCGTGTGCGCGCGGCGATCGAGGCTGAACGACGCAGCGCCAGCGATGAGAGCAGCGATGAGAGCAGCGATGAGATCAGCGATGAGGTCGAGGACGACGCCCCCAGCGTGACCCCCGCCAAGGCCGCCCCGCCGGTCAGCGCGCGCAGCGAGGCGGAGCGGCTCTGCGTCTCCATCGGCCAGCCCAACCGAGGCTGGCTGGTCAACGGCGTCAAGCTCACGGACACCGATCACATCATCTCACGCCGCCGCAACGCCTACGGCGCCCCTGAGATGGTCGGCGCCATCAAGCGCGGCGCCGCGGCGGTCTTCGCCCGCTTCCCCAGCAGCCCCAGGCTGGTCGTCGGCGATCTCTCCAAGCCGGACGGTGGGCCATTCCCCCCGCATAAGTCCCACCAATCAGGGCGGGACGCGGACATCGGTTATTTTTTGAAGGGCGCCGCCCCTGAGCGCCTGGAGCGGATCTCCGCGCGGCGCTTGGACCCCGCGCGCACATGGATTTTCCTCAAAGCGCTGCTACAAGACCCCAAGGTCGATATCGAGTACATGTTTATCACCTATGATTTACAAAAAGCGCTCTATAACTATGCGAAGAATATCGACAAAGTATCCGAAGAAGATTTGTCTCGTTGGTTCTCATACCCAAGGGGCAAGAAATCACACGCGGGCATCATCAGACACCTCAAAGGCCACAATACACACGTCCATGTGCGCTTTCATACGCCCATTGCGGTGAGCAACCTTAAGGCGTACATCAAAAAACATGGCAATAAAGCGATCAAGCCGCTCCCTGTTTATTACAAAATCAGGCGTGGTGATAACCTCTCTAAGATCGCGCGACGTCACAAGGCGCGCATCAAAGACATCACCCAGTGGAATCGCATCAAGAAGCGCAAGCTCTTGCGCCCTGGGGACAAGCTGATCGTGGGCTGGCGCCGCCCAAGCCTGCCGAGGTGATCTAGGCTTCGCGGCGCAGCACCGTCGCGCAGTGTGTGACCCCTGAGCCGCCGACATTCAAGGTCGCCGTCACCGCGGGTGGTTGCGCCTTGGTCTGCCCGATCCCCTCGCCCATCATCTGCTTAAAGAGCATGGCGTGCATGGAGACGCCGGTGGCGCCGACGGGGTGACCTTTGGCCTTGAGGCCGCCGGAGAGGTTGACAGCGCAGTGATCCTCGTGGGTGAAGCGCCCCTCGGTGTAGTCAAAGCCGGCCCGGCCATGGGCGGACAACCCCAGCGCCTCTGTGCAGAGGATTTGATTGATACTAAAGCAGTCATGGACCTCCGCCGCCTCCACCGCCGCCGCCGTGATCCCCGCCTCTGTGTAAGCGCGCCGCGCCGCCTCGATCCCCGCGTCGTGGCGATAGAGCTGGGCGCGCTGGCCCATGCGCATCACCTCCGTGGTCTGACCGATCCCCGCGATGTGCACCTCACGCCCCGCCACCGCCCCGCGTGGGGCGATGACCACCGCCGCCGCGCCGTCGCTGACGAGGGAGCAGTCATGCAGGCGCAGCGGCGCGGCGACGACGGCATTGGCGCCTGGCCCCTCATCGGGCAGGGCCAAGATCGCCTCCGCCGTCAACAGCCCCTTGCGCTCGGCCAGCCCGCCCGGCCCAAAGTGCGCCAGGGGGTTCTTGGCGCCGTTGCGATAGCCCAGCGCCGAGACATGGGCGAAGGCGCGGCGCAGCGCGGCGTCGCTGATCTGATAGTGGGCTTGATAGGCTTGGGCGTAGGCGGCGAACATCCCGGGCGCCGTGAGGCCCACCGCGCCCTCCTCCGGCCAATACGAGGCCCGCGCCAGCAGCGCGGTCATGACCTGGGTGGACACGGAGGTCATCTTCTCGACCCCCAAGACCAAGGCGCGCTTAAAGCGCCCGGACTCGACGGCGTAGATGGCGTTATAGAGGGCCACGGAGGAGGAGGCGCAGGCCCCCTCTAGCCGCTGGGTGGGCACAAAGCGCAAGGCGGGATCGATCTCCAAGGCCAGCGGCGCGGGGTGAGCTTGATCGACGAAGCCCTCGGGGAAGGCGGTGCCCAGCCAGATCCCGTCGATGTCCTTGGGCTCAAGCCCCGCGTCCTCGATGGCCCCTCGGGCGGCCTCCCAGAGCAGGTCATAGTAGCCCTTGGACTCGATCAGCGCCCCCGTCTCCCGATCCGGGCGGGTGAAGGCACCAAAGGCGGTGTGATAGGCCCCGATAACGCTGGCGTTGCTCATCGCGCGGCTCCTGATGTGTGGGAGGGCAGGATAGCACGGCTCAGCGGGCGTGATGATAGAGGCGCGCCAGCCAGGCGGGGGGCACCCCGAGGCGGAAGAGGCGCGGCAGGATCAACATCAGCGTGGCGGCGCGCAGCGGGTTGGCCTGAAAGCGCCGCGCGGAGGCGGCGATGGGCGGGCCGCAGCGGGCGATCGGGGCGCGGCGGGCGAGGCGCTGACTCAAGGCCAGATCCTCCATCAGCGGGATCTCGGGGAAGCCGCCGAGGGCATAGAAGACCGACGCGCGCACGAACAAGCCCTGATCCCCATAGGGGTGGCGGGTGCGGCGCGCCCGACGATCGGCCAAGGGCAGGAGTGGGCGCAGCCAAGGGCGGGGCGTCGCGGTGGGATCATAGACCGTGCGCAGGAGGAAGGCGCCCGCCTCGACCTCGGGGGCGGCCAGGCAGCGGCGCAGCGCCGTCAGGGCCGAGGGCTCAAGGCGCGCGTCGGCGTGCAAGAAGAGCAGCGTCGAGCCTTGGGCCACGGCGGCGCCTGCGTTCATCTGCGCGGCGCGCCCGCGCGGCGCCTGGAGATGGCGCGCGCCCCACGCCTCCGCGACGGCCAGCGTCTGATCCTCGCTGCCGCCATCGGCGACGATCACCTCAAAGGGCGGCGTCGCGTGCGCCAGCGCCGCCAGCGTCGCTGGCAGGGCCTTCTCCTCGTTGAGCGTGGGGATGATGATGGAGATCAACATCATGTCGCCCTCCTCAGCGCCTTGGGGATCGCAAATCGAGGCGGGGCGCGCGTAAAGATTGAAGAGCGCCCCTCGCGCGCCGTGAGGGGGCGCCGATCACACGGAGGCTCCACGATGCTCAACCTCGCCCTGCTCATCGGGCTGCTGAACTATCCTTGGCTGGCGGAGATGTCAACGGACGTGGAGACGCGCCCCTTGGAGGCGACGTTGGCGACCCCTGAGGGCTTTCAGCGCGTGGCCGTAGAGCCTGACAGCTACGCCGCGTGGCTGCGCGGCCTGCCCACGCGGACAGATCGCGCGGAGGTCTACGCCTATGACGGCGCGCGCCTGGATCGCCCCAGCGCGGCGATCATCTACTTAGACATCGGCGTCCGGGATCGTCAGCAGTGCGCCGACACGGTGATTCGACTCCACGCCGAGCACCTGTGGAGCCGAGGCCGCGCGGAGGCGGCGGGCTATCACTTCACCAGCGGCGATCTCTCCACCTGGAAGGCTTGGCGAAGCGGCGAGCGGTTTAAGCCACAGGGCATCCGCGTTGTCCGCGCGCGTGGTCGAGCGCGGGCCAACACCCACAAGGCCTATCGTGGCTGGCTTGACCACCTCTTTATCTACGCCGGGACACAGTCGCTGTGGCGGGACAGCCGCCCAGTGGGCGCGCGGCCTTACGAGGCGGGCGACTTCTTCGTGCAGCCGGGCGGGCCGGGCCACGCGGTGATCCTGCTCGACATCGCCCAGGACGCGCAGGGGCGACGCGCCGCGCTCATCGGCCAGGGCTTTATGCCCGCCGAGGATCTGCATGTGCTCAAAGGCAGCCACGACCGCGTGTTAAATGATGTCTGGTTTTTGCTGCCCGATGAAGCCCACCCGACCCTGGTGACGCCCTCATGGTCCCCATTTAAACGCGAGGAAGCGCGCAGGTTTAAATAAATTAGATGCGATAAGGCCTTAAGAAATAGAGCGCCACATCATCCATCACATCCTCCATTGCTTCTTTATAGTCTCTGCTTGACTCTGACTCACTCCCTTCAGCCAAGACCACACCATTCGTCGTCCTCAGGACAAAGCGCAGTTGAGCTTCATACTCATATTCACTGCCATAGTTATAGTCATCATCGTCATTGTCATCTGAGTAGTCGATGCTTCGATCCACATCGATGCTGACCGCGAGCACCACATCGACCAGGGCGTTTGGATTACCCACGACCTCGCTAAAGCCAGAGTCCCTCTGCAACGCGTCGATGAGATAGGCCTGCGATGCGCCATCATTACCGGGGAAGACCCCATCGCCGGTCAGGGCGATGGGCTGAACGTAGACCGCCCGATAGCGCTTAAAGTCGATGTTGCCCTTATGAGAGAGGGTCATGGGCATACAGCCCACCAGCAGGGCCGCTAAGGAGAGCGCGCGCTTCATTAAAACACCCCCACGAGGCCGACGCTGTTGAGGACGGGGAAGGCCACCTGACCGCTGTAGTCCTCGCCTGGGGCGAGCCCTTGGCTATGGAGCAGGTAATAGCGTGAGCGCAGGAAGGCGCCCAGCCCGCCGAAGAGGTGGAGGCGCGCCTCGGCGTAGAGGGGCATCCCCACCTTGAACTCCCCCCAGGCGACGCCGGGCAGCGGCCAGAAATCGACGCCTGTGCCCACGCCGAGGCGTAAGAGCGGGTTGATGGGCCGCTGAAGCTGCACGTGGAGCCCGAGGAGGAAACCCAAGAACACCTCATCAGAGGCCAAGCCCTCGCGGGGGGTGCCCTCATCGGTCATCAAGAGCGCGGCCTCCATATCCAGGCCGACGTGCTCATTAAAGAGGAGCAAGAGGTTGATCCCACCGGCGGTCTTCCCTTCGAGGAGGAAGCCCTCGACGCCGAGGTTGGCCTCCAAGGCATGCGCGGGCGGCGTGCCGAGGAGCAACAGGGCTGAGAAGCAGAGGACGCCTCGCGCGCTGATCATCAGGGGCTCTCCGAGTCTAGGTGAAGGCGGGGGCGCGCCGCGTACAATTTCCAAGCCAGGCTGCGCTGTGGTCGAGGCGTGATATAGACAGGCCATGAGCCCACGCCACGCGCTGCGCCTGACAGGCCTCCTGATCCTGCTCTTGACCCTCACGCCCAAGGGCGCGCCGACGGGGGCGATCAACCGCGTCACGATAGCCCACTTTGGCCTCGCCGACGTGCTCGTCAACATCGCCCTCTTTATCCCCTTCGGCGCGGCGCTGCGCTTCAGCGGCCGCCGGGCCATCGGCGTCCTCGGCTGGGCGTTCACCTTGAGCCTCTGCGTCGAGGCGCTCCAGCTCTTCTTGCCTGGCCGCTACCCCAGCCTCTCGGATCTGATCATGAACACGCTCGGCGGCGGCCTCGGCGGGGCGCTCTTCGCCGCGCGGGCGCGCCTGCTGGCGCCTGATCTGCGCATGACGAGGGTGCTGCTGGTGCTCTACAGCCTCGGCCTCGCCGCGTTGATGATCGCCAGCCCCTATCTGATGGAGCCCGCCTCGCCGCGCGGCGCCCCCTACACCGCCTACTGGCGACTGACGCGGCCTCACCTCGTGCCCTTTGAGGGCCAGACGCGGCGGGTGACCTTGGCGGGCGAGCCCCTCAACCACAAAGCGCGCCTCAAGGCCAGCGCCACGCGGGCGGCGTTGGCGCGGGGGGCGCCCTTGCGCGTGGAGGCCGAGGGGCGGCCCCCCAAGGCGGGCTTAGCCTCGATCTTCAGCGTCTATGACGCCTGGGGGCGCGAGGTGGTGCTGATTGGCGCTTATGAGCGTGATCTGATCGTGCGTTTTTGGACCCGCGCCGCGCCGCTCTACCTCCACCGCCGCCCCCTGCGCCTCCCTGGCGTGCTGCCGGAGGGCGCCTCGACGCTGCGGATCGAGGCGACGCCGAGCCGGGGCGAGGTGATCCTCAACGGGCGACGCTACGCAGGGCTCGGCGCGCGGCTGGAGCACAGCTGGATGCTGATCCTCCACCCGGTCTTTCATCGGCTGCCATTGGATTTACCATGGGTGGCCGCGTTGATGACGCCGCTGGGCTACCTGCGGCCTCGGCGACGCGCGCTCATGGCGCTGCTGCTGGGCTTGGGCGTACTCGCGGCGCTCTTGTGGTGGCGGACCGCCTTGACGCCGTCGAGCCCTTGGGCGTTGTTGGCGCTGCTCATCGGCCTGGGCTTAGGCGCCTGGCTGCGTCGCCGCGTTGATCTCCGCCACCAGCGCCTCCAGCTTGATCCGCCGCTGCTCGCCGGTCTTGAGGATCTTTAAGAGGACCTCCCCCTCGGCCAGCTCATCGGGGCCGACGATCAGCGCCAGGGGGATCCCTCGGCGATCGGCGTACTTGATCTGCTTCTTCATGCGAGGGGCGCCCAAGAAGACCTCGGTGGGCACGCCGCCGGCGCGCAGGGTGGCGGCGAGGGCGTAGGCCTGGGCGTTGAGATCGGCGTCGGTGGTGGCGATGAGCACCTGAGAGGGGCTGGCTTGGGTCTGGATGAGGCCCAGCTCGGTCAGGGCGGCGAAGAGGCGATCGACGCCCAGGCTGATGCCCACGGCGGGCACCTCATCGCCGCCGAACATCCCCAAGAGGCGATCATAGCGACCCCCGGACATCACCGAGCCCATGTCCTCGAGATCGAGGAGGAACGTCTCATAGATGGTGCCGGTGTAGTAATCCAGGCCGCGGGCGATGGAGAGATCCACGGCGACGCGCTCGCGGATACCTTGGGCCTCGGCCAAGCTCAGCAGGGTGTTGAGCTCCTCGGCGCCCTTGAGGCCCACCGGATCATCGGCGAAGAAGGCGCTGAGCCCCTCGGGCTTGAGGCGGAGGAACTCAAAGAGGCCATCGATGGCCGAGTCAGGCAGGCCATCGGTGTCGCGCAGGAGCGCGCGGACCTTGGCCTCGCCGATCTTGGGCAGCTTATCGACGCTGCGCAGGGCGGCGAGGGCCTGAGCGTCCTGGGTGACGCCGATCTTGCGCATCAGCGCGGTGAGCAGCTTGCGGTTATTGACGCGGATGACAAAGCGGCCCACGCCCAAGCGCGCCAGCACCGCCGCGCCGACGCCCAAGCACTCGGCGTCGGCCATCAAGTCAGGGGAGCCGATGATGTCCACGTCACACTGCATGAACTCGCGAAAGCGCCCCCGCCCCGGCTTCTCCGCGCGCCACACCGGGGCGATCTGATAGCGCTTAAAGGGCAGCGGCAGGCTCTTGTTCATGCCCATCACGCGCGCCAAAGGCACCGTCAGGTCATAGCGCAGGGCGACGCGGCGCCCCCCGTTGTCCTCGAACTGATAGAGGAGCTTATCGCCCTCCTCGCCGTACTTCCCGGTGAGGATCTCGCCGTACTCCAGGGCGGGGGTGCTGAGGGGGGCGAAGCCGAAGGACTCGAAGGTCTCGGCGACGGCGTTGAGCATCCGCTGCTTGGGCAGCATCGTCTCGGGCAGCTCATCGCGAAAGCCCTTGAGCAGGCGAGCTTGGATCTGACTCATGAGGATCTCTCCATCTCCTTTATGGCCCCAGTCGCAGATCGAGCGGGGCGCGTCTAGGCTCTGTGTGTAAAAAAGGTGGGCGCTGGGGATTGGGGGCTAGGGATGGCCGCCCAGCTGCTTACGCAGCGGCGAGAGGTTGGCGCGGCCGCGCTGCTGGAGCCGATAGATAAAGGGGATCATCAGCTCGGGTTGATCGGCGACGTCGGTCTTGATGATCACCCGAGAGTGCAAGAGCCGCTTGGCCGCCTGGGTGGCCGCATCGACCTTGAGGTTGATCTCATAGACGCGCTGCGGCGCGGCGACGGGGGCCAGCTCGGCGACGATGTGCCCATCGGGGCTCTCGACGCTGAGGATCTTAAAGGGGTCCTTGCCTGTGATCGTCAAGCGCGTCGATCCGTCGCCTTCATACAAGGTGATGCGCGCGGGCTGGGCGCTGAGAGGGCCGCGCACCTCGCCGCTGACGGTCAACATCAGCTTGGGCAGCTTGGGGTGATCCGTGCCGATCTGCAAGAGCGCCCGCATCCGCCCGACCCGCTCGGGCTCGCTGCGGATGAGGAGCACAGGGGCCTCAGACTCCATGATCACCTCGCCGGTGACGCCGGGCGTGTTGCTGGTGACGCCTGTAAAGCGCACCTTGACCTCGGGGGCGACGAGGATCTTGACCTTGGCGGTCACCTCATCGCCCTTCTGGCTGGGGTCTAAGCGCAGATAACTCTGCTCTAAGGCGATGTCCACGAGGACCTCAGCGGCGACCGTCAGGTGCGCGTTGGGGGTCTGCGGATCATCCGTCTCTAGGAGGACCGACTTCGTCATCTTCCCGTTCCGACCAGCGGTGTTCACGGTGACGTCGATCTTCCCTTCCCCCCCTGGGGGAAGCGCCGCCTCTGAGACGATGGCGGCGGTGCAGCCTCAAGAGCCTTTAGCGCGCTTGATGGTCAAGATCCCTTGACCGGCGTTCTTCACCACGAAGGTGTGCTTGACCCGATCGCCTTGCTGGACCCGCCCTGCGTCGAAGAACGGCTGCTCGACGAGCAGCAGCGCCCCGCGCACGGGCTGGCGCTGGCTCGCCGAGGGCGGCGAGGCGGCGAAGGCCAGGGTGGGTAAGGCGAGGGCACCCCAGATCAGGAGCGCCGCGCTGGACATTGATCGCATTCAACCTCCTCTGCGTTTGGCCCGAGGAGGGTAGCACTTTGAGGTGAGGAGAAAAACAGGAGGTGAGGGGGGCTCAGCGGGGCGGGGGCGCGAATTGACGGTGAGGGAAGGGCGGCGGCGGCGACGGCGGATAACCATAGACGTTGATCCCGCGCGCGTGGAGCCCTGCGGCGTTGTCATAATAAACGGCCAAGATATAACCGGGGGTGTGATAAGCGCGCTCGAAGGGGACCTCGACGGCCTGGCTGTGATGTGTCTCGCCGTAGCGGGTGCCCAGGTTATTACGGGGGGCGGCGGAGGCGCTGCGGCCACGGCCACCGCGCTTCATCTTCATGGGGGCCGCGTCAGCGACGGCGCCGCCCATGGCGGAGGGCGCGGCGGGCGCCGCCTCAGCGGCCTCACCGGCCTTGGACTCACCCTCGGCCCAATCATCGACGTGGTTGATATAAGGATCGTGGCGACGCCGAGGCTCGGCGATGACGACGGGCTGAGGCTGGGGGCGCTCGGGGAAGAGGGCGACGCCGATGACGCCCGCGTTCCAGGCGGAGCCTCGGCGCCCGGCGTAGCTGTCGCCTGGGGTGGTGAAGCGGAAGGCCGCGACCTGGTTCATGTTCTTGCGAAAGCCATCAATGACGACGCTGTCATAAGGGTTGATGACGTAGCCGCGCTGGGTGCTGTGGTTGCCCGGATCGCCGGTGATCACGTCGCGGCCATCGACGGTGATGACGGCCTCGACGCGGGCGCCGGTGTGGTTGCGTACCCGAACCTTGTAGCGCTGGTTATAGGTGCCCAGGACGTAGGTGCTGCCTTGGTGAGCGTAGGTGGTGAGGGGGTTGGCGTACTCGTCGATCAGCTCAACGGAGTAGCCACCGCTGGCGGCGCTGTAGCGCTGCGCGTAGAGGGCCGCGGGGGCCATCAAGATGAGGGCGATGAGGGCTTTTTTCATGTTGATCCTCGCTGGTGAAGGGAGCTGAGCAGCTCCAAGCGCGCGGCCTAACGCGCCCCCCTCCAAAATGATCTAGGGCCGCCATAAAAAAAATGTAAAAAAAGCGCGGCCAGGGCGAGGGGCCTGGAGTTGGTCGATCGCTTGGGCGTCGAGGAGGTTGCGGATCTCCAAGCCGACGCGCCACGCCGGGGCGATCCAGCCCGAGGCGCCGAGGGTGACGAGGCCATAGGCGGGGAGGCGACGCGCGCCGCCTCGATCCAAGGTCACGGCGTCGCGCCAATCATAGATCCCATAGAGGACGCCCGGCCCGCTGAGCAGCTCACCGCGCGCGTAGAGCTGCTGCGTGGCGCGGTGTGGCAGCGGCGCGCGTGGGGCGTGATCAAAGGCGTGATCGAGGCGCGCGTAGCTGATCTCCAGCCGCGCGGGGCGTCGCCCGAGCCTCAACCGACCCTCCACGCCGTCGATCCGCGCCCCGTCCTCATCGGTGGCCTCCACCAGATAGGCGCTCTTGGGCACGAAGAGGATCAGGCGGCTGTAACGCTGGGCAAAGCCCACCAGCTCAAGCTCAAAGGCGCGCTGCTGATAGATCAGGCCCAGATCAGCCCCCCAGCCATCCTCCGCGCGCAGCCTGGGGTTACCGCGCACGCCGACGCCCTCAAAGTACAGCTCATCAAAGCTGGGATCGCGAAAGACGCGGCCCAGGTTGGCCCGCGCCGAGAAGCGCCGATGCGGCTGAAGGGCGAGGCCCACCTGTGGGATGAAGAGGGGATCACGGCCCGTCAAGGCGTCGGCGCGGAGGCGCCCGGAGATCCCCAGCCAAGGCCAGAGCCAGCGCCGCTGCGCCAGGGCCAAGGCGCCGCCGAGGCGGGCGTCAGCGCGGGCGGGGCGCGTATCGCTGTCAACGGCGGCGTGCTCAAGGCGGGTCGTGCCTTCCAGCGCCCAGCCCGCGCCCGCCTCGAAGCGCAGCCCGCCGCCCAGCCCGCCCTCTTGGAGCTGAAAGCGCCCCTGTGGATCGACGGCGGGGGGCTGCGGATCGACATAGCGGTTGATCTGCCCTTGAGCGTAGGCGTAGCCGCGCAGGCTTTGCTTGGGGCGGGCGGAGAGGCCCAGCTGAACGCTGGCGCCCTCGGCGCGCGCCGAGCGAGGGAACTGCTCTGGCCCAGGCTCACCGCGCTGATAACCGCTGAGGCTCAACAAGAGCCGCGCGCCGCCAAGCTGCCCGCGCATCAAGCCCCCTCCGCTGAGATGAGCGTTGCCCTCTCGGCGCCTCAGCGCGCCGTTGGTGTCCTTAAAGGGGAAGTCCCCTTGAGCGTGGCTGAGGTGGCCGATGAGCGCCGCCTGCCCCCAGCGCGCGCCGCCGTCGAGCTGGGTCAAGCCGAAGGAGCCCAGCTTGAGGGCGAGGTGGTCGGGGCTCTCGCGGCTCTCCAGCTGGAGGACGCCACCTTGGGCGCCGCCACCCCAGCGCGCCGCGCTGGGCCCACGGATGAGCCGCCCCCGCTCCACCCAAGCCGCTGGCAGGCGCGCCAGGTCAAAGGCCCCGCCCCGCGCGGGCTGAAGGGGGATGTCATCGAGGAAGATCCCCACCTGATGAGCGCCGCCGCCGCGCAGCTGGAGCGTCTGACGGCCACCCACGCCGCCCTCCCTGCGCACGCGCGCCCCGATCGCCCCCTCCAAGAGGGCGCCCAGATCTCCGACAGCCTCCGCGTCGCCCTCGATCTCGGTGACAAAGGGGCTGAGGTCTTCATTGCGCGTCGAGGGCCTTTCGCCGATAACCACGACGCTGGGCTCCATCAAGAGGAGCAGCGACAGCAGGTTGATCATGGGCGCGCTCCGCGTTTGGCGTGGTGAGGGACGAGCGGGCTCGCCCTCGCGAGGTGCGCTGCACCCTAGAGGGGCGCCCTCGCCTCGTAAAGACGTTGGGGTTTGTATTGAAGAGAGGAGCGTCGATGAAGTGGTTGATGTGCTGCGCGCTGGGGGGTGCCTTGATCGCCTGCGTGGCGCCGCCGCAGGGCGCCGCGCCCCCCGCCAGCCTCAGCCGCCCCCAGGCCTTGATCTTCACCCAAGCCGGGCTCGTCGTCGCCAACAGCGGCTACCAAGCAGGCGGCTGGGCGCCGGGCCGCTTGACGCTGATCGATCCTCAAAGCGGCGCGCGCTTGGCGGAGATCCCCACGCCCCACCGCAACCCGCAGCGGATCGTACGGCGGGGAGGCTGGCTCTACGTCGTGCAGACAGGCGCGCTGGACTTCTCCGAGCCCGCCGCGCCGCGCACGGGGCCTGGGGGGATCGCCGCCTTCGCCGTGGATGAGCTTGGCCCCAACAGCGCGCCGCTGACCTTAGACCTCCTCGATCCCGCCGCGCCCTCGGGGGCCATCGATCTGGCCTTTATCGAGGCGCGTGGGCTCGTCACCCTGGCCACGCAGCCCTACGCCCTGCTCTTTGACGCCGATCGCCTCGCGTGGCTGCGCGGCCCCGATGATCCCATCTCGCTGGGCGATGAGGGCGTCTCCTTAGCGGCGGTGGCCGCGTGGCGTGATCTCTTCTTGGTCGTCGAGTTCAACCACGATCGGCTCTTTATCATCGAGGCCGACGGCGCGCGCTGGCCGTGCGTGGTGGATCTGGGGCGCTCGCGGGACTTAGAGGGCGCCCAGTCGCCGGTCGTGGCGGGGGAGACGCTCTATACACTGATGGCGATGACGGGGGAGCTGCGCGCGGTGGACTTAACCGCCCTGGCCGCGCTGGGGCCGCAGCGCTGCGATGAGATCCAGGTCCGATCGGCGCTGTCCCCCTTGGGGCAGGTGCCCAACGATCTCCATGTCCGCCAAGGCCGCGCCTATGTGGTGCAGTCCGGCGACAACAACGTGGTGGCCTACGATCTCGCCTCGGGCCGCGCCGCCGCGCGTTGGCGGCTGGCGCCGGGCAGCAACCCTTGGCACATGGCCTTTGACGACGAGGGCCGCTTCGCCGTCTCGGAGTGGGGCGCTGAGGCCATCTCGTTCTTCGAGGAGGGCGTCGAGGCGGCCTATCTGCGCGTCGCCGGCGCGCCGCCGCTGAGCGCGCCCGAGGCGACGGGGATCAGCTACACCGCGCGCTGCGCCGACGTGGTGGTTGAGGCGCCGGGGGCCACAGGCGAGGGCCTCGGCGATCCCCAGCGGGCGATCAACGGTGTGCGCGGCGGCGGCGTCCAGGTCGGCGGCGCGGATGTCTACAGCCTGGACCCCGGCGAGGGCCGCTCGGCGCTGGTCCTGCGCTGGTCGGGCCGCGTCGTCGAGGATGGGCCGGGCGATGACTTGGTGATCTTCGAAAACCCCTTTGAGTACGCGGAGGGGATCTTTATGGATCTGATGGTGGTGGAGGTCTCCACCGACGGCGTGCGATGGCAAGCCTTCCCCTATGACTACTTGGCCGAGGACGAGGCGCGCTACAGCGCCGATCCGCGAGACTGGGCGGGCTTCGCCGGGCGCACCCCCGTGTCCTTGAACGTCGAGGGCGCCGCGCTCGATCCCATGGACGAGGCGGCGGGGGGCGACCGCTTTGATCTGGCGGACTTACAAGGCGCGCTGGGCGAAGAGATCCGCCGCGAGGGCGCGCGCTATGTGCGCTTGAGGCCCGCGATGAGCCTGAACAACCCTGATACGGGCGCGCCCTTCCCCGCCGATCCCATCAGCGATGGCCCGGACATCGACGGGGTCTGCGCGCGCCAGCTCACCAGGACGTCGTGGTGACGTCAGACCACATATAGTAGCCACTGGCCAAAGCCGCGCTGCTGTACTTGTTCTCCACATAAGCCTTGAAATCGCTGAACGCCCACGTCGATTTGTTGGCGACGCCCTCCAAGATGGACGTCTCGGCGGAGGCGTTGACCCCGCGCCAACCGCTGGGAGCGAAGAAGTGCTCACGGACATACCCTGTAAAGCTCTCCGCCCAGGCGGAGCCGTCGCGCTTATCGGGATCTTCGCTGGCGACCAACATCTGCGGATCGATCTCCCGCGTCCCTGGGCGGGCGTCCGTGGAGAGGGCCGAGGGCGGCGCCGCCTTGCTGCTCAAGCTGCTCCAGGGGATGTTCTTGGTGACGCAGACGGCGTAGTAGGCCCCCGTCGTGTTGCAGTTGGCCTCAACCCAATCGCGGAAGTCATCGCTGTCTTTAAAGCCGGGCGACGAGGCCCATGTAAAGGTCACCATCTCACTGGCGGCGTCGATGTTACTCCAGCCGCTGGGGTAATAGTGATATTGCGTGATGTCTGAGGCGTTCTCTTCAGCCCAGCCATAGCCCGTCAACCCATTGGGATCGGTGATGCTCGCCAACATCCCTGGCTCGATGTTCGCCGTAAGCAACATAACACACTCCATATCAAAGCCCGAGTCCTGCTCGGCGGTCGCCTCGATCCTGTCGTCGAGGTGGGATCAAAGTCCTCTTTGGACCAATACATTTCAAGGGAAAATTGATCACTCAATCGTGACAAACCACCACGGCGCGTGAGGGCCTCGTCCAAGCGCTTGTCCAAGCGCGGGTTTTTTTTAAAGACGCGCTCTCTTTAGTTGTGACATTTTCTCGGCCATCACCCCAGCGCGCGATTCATCGCGCGCTGGGGCAGGCGCTCCGCTGCAGAAAAAATCCGCTTCGCAGATTTATTTCTTTGCTCCGGCCTGTCCGCCTTGAGCGGATGAAGTCCG
>JAHJCH010000087.1 GCA_018813065.1 Myxococcota bacterium
CGACGACGCCCAAGGCGGAGACGGCCCCCGAGCCCACGCCCGAGCCTGCGGCGGAGCCCACGCCCGAGCCTGAGCCTGAGCCCGAGGAGCCCCCCGCCACGGAGCCCGAGCCCGAGCCTGAGCCCAGCGTAGACGCGGGCGTAGACGAGCCCGACGCCGAGCCGCCGGAGTGCCGCACGGACACCGACTGCGAGGGCCGCTTCAACCGCTGCGAGGAGGGCACCTGCAAGC
The DNA here is from genome assembly GCA_018813065.1 of Myxococcota bacterium. GTDB lineage: Bacteria > Myxococcota_A > Bradymonadia > UBA7976 > UBA1532 > JAHJCH01. The sequence goes on from JAHJCH010000087.1 coordinate 232, forward strand.
TCGATCTCAACGGCGAGGCCTTCCGCATCAACCGCGTCACCGTCGGCGAGCCCGCCGATCTGGCCCCCTTTATCCAAGAGATCTTCAACCAACAGATCGGCAGCTTTAAGTACAACCTCGTCATCAAGCTGGATCAAAACCACTCGCGGCGGCTGGGCGTCGAGGACAACCGCGTGGCCTGGATTGTCCAAGCGCAGGCCGCGGGCAGCGACGGGGAGCTGTCCACCTTTACGCCCACGCGCGAGCTGCCCAGCTTCCGGGGGACGGCCTCACCGATGCCTTGCAGCCTCGGCCATGACGTCTGCTACCGGGTGATGCCCGAGGAGGGCTACCTCAACCTCTACCTGCCCCTGCCCACGCGGGACGCCGAAGCGGCGCGAGCGCGCGGCGAGTGCGCCTACCAGCTCTTGTCGGTGATCGCCTCGATGCAGGTCTACATCCGGGTCCAGGGGGACGAGCTGATCGCGGACATGAGCCTGACGGGGGTGATCACTGAGGATATGGCGGGGGAGCTGCACATCGTCTACGAGGGGCGCACCATTCGGCTGGAGCAGCTCTTCGAGATGTACAACATCCGCGCGGACACGGACAACAACGGGGACCACCAGCCTGACGCCTGGCAGATCACCTTCGAAGGCGCCTCCTACCGGGTGGGCTTATGGGGCAACCTCTATGACGCGATGGGCCAGGTGCCGGAGCACTGCGAGGCCTTCTCCGCGCGTTGAGCGCCGCCGATGAGGCCGCCGATGAGGCCGTTGATAAGACCGCCGATAAGACCGCCGATGCGGGTCGCTGTCAAACGGCACAGCCCGTGCTAGACTGCCGCCCGGATTTCAACCCGATTTTCTTAACCTGATTTGCCCCAAGAGGTCTTTATGTTGAGATGGTTCGCCTTGTCTTTGGTGGCCTTCAGCCTCATCGCCTGCGACGATGACGCCTCCACCACCGCGCCGATCACCGAGGACGCTGAGCCGTCAATCACCGCCGACGCGGGTCTGGAGAAGGACAGCGCCCCCGTGGCCGACGCCGCGCCGGTCATCGACGCCGCGCCCATCATCGACGCCGCCCCTGACAGCGAGATCATAGACCCCGACGCCACGATCACGCCGGACATGGCCCTCGACGCCGCGCCGGCCGTGGACATGGCCGTGGATATGGCCGTGGATATGGCCGTGGCCGTGGACATGGCCGTGGACGCCGCGATCATCGACGCCGCCCCGCCGCTGCTCGACGCCGGTGCCGCCTGCGTCGAGGGCGATGACACCTGCGGCCTGGGCTACGCCTGCCTCGACGGGGCCTGCCGCCTCGACGTGCGCCCCAGCGTCTTTCGCATGGTGCGTGGTGGCGTCTCCCAGCCGCCCAACGCCGGGCCGCAGCTGGAGGGCGTCTTAAACCTCGCCATCGCCCTGGGCGAGCTGAACGTCCTGTTTGAGCCTGCGGGCTATGAGGCCGAGAGCGGCCAATACATCTGGCACATCGGCAATGGCCGCGACGACGGCGGCGCCTTTAGCTTCCGCCACAACCTGCCCATCCAGCGCTTCTTAGGCCACTGGTTCGAGGGGCTGGAGTGGCGCAGCGGCGAGAACATCGACTTCTTCCTCAACGTCCCTGGTGGGCAGGTCAACACCGCCGATGGCCGCCGCATCTGTTGGATCTACTTCCCCACCACCGTGACGATGCACCTCTGGACGGTGTTCTCCGAGGGCGGCGTCTCCCTGCGTGGGGAGGCGGTGGGCTATTTGCGCCGCGAGGACGCCGAGCAAGTCTCGTTTAACTTCAATGGCGCCGAGATCCGCTTCATCGACTTCCTCGAAGGTGACGAGATGACCATCGACTCCGACGGCGACGGGGTCAACGACAGCTACAACTTCCACCTCACCGTCGAGGCGGAGTCGATCATCTTCAACGACGCCGACGAGGCCCGCGATCCCGATCCCGCCGAGCAAAACCCCCCCGAGTGTGACGCCTGATTCACGCCTCTATGTGGCCACTCCTCGCCTGCCTCCTGCTCCAGCCCCCCGATCAGCTCGGCCCCCCCGATCAGCTCGGCGCAGTCAAGCTCGACACAGCCAAGCTCGGCGCAGTCAAGCTCGGCGCCGATATCGCTGAGATCATCAGCCCCTACGCCTTGCCCCAGCCGGGGTACTTTGAGGGCGTCTTCCTCCTTGGTCTTTACGAGCTGAAGATCGTCGAGGGGCGCGTGACGGGGATCGCCTACACGCTGGCGGAGGACACCCCTTGCGTGGAGATCGAGGGGGCGCGCTTTGAGGCGAGCGGCCCGCTTGAGGCCCTGGCGGCGCGCCTGCGCTGTGGGCCACGGCGCCAGCGTGAGGGGATCACCCACTACACCTGCCAAGGCGGCGTGCAGCTGGCGCAGATCGACGGCGTGCTTGAGATCCGCCTCGGCGCGCCTTGGCCGCGCGTCGAGCCCTGCGCGGCCTTGATCACGCCGGGGCTGGGGGTATTCCTCGCGGGGGAGGGCGTTTGGCGGCCGCGTGTGGACATCGGGCCGGGGCGCGCCTGCCTGCCGGATCGCATCTTGAGCCCCACGATGCGCCTCAAGGACTTCGACGACGCGGGCTGCCCGCGCCAGGAGCGGCCTGGCCTGACGACGCTCCTCTGTCCGGGGCTCCACTTATTCTTCGAGGGCCCCACGCGCCACCTGGTCCACGCCCTGATCCCTCGCGTTGCGCCGACGGGCGAAAGAAAGTAAAGACGAGGCCAGCCATCCACCCACATGAGGATCATCATGCCCCTCGATAAAAGCGTCCTGGATTTGCTCGTCTGCCCTGAAACCCGCGAGCCCTTGGCGGAGGCGGACGCGGCGTTATTGGATAAGCTCAACGCCGCCATCAGCCTCGGCGAGCGCAAGAGCCGGGGCGGGGTGGCGCTCACCGAGCCCATCCATGAGGGCCTCGTCCGCGCTGACGGCAAGTTCCTCTACCCCATCTCCAAGGAGGGCATCCCCAACCTCCTCGTCGATGACGCCATCGCCCTGGACGATCTGGGCTAAGGCAGGACCACCCTTAAAGATCAGGCAACAGCCAGCCCAAAACGCTTTTGGAGCGTTTTTTTGAGGGCGAGGGCCAGCCCAAACGCTCCTGGAGCGTTTTTTTGAGGGCGAGGGCCAGCCGCGTTGTTTTTTAAACACCGCCGGTGAGGGCAGGGGCCAACCCAAACGCTCCACGAGCGTTTAAGGTGAGGGCGGGGGCCAACCCAAACGCTCCACGAGCGTTTAAGGTGAGGGCGGGGGCCAACCCAAACGCTCCACGAGCGTTTAAGGTGAGGGCGAGGGCCAACCCAAACGCTCCACGAGCGTTTAAGGTGAGGGCGAGGGCCAACCCAAACGCTTCTGGAGCGTTTTTTGAGGCAATGGTCCCGACACTTTTCAGAGAGAATCTTTTGAATCGAGCCGCAGGGCTGCGTAAGCAGCCCGAGGACCGACATTTTTCGGACTTCATCCGCTCAAGGCGGACAGGCCGGAGCAAAGAAATAAATCTGCGAAGCGGATTTTTTCTGCA
>JAHJCH010000088.1 GCA_018813065.1 Myxococcota bacterium
CTCGGTCAGCCCCTCGGGCGCCTGGCGCGTGGCCCTCGACGGCGGGGGCGTCGAGGCGCTGCCCCCCCTCGGCGGCGCCTGGCTGGGGGCCTTGGACGTGGACGGCGATGGCCGCCCCGACCGCGCCGCGCTCTCCCCCGAGGAGGGCGGCTGGCGCGTCGAGGTGGATCTGGCCTATGGCGGCTGGGGGCGGGTGGATTTGAGCGTGTGGATCGAGGGCGAGGCCCGCCCCCTCCTCGGCGACGTGGACGGCGATGGCCGCGCGGAGGTGGCGCGGCGGGTGGAGGGTCGCTGGATCTTCGAGGCGCCCTTGGCGGCGGCGCGGGCGACGCTGCTGATCCTCGAAGGCGCCCCGCCCGATCCCACCGCCCTGGGGGACGTGGACGGCGATGGCCGCGCGGACTTGATCACCTGGGCGCGGGGCGAGGGGGGCTGGCGTTGGTCCTGGGCGCCCGTGGTGGCGGGCGATTACGCGGCGCGGGGCGCCTGGATCGGCGGCCCCCTCAGCGCACAACCCCTCCTCGGCGACGTGGACGGCGATGGCCGCGTGGACGCGACCTGGATCGAGGTCACGTCGGCGGGCGGGCGCTGGTGGGTGAGCGACACCCGCGAGGTGGGCGGCGTGTTCGCCTTGGGCGCGGGGCCGTGGCGGGCGATTGAGGGCGCCTGGGGCGACGCCAAGGCCACGCCGCTGTGGTGGCCCTACGCCGAATGAGAGGGATTGAGGCTCGGGTCGCTTGCGCCGCGCCTCGATTTGACCAGACTCCCCCCATGCACATCACCCCGATCCCCTACGCCGCGCCCTTGACGCGGCTGGCCCCCTGGGCCGAGGCGCCCTACACCCTGCTCTTTGACGGCTGCGACGCCCAGGGGCGCCCGCTGGGCCGCTACAGCTACCTCTGCGTGGACCCCTTTGAGGTCATCGACGCGCCCTCAGAGGGCCTGGATCCCTTCGCGGCGCTGCGCGCCCGCCTCGCGGGGCTGTCATGCCCCATCGATCCACGCTGCCCGCCCTTTCAAGGCGGGGTCGCGGGCCTCCTGGGCTATGAGCTGGGGCGTTATTTTGAGCGGCTGCCCCGCGCCCCGCGCCCTGCCCCCCTGGGCGCGCCGATGGTCTTGGGTCTCTACGACGTGGTGATCGCCTGGGATCACGCCGCGCGGGCGTCTTGGATCGTCTCTACAGGCCTCCCAGCGCCCGAAGGACCAGGCCGCGACGCCCGCGCGGCGGCCCGCGCCGCGCAGATCCAGGCAACACTGGCCGCGACGCCCTCGATCCCCCCATTTACGCCCGCCCGAGGGGCGCCTTGGCGGGCCAGCGCCAGCCCCGAAGCCTACGCTCAGGCGGTCCAAAAGGTGATCGACTACATCCACGCGGGGGATCTCTTCCAAGCCAACCTCTCACTGGCCTTCGAGGCCCATACAGAGGCCCACCCGCTGGCGCTTTATCGTCGCCTCAGCGACCTCAACCCCGCCCCGCACTCGGCCTTTATGCGGCTGCCCGACGGCGCCCTCCTCTCCGCCTCGCCGGAGCGCTTTTTGAGCGTGGATGCGCGCGGCGAGGTCCGCGCCGAGCCCATCAAGGGCACCCGCCCGCGCGGGTCCAGCCCCGAGGCGGACGCGGCGGAGGCGGCGGCGCTCCTCGCCAGCGACAAAGATCGCGCCGAGAACGTGATGATCGTCGATCTCCTGCGCAATGATCTCTCCCGTGTCTGCGCGCCGGGCACGGTGGCCGTGCCCCAGCTCTGCGCTCTACACACCTTCGCCTCGGTACACCACCTGATCTCCACGATCACGGGGCGGCTGAGCCCCCCAAATGACGCCCTTGACCTCCTCGCCGCCTGCTTCCCCGGCGGCTCGATCACCGGCGCGCCGAAGATCCGCGCGATGGAGATCATCACCGAGCTGGAGGGCGAGGCCCGAGGCCCATACTGCGGCGCCTTGATCCACCTGGGCTTCGATGGACAGCTCGACAGCAGCCTCTTGATCCGCACGCTGGTCTATGAGGATCAGCCCGACGGCGGCCCGGCGCGCTGCGTCGTGCGCGCGGGCGGCGGGATCGTGGCCGACTCCAGCCCGGCGGGGGAGCATGAGGAGGCCCAGCTCAAGGCGCGGCGCCTCAAGGCCTTGCTGGAGGGGGAGGGCTGAGGTGATCCTGCTCATCGACAACTACGACTCCTTTGTCTTTAACCTCGCCCGTTACTTCCAGGAGCTGGGCGAGGCGGTGATGGTGCGGCGCAATGACGCCTTGAGCGTGGCGGCGGTGGAGGCGCTGGCGCCGCGCGCCGTCGTCCTCTCGCCGGGGCCATGCACCCCCGATGAGGCGGGGATCTGCCTGTCGCTGATCGCCACGACGCGCCGCCCCCTCCTGGGGGTCTGCCTGGGGCATCAGTGCATCGGGCAAGCCTTCGGCGGGCGCGTGGCGCGCACGCCGCCGGTCCATGGCCGCGCCTCCTGGGTGAGCCACCACGGCGAGGGGCTCTTTGAGGGCCTGCCCAACCCGCTGCGCGCGGGCCGTTATCATGCCCTGGCGGTGCAGCTCCCCGAAGACCACCCCGATCTGAAGATCACCGCGCGGATCGAGGACGGGACAATCATGGGCCTCGCCCATCGCCGCCGCCCGATCTATGGCGTGCAGTTTCACCCCGAGTCGATCTTGACCGATGATGGCCACGCGCTGCTGCGCAACTTCCTCTCCCAAGCCAAGGAGCGAGGCGGATGATTTGGATGAACGGCGCTTATCACCTCGCGCCCCCAGGCCTGCCCCTCAGCGATCGCGGGCTGCTCTTGGGCGACGGCCTCTTTGAGACCCTCGCCGCCCTCGACGGCCTGCCGCTGCGCGCTGAGGCGCATCTGGCGCGGCTGTGGCGGGGTCTGGAGGCGCTGGGCATCGAGTCGCCCTACACGCAGGCGGAGCTGATGGACGCCATGGAGCGCGTGGCTGGGGAGCGCGATGTGTCGCTGCGGCTGACGATAACGCGGGGGGCGGGGCCGCGTGGGCTGACGCCCCCCGAGGTGATCAAGCCGCGCGCCTGGATCGCCGCCAGCCCCCTCTCCCTGGCCGCTGGGCCGATGCGCGCCATCATCAGCCAAGAGCGGCGCGCTGAGCGCAGCCAGCTGAGTCAGCTCAAGAGCCTGAATCGGCTCCAAGATGTGCTGGCGCGGCGCGAGGCGCAGGCGGCGGGGGTGGATGAGGCGCTGCTGCTCAACCACCAAGGGCGGCTGGCCGAGGCCACCGCCGCCAACGTCTTTATCATCCGCAAGGGGCGGCTACAGACGCCCCCCTGTGATGAGGGCGCCTTGCCTGGGATTATCCGTGGGGCGGTGCTCAAGGGCTGGCAGGTCATCGAGGCGCCGATCACGCCCAAGTTGTTGATGGAGGCCGAGGGCGCCTTCTTGACCAACAGCCTCTATGGCGCGCGCGCCCTGATCGCGGTTGACGGGGCGCCGATCGGCCAAGACGCGCCCGCGCCCATCATCGCCGAGATACGCCGCGCGATGTTCCCGCGCTGACCTCGACATCCAGGGGACGTTTGGGGAGAATCGGGGCGCCAAAATCCAACCGAGGAAACCCCCATGAGACACGCCCTCGCCTTGCTGGTCCTCACGCTGTGGGCCTGCGAGGAGCATAACCCTGCGCTCAAGCCCAGCGACGCAGAGCCCCTCAGGCCGCTGGACGTGGGCCCAGCCCGGCAGGACGCCGCCGCGCCCAAGGACGCCGCCCCTTTCAGGCCCCTTGACCTCGGCCCCTTGCTCGACGCTCAACTCACCGATGATGGCGAGGTCATTGAGCCCGATGGCGAGGTCATTGAGCCCGATGGCGAGGTCATTGAGCCCGATGGTGAGGTGATTACGCCCGACGGCGAGGTGATTACGCCCGACGGCGAGGTGATTACGCCCGATGGCGAGGTCATTGCGCCCGATGGTGAGGTCATTGAGCCCGATGGCGCGGTCATTGAGCCCGACGCGGCGCCCCCCATCGACGCGGCGCCTGAGCCAGACGCCGCCCCTTGCCTTGGCCCAGACTGCGATGATGATGGCTTCTCCATCGAGGCCGGTGACTGCGATGATGAAAATCCGCTGATCCACCCCAACGCCATTGAGATTTGCGATGGGCATGACAATAACTGCGATCAGATCGTCGATGACGTCGTCCGGCAATGCTACACGGGCGATGAGTCATTGATCGGCGTGGGGGTCTGCGCGGCGGGCTTCCAAGCCTGCCTCGGCGGGGCCTTCGCTGGCCCCTGCGTGGATGAGATCCTTCCCCAAGATGAGATCTGCGGTAGCGGCCTGGATGAGAACTGCGATCGACAGATCGATGAGGGCTGTGACGGCGATGATGACGGGTTCACCGTCGATCAAGGTGATTGCGATGACAATAATGTATTGATTAACCCCGGCGCAGAGGAGATCTGCGATGATGTAGACAATAACTGTGATGGGATTATCGATCACGTCGAGCGAGCTTGCTATGAAGGCCCCCCTGGGACCGAAGGCGAGGGGATCTGCGCCTCGGGCGCCTCATTATGCGTCAACGGCGTCTTTGGCGAGTGTGAAGGCCAGCGCCTCCCCACGCAGGAGATCTGCGATAACAGCCTCGATGATGACTGTGATGGCGAGGCCGATGAGGGCTGCGCGGCCAACGTCTGCCCCGACGTCGATCTCAACAGCGCCGTGCGGCTGACGACCTCATGCGTGACGACGAACAGCGCGGGCTATGGGATGGTGGTCGTCGAGCTGCTCGACGGCGCGGGCGCGCCGCTGCTGGGCGTGCCCATCGAGATCACCAGCCAGCCCAGCGTCAATATGCTCTCCCAGCGCCAACATGAGCACATCGGCTTTCGCGTGTTCACCGCGCCCAACGCGGAGGGCGACATCACCTTTACGGCCACGATCCCCTGTCAGGATGGTCAACGCCTGGCCCTGCGGACTCAGCCCACGCTGACGGTGCGCGCGGGCTTGACGCCCAGCGGCGATCTCCTCACCGGCGGCTGCCCGCTCAACGGCAACCTCCAAGCGCAGCTCATCGACGCCGCCACCGGCGCGGCCATCGAGGAGGGCTGGATGATGATCGGCGACGCCCCTGCGACGGATCTCCAGACGGACGCGACGGGCGCGGTCTTGGATCAGCCAGGCGTCAGCCCCAACAGCGCGCTGACCGATCGTCGTGGTCGAGCGCGCCTCTTTGAGCTGACCGACAAGCTGGTTGGGCCGATGACGGTCACGGTGGGCGGGCGCGGCTATGAGACCGTCTCCTTGGCGGGCTTTAACGCCAGCGAGGCCGTCGTCTACCTCCGCGCCACCGATCCCACGCGCGACGAGAGCGTCACCCTGCGCGGGCGCATCTCACAGCACGCGGATCTGGGCGTGGATGGCTTGATGGACGCGGGCGTGGTCCTGGGCAGCTTTAACCTCGACTTCCTGGCGACGCTGTCGATCAACAAGCTGCTGAGCCAATATCAGTGCTGGGACCCGGTGACGGATGGCGGCATCATCGCGTCGATGATCCCGCCGCTGGCGACGCCGGGGAACCTGGGCGTCCCCGCGCAGCAAGAGGCCCTCTTCGGCACGCCCATCCAGATCGAGCCCCATGACTTTACGCTCGATCATTTCCCACTGGGCCGCGATAACCTCGTGGCCCTCTCGGGCAAGATCCTCCTCGATGATCTGCTGCCCTTGGCCAACGGCGGGGCGACCTTGGGGCTGCTGATTGAGATGCTGGATCTCCAAGAGATCGGCGCGCTGCGCGATCTCAACGTCGTCGAGGATCAGAACCTCGACTTGCCCCTCAGCCAAGCGCTCGACGCCGATCTGCGCTGCCGCGCCCGCAACCTGCCCGAGGGCGCCGATCTCTTCTGCGTGGCCGCCGGAGACTGGTCCGGCGCCGACGGCACGGGGCGCCTCTTCCCCATGGGCCTCGCCAGCATCAGCGGCGATCAGGCCGACGCCACGGGCGCCTTAGAGGTGGGCCTGACCCAAGTCGCGGCGCGCGGCGCTTTCCGCAACATTGGCCGCCTCGGCGTCGCCGCCGCCCGCTTCGGGCTGGACAACGCCGATCTGGCGCGGGCCACCAGCGCCGCGCTCACCCGCCCCTTGGGCGATGATGGGGTTGACGCCAGCGCCTTCTTCCAGCCGCCGGTGGTCACCCACGATGGGCTGCGCGACGGCGCCCGCGTCGAGTGGAGCGCCGTTGAGGACGACACCAGCCCCCGCTCTCATCTGTGCAAGCTGGAGCTGATCCGCACGGTGGGCGGCTCATATCAGATCGATGGCGCCACAACCGAGTGTAATAACCGACGCATGATCGGCTGGTGGGAGCGCGTGCAGTGGTCTGTCTATCTGGACGGCGACGCCACGTCTTTCCACTTCCCCGTGCTGTTTGAGGACCGCCCACGAAGCCCCAATGATGGCTTTATCAACCCCGCGCAGACCATCAACCTCGATGAGCTGTTCTATCGCGTCAGCTGCTATGGCTTGGGGCAGGTAGAGTTTAGCTTAGATGAGGCCGATATGAGCCAAATTGATGATTTGCTGCGATTTATGACCCAAAATACGGTTGATCTTTGGCGAGTTCAATAAAAGAGCTTAATAAATTGAGCTAATTGAGCCAGCGCACACCTGATATGGTCATTCCATTATCAAAAACATCTGCGTCCCACTGGCTCCAAGACTGATCATTGCTGGTTAACACCTCCCCGTTCTCGGCGATAAAGTAAACGCGCCCGATGCTGTTGCCCTCCACATGGAGATAGCCCCCTGGGAAGGGCTCAACATAGCGATGAATCATATTGTAAGCGCACACCTCGCCCATCCGGGCGCCCTGGGGGCTGTACTGCGTAAAGCAGCCATCGCCGAAGTCCTTGCCTGAGACGAGGAAGCCCCCGCCGTGGCTCGCGCAGAGCCCCTCAAGCTCATACTCCAGGTTGATCGAGCTGAGCTGGGCGGGGTCCACATCGGGATCGAGCCGCCACAGCGTCTTCTTCCAGCGCCGCCCCGCCCAGATCGCCCCGTCCACGGCGGCGAAGCCCAAGCCTTGATCATAGGAGCCGCCGCTACCGGCGCCCTCGGGCAGCGCCAGCTCGCCTTGAAAGTCGCCGGCATCATCCCAGTAATAGAGCAGGCCATCGGGGCCGTTATCGGCCCAGAAGAGCCCACGCGCGGCGTCATGGATCAGGTGCCTCGGCCCCTCCTCATGGGCGTAGAGGGGCTGATTTTGAAAGTTGATCATCTCAAAGTCATCGATGACGCCGCCCTGGGCGTTCAGGCGATGCAGGGTGGGGCCAGCCTGATCCGCCGCGCGGCCCTTGCAGCCGACGATGTAGCCCGCGTCGCGGCCCAAGGGGAGGACATCATTAACGCCGTAGCGGCAGGGCTGGGCCAGCTCACGCAGGGGGCGGCCATCGCTGGCGAACAGCTTGAGGCTGCCGTCATAGCGATCCCCCACGATCACGTCCCCGGCCAGCCGCACCTCGACCGCCGCCTCACCCACGCAGCGCGCGCCGTCCATCACCTCAAAGCGCAGGCGCACGGGGCCGGTGAACCAAGGCGCGGGCACGCCGCCGTCCTGGGGGTAGCTCGGCGCCCACATCCAGCGCGCGCCGCGATCGGTGAGGATACCCAGGGCCTCGCCGACGGCGACGAGGCTGAGCCCCTGGGGCAGATCATGGCGCAGCTCGGCGACCTCGCCGCGCAGGTAGAGGCGATCCTCAAAGGCGAAGGTGACTTGCACCTCATTCGCGCAGCCGCCCTCGCCGCCGCCGCCCCCAATATCGCCGCCGCCGCCCCCGATGTCGCCGCCGCCGCCCCCAATATCGCCGCCGCCGCCCCCGATGTCGCCGCCGCCGCCCCC
>JAHJCH010000089.1 GCA_018813065.1 Myxococcota bacterium
CGCCGCCGCCGCCGCCGCCCACGGGGGGGTCGAGCCGCGCGCACTGGGGCACGCCGTCGCGCACCGCACAGACCTGGCCGGGGGGGCAGGTGATCGCCTCGCAGTCATCGAAGACACACGCGCCCGCCTCGCAGCGCTGGTGAGGGCCGCAGCGCGTGGCCGCGCAGAGATCGATGAGGCACTCACCTTGCCCCTCACAGGGCGTCTCATAGCACTCACAGCGTTGACCATCCGGGCAGACCACCCCGCCGCAGCCTGTGTTGACACAGATCCCATCGAGGCACTCATGGAGGTGGGGGCAGCTGATCAAGGCGCAGCTGAGCACGCAAGCGCCGCCCCGGCAGAACTCACCGGCGCCGCAGCGGATCGCCGCGCAGGGATCAGCGACGCAGCTGACGCCATCGCAGATCTGCCCCTCGGGGCAGCCCGTCGCCGCGCAGCCCTCGGCCACGCACTCGCCCATAAAGCAGCGCAGATTGGGTCCGCAGGTCACCGCCTCACAAGGATCGACGCAGGCGCCGCGCTCACAGACCTCGCCGAACACGCAGTCAACGAGGGTGCAGGCCTCGACGCAGACGCCCGCGTTGGGATCACAGAAGGTCCCCGCCTCCAAGCACTCTGGCCCCTCGCAGGGATCCCAGCAGCGACAGTCCGCGCAGACGCCGTCGCCGCACAGGGCGCCCTCATCGATCTCGCCGTCGCAGTCATCATCCTCACAGTTACAGGTCTCCTGGGGCGGTGGCGGGCCACAGACCCCACAGGCGTTGAGGAGCCCCTCATCGATAAAGCCATCACAGTTATTATCCAGCCCATCACAGCGCTCCTCCTCAGGAGAAGCGTTGGGCACGCAGACCACCTCACCCATCACGCAATCGCGCTCACCCAGCGCGCAGATCCCCACCTGACCCGTCGCGCAGGCGCCGGGCTCAAAGGCGGGCTGCCCCTGATCGCCCCCCTCATCAATCTGACCATCACAGTCATTGTCTCGACCATCACAAATATCAATGGGATTATCAGGGATACAGACGATATCATCACAAGCATCACCAATTAAATCGCCATCATCATCAATTTGATCTGGATTAAATACATTAGGACAGTTATCACAAATATCACCACGGCCATCCTCATCGGCATCTTCTTGCTCGGGATTCGGGCTGTTGAGACAGTTGTCTTGATCATCGCAGATCTCATCACCATCTTCATCAATGATACAAACCCCGCCAAGTGATCGTTCTAAGACTAAAATCGCGAAGCTCGTCGCCGCGACTTGAACATAACAACGGCCATCACCATTACACCAAGAGCCATTATCCGCTTGATGCTGCATAATCTGCCAAGCGAAGTCATAATACCATCGTGGAGACTCATCAGGATAGCCATCGGCGATGGGATTTCGTAATCCACCGATTTGATCTGCATAGAGCGCGGCACCGCCGCCATCATCACCGGTCACCTCAAGAGCCTTAGCTGCGGCCCAAAGGAAGTAGTAATAGCTCTGTTGGCTATTATTCCAAGCGGGCTGGATGATGCGCTCATAGTTATAGTTATTATTGATCCACGAGAGGCCCAACTGAACCTTAGGATCATGGGTCTGCAAGCCCGAGAGGCGATATGTCCAGATCCCGGAGGCGGTCATCGAGGAGCTGGCCTCATAGCTGGCTGCGGCGCCCTGCCCGCGATAGCCATGCCCGCCGTTGGCCTTCTGGGTGCTCTGGATAAAGGGGATGCTCTGTGGGAGCGTGACCGAGGCATCGGGCACGATCGCCTGCGCCGCCGCCAGCCCTGCCATGGCGAACTGCGTCGTGGAGAGATCCCCGTCATTGCCAGGGTTGTGATAGTTCCAACCACCGCCGTTTTGATTGATCCCTTGATACTGCTTGAGCTTCTGCACGCCGGTCTGAATCGCCGTCGAGACATTGACCGCCCCGCCCGCGTCGTCGGGTCCGCCGGTGATGAGATAGGTGGTCATGCCCATCAAGCAGCTGCCGACCTGATAGCTGGGGCTGGGGTTGCTCTCAAAGGCCTGGGTGAGCGTGGCGCAGCGCGCGGCGGCGCGGCGGACGCGCTCTTGATCGGCCTCGTTCATCCCTGAGTAGCCCAAGGCGCGCGCCTCCCAGCCTGCGTGCTCGCGCTTCTCCAGAAAGCAGAGCATGGCCAGGCCGGTGGCGTCGCTGTCATTATCCCCCCACTGCCCGTTGGCGGACTGCGCGGCGCGCAGAAAGGCGAGGCCCTGCTCGATGGCGTCATTGACGTCGATCCCGAACTGGGTGGGGGCGGCCGCCGAGGCGGCGGGGAGCAACAAAGAGGCGATCAACAAGAAGACACGCATGGGGGCTCCGGGGTGAGGTTGGCTGATTATCACCCATCGCCCGCTCCACCTCAAAGGTGGCTGATCTCACGCGCGATTATGCCGCCTTCATGGCGAACGCGAGGCGCTGAGGAGACGCGCCAGCGTGCCCGACGGCCTCTCTTGACGCGCGGTGCGCCAAGACTTACGTCAAGGCCAACTCTCGCGCTCAAACAGGAGCCAGCATGACACAGCCTGTCGCCCCTCCGACCCTGCGCCGCCCGGCGCGTCGCGCGCAGGCGGAGCTGCCGCCGATACACCGCTCACGCTTTATTGGCGACTGCGCCCCCATCGAGGACGCCGAGGCGGCGATGGCCTTCGTCCGTGAGATCCGCGCCGCGCATCTGGGGGCGCGGCACGTCGCCTTCGCCTGGCGGCTCAGCGATCAACCCCAGGATCTGCGCTACAGCGACGACGGCGAGCCGACGGGGAGCGCGGGGACGCCGATGATGCGCATCTTGGAGCGGCGCGGCCTAGAGGGCGTGGTGGTGACGGTCACGCGCTACTACGGCGGGGTCAAGCTGGGGACAGGGGGGCTGGCGCGGGCCTATGGGGAGGCCGCCGCCGCTGCGTTAGACGAGGCGGGCGTCATTGAGACGCTGATCACCGCGCCCTTTGAGCTGCGCTGTGGCTACAGCGATCTGGGCAGCGTCGAGGACAGCCTCAAGGGCTTCAACGTCACCCGCGTCGAGGCCGACTACGGCGTAGAGGTCTGGCTGTCGCTGCGCGCGCCCGCCGACGAGATCCCGCGCCTGCGTGCGCTGATCGACGAGCGCCTCGCCGCGCGCGTCCGCTGGAGCTGACCCCCTGACATTCCAAGGCGAGGACGGCGTACAAAGACCGCGAAGAGATCCACGCCCCTTGGAGCGCCGATGCGCACGCCCCCCGTATTGCCCTTCCTGCTTGGCCCCCTCATGGCCTATGGCCAGCTTCATCCACCGCCACCTGAGCCCGTCGAGGCGCCGCGAGAGCCGATCTGTGGTCACCTGCGCTTGATGCGCGGCGCGTTGGCGCGCGAGGGGATCGGCGCGCGCCTCTTTGGCCCCGAGGGGCTGCCTCACGGCGCCACCCTCGACGCCTTCGGCGCCTCGCTGCGCTTCCAACGCCCGCTCAGCGTCGCAGAGATCGCCGCCCTGGAGGGGATCACCGTCACGGGGCCGCCTGTCGGCGCGGTCTACCCGGCGACGATCGCTTGGAGCGCCCTCGATGACCTGCGCCGACACCCTCTTTTGCTGCGCGTCGAGCCCTCTTGGCGCCCCATTGAGCTGCCCCCGCTGGAGGTCACCGCCGCCGAAGCGGGCGCAACCGCTGTACGCTTAAACAGAATTACCGGTGTAGACGGACAAGGCGTGATTGTCGCCACGCTGGACTCGGGGGTTGACATCCTTCACCCACATTTCTTTAACGCGGACGCGGGGATATATCCTTGGATCGACGTCGATCAAGATGGCGTCTTGACCCCAAACCGCGACGGCGTAGACCTCGACGGGGACGGTGAGGTGGGCGAAGATGAGCGCCTGCGTGTACTTGACGGAACATATGTCAACCTATACGATCCCGCCCAAGAGATCTTCAACGAGGATGGGCGCCTCCAACCCCGCGCCGACTGGCTCTACGTTGACGTAAACCAGAGCGGGGTCCGCGAAGCGGGGCGCGAGACGGGCTTTAGCGAGCAAGATCCGGCCTACGGCGAGCCGCTCTTTGTCGCCGATGACGTCAACCAGGACGGTCAGATCACCCCAGAGGAGCGCCTGGCCCGGCTCGGCGGCTCCAAGGTGCTGCGGATCAGCTATGGGGGGCGCACTTACTACCGTGGAGGCTTCGCGGGGCTGCCGCTGATCCGCGCGGTGGAGGACAGCGAGCACGCCCAGAGCATGCACGGCACGGGCGTCGCCAGCATCCTCCTCGGCGGGCAGGCCCCTTACCATGATCGCGTCGGCTTAGCGCCGGGCGCGCGGCTGATCACCTTCACCAACACGGCCATGGACGCCTACATGGGCTATCGAACGGCCATCAGCTTCCTGGCCTCGGCCCTGGAGGGCGGGGCGACGCTGATGCTCCACGAGTGGACCGACCCGGTCTTCTCCGCCCAGGACGGATCGAGCAACCTGGAGGTGGCGATGACCGAGGCGCGCGCCGCGGGGCTCTCCCAGGTGACGCCGCTGGGCAACATGAACCACGCCGAGAAGCACAAGGAGGGGCGGCTCAGCCCCTCAACACCCAACGCCTGGGCGATCTGGCTCGACGACGGCTTTGACGATGGCTGGCAGCGCTACCCCTACACGGTGATCTATGCCTCCTTGATGTGGCGCGCCGATCAAGCACTGCGCTTGACCCTGCGCGCGCCCAGCGGCGAGGGGGTGGAGATCCCCCAGGACGGCACCGCCGCGCGGATCGGCGCGCGTGTCAGCGTCTCAGGGAGCTTTGATCTCACCCCCAGCGGCACCCGCCATGTCTTCTTCTACTTCCAAGACGACGACGAGATCGGCCTAGAGGTCGGGGCGTGGACCATCGAGATCAACGGGGTCGAGGTTGAGGACACGCTCTTTGGGCGGGTCAGCGACGCCTACTCCGGCTGGTCGGTGGGGGCGCGCTGGCTGGACTTCACCGAGGACGTGGGCACGCTGACCTACCCGGCCACGGCGGACGGGGCCTTCAGCGTCGCCGCCTATGGGGGGCGGCACAGCATCCCGGGCTGGGAGGAGACGGGGGCGGGGGATCTGCGGGGCTACTCTGGGCGAGGGCCGAGGCTGGACGGCGCATCGGCGGTGGACATCGCCGCGCCGGATGATCCCTTCGCGGCGCTGTCGGCGACGCGGGACTACCTGGACGCGGGGATGGGGCCTGCGTGGTTCATCACCTTTGGCGGCACCAGCGGCGCGGGGCCGCATGTGGCCGCCGCCTTAGCCCTCCTGCGCGCGCGTGATCCCGAGGCCACGGCGGCGACGCTGGAGGCGCGCTTATTGGCGGCGACGCGCGAGGGGCCTGCGACGCCGGACGAGGCCATCGGCCACGGCAAGCTGGATGTCTACGCCGCGCTCTTCGGCGCGCCGCGCCCCACGGCGCCCGCCACGCCGCCGCAGGCGCGCCTCAAGCTCTGGGCCGAGGCTGAGCGGATCTACGCCCGCCTGGAGCCCGATGAGATCCCCGATGCGGCGTGGGCCTATCGCTTTGATCTGGGCTATGACGGCTGGGATGGGCCGTGGTCGAGCGCGGCGGAGGTGGAGGTTGAGCGGTCTTGGCTTGAGGCGGGCGCGCCCCTCCGCGTGGCGGTGTCCAATGGCCGCGCCGAGGCGGGGTGGGTCTACACGCTCAGCCTCCAGGATCTAGAGGTTGCGGAAGACGCTGGGGCGGACGCGGGCAGGGCCGATGCTGGGGCGGACACAGGCAGCGCAGACACAGGCAGCGCAGACACAGGCAGCGCAGACACAGGCAGCGCAGACACAGGGGCGGATCGGGGCGCGATAAACGCCGACGCGCCGCGCGAGGACGGCGGGGGCTGTGGCTGCGCCCTGGGGGCCGCGCCTCCCCAGGGGGGGTGGGGCCTGGTGCTCCTCTTCTTGTGGGGGCGCTTCTTTAGCTCAAGGCGGCGCGGCTGAGGGCCGCCAGCTCACGCAAGCTCAGCTCCTCGCCCCGGCGCGTCGGCTCGATCCCCGCTTGCGCCAAGAGCGCCTCTGGCGAGGTCACCACCGGCTTGAGCGCCTTACGCGCCATCTTGCGCCGCTGCTGAAACAGCGCCTTGACCAGCTTCTTAAAGGTCTTGAGATCGCCGACATCCTCCGCGGGGGTGGCGCGGCGCTCCAACAAGAGCACGGCGGAGGTGACCTTGGGGGGAGGGTGGAAGGCGCCGCCCTCGACATTAAACATCTGCGTGGCGTGGGTCAGCAGCGCGGCGTGGGCGGAGATGGCCCCGCAGCGCTTGCCGCTGCCAGGCGGGGCGCTGACCCGCTCGGCGAACTCCCGTTGAACCAGGAAGCAGGCCCGTGTCCACGCCGAGGGCGTCTTAAGCAGCCCATCGAGGATCGGGCTGGAGAGGTGATAAGGGATGTTGCCATAGACGACCAAGGGCCCCAGCTCCTCAGCCAGCGCGGCCCAGTCCACGTCGAGCACGTTCCCTTGGCGGATCTCGACGTTGGGGGCATAGGCCAGCTCGGCGCGCAGGACAGGCAGCAGCTCGCGATCATACTCCAAGGCCACGACGCGCCCGCCCCGCCGCGCCAGGGCGTGGGTGAGCGTGCCTACGCCCGCCCCGATCTCAAAGATCGTGTCGCTGGGCCGCGCGCCGCCCGCCTCGGCGATGCGCGTGGGGATCTCGGGGGCGACGAGGAAGTTTTGACCAAAGTGCTTCTTGCTCCAGAGGCCATGGGCCTTGAGCACCACGCGCGGATCGAGGCTGCGCTCGCCTGTGGGGTTGCTCATGATCGCGCCGCGCTGAGCTGCCAGGTGCCCAAGGCGTTGAGCCGCTGATCCACGGGGGCCAGGCCCTCACCGAGCGGGCGGCCTTCGGCGGCGGAGGCGATCATGGCGGCGTTGTCGGTACACCACCGAGGCGGCGGGACATAGAGCTTGAGCCCCTTGGCCTCCAAGGCGGCGCGGGCCGCCGCGCGCAGGGCGCCGTTGCAGGCGACGCCGCCCGCGAGGACGACGCCCTCGACCCCCTCGGACTCCGCCGCGCGCCCGCAGCGATCCACGAGCTGATCGATGGCCGCCGCTTGGAAGCTGGCGATGAGATCATAGAGCGGCTGACCCTCGGGCAGCGCGCCGTTGAAGCCCTTGATGACCGTCAACACGGCGGTCTTGAGCCCGCTGAAGCTGAAGTCGAGGGGGTTGCCCTTCTTAAACCGGGGCGGGGTGAAGCGATGGGCGCTGGGATCACCTTGCCGCGCCAGCCGCTCGATGATCGGCCCGCCGGGGTAGCCCAACCCCAGCATCCGCGCCACCTTATCAAAGGCCTCGCCGGCGGCGTCATCGCGCGTGTTGGCGATCCGCCGCACCTGCTCAGGGCCATCGACCCGGTAGAGGGCGGTGTGTCCGCCGCTGACGGCGAGGGCGACGTGTGGCAGGGCGGGGGCCTCGGGGCGGGGGGCGTCGGGGGTGTGGAGGTGAACGGCGTGGAGGTGCCCGGTGAGGTGATGGACGGGGATCAGCGGCTTGTCATGGGCGTAGGCCAGGGCCTTGGCGACCTGGAGCCCCACGAGCAGGGCGCCGACGAGGCCGGGGCCTTGGGTCACGGCGATGGCGTCGATCTCGGACCAGCCCACTTGGGCGCGGGTCATGGCCTCCTCGACGACAGGCACGATGTCCACCACGTGGTTGCGGCTCGCCAGCTCGGGCACGACGCCGCCGTACTTCTTATGGATCTCGATCTGGGTGGCGACGGCCTCACCGATGACGCGATGACCATCCTCTACGACGGCGGCGGCGGTCTCATCGCAGCTCGTCTCGATCCCTAATATCCGGGCCATATGCTTTTCCTCGGCGGGTTGATCCGCTCCGTTTATCGGAAATAGGCGCGCGGGTCCAGGGGGGCTTCGCCCGCATTCCCCGCGCGGCTATCATGCGCGCCATGCGATACACCCAAGCTGATTTAGAGGCGGCGGCCGCAGAGGCGGCGGCGCTGATCCATGACGCTCACGGGCTCTGGCCGACGCTTGAGCTGCGCGATGAGGGGGCGGCGCTGGTGGCCTACCTTGAGGGGGCGCGCTACGCGGCGCTGGCGTGGGCGGATTTAGAGGACGATGAGGACGACCTCGACGATGAGGACGGCCTCGACGATGAGGACGACCTCGACGATGAGGACGACCTCGACGATGAGGATCACACGGCGCGGCGACGGGCGCGCTTGGTGGAGTGGCTGAGCGAGGACGCCCAGGGCATCGCCGAGCAGCTACGCGCCGCGCGCTTGGCGGCGTTGGAGGCGGGCTTGCCTGCCTTGGAGGCGGCGTTAGAGGCAGATCCGGCGTTGTCGGCCTTGGAGATCTACTGCGCCATCGAGTCGCTGGGGTTTTGGCCTCGATGGCGGCATGAGCTGGAGCAGGAGTACACGCGCGGCTATCCCGCCTACGCGGTGATCTTCCGAGATGGGGGGGCGTTGGAGGTGTATTGGGAGATTGATGAGGATGAGATTGATATCGCAGGGGCATTAGCGGCCCTGCGCGCGGCGCTTTAAGGCCGCACATCAAGCATTGAGCGCGCTCTGCGCCAAAACAGCGCGATAAGAACACGCGCCGTCAATCAAGGGGCGTCATCAGGGCCGTTTTTAGGCGGTAGAAATAAAAAAAGCCGCTGAATAACAGCGGCTTTTGGTGGAGCTGCGGGGGATCGAACCCCGGACCTCTAGAGTGCGATTCTAGCGCTCTCCCAGCTGAGCTACAACCCCAGGAACGGCGTCAATCTAGGGAAAGGCAGGTGGGGTGTCAACGTTTTTTTTAACCCATGATATTTTTTTGCGCCTGGTCAACCGCCATCAAGGCGCGTCGAGGATCTCACGCAGCTTGCCAAGGAGCGCTTCGGCGGTAAAGGGCTTGCCCAAGAGCTGGAAATCCAGCGCCTCAAGCCCATGACTCTCGCCCGGATAGCCCGACATATACAGCGCCTTCAGATCAGGCTGCGTCACCTTGAGCGCCTGCACCAAAGCCCAGCCGTTCATCTCCGGCATCACGACGTCCGTCAAGATCAGATCGATCGGCTGGCTCATATACAGCCCCAACGCCGCTTGGCCGCTGGCCGCGCTGAGCACACGATAGCCCGCCTGCGTCAGCATCCGCTGGACTAAGCGGCGTACGCTCGCGTCGTCCTCCACCAATAAGATGCGCTCACATCCTCGTAGCGCGTCGCTGACGCCGTGGTGAGAGAGGGCCGCTGGGAGCGCTAAGCGCTGATTGATGTAGGGGAAGCGCAGCGTGAACGTGGCCCCTTCGCCGGGTGCGCTGTCCACGGTGATGTCACCGCCCGCTTGCTCAATGATTTCGTGGATGATCGAGAGCCCAAGCCCCGTCCCTCGCCCATCAACCTTCGTTGTAAAGAAAGACTCAAAGATGCGCTCTTTGACCTCCGCAGACATCCCTTGTCCGGTGTCTCGTACTTTTAACACCGCATAACCAAAATGATTGTGGTTTTCTGGTCCCATATGAATCGTTTGGATAAACAGTTTGCCACCTTTAGGCATCGCATCGCGCGCATTTACGATTAAATTCATTAAAATTTGCTCAATTTGTGATTTATCAGCCATGATAAAATTTAAACTTTCCGATAAATTGACGATTAATTCGATGTCTTCTCCAATTAAGCGCTGCATCATCTTTTCAAGACGCATGATGACATCATTAAGGCTTAACTTGATCGTCACCATAAGGTTCTGCTTGCGACTAAAGGTGAGCAGCTGCCGCGTCAGCGCGGCGGCGCGCTGCCCCGCGTCGCTGATCTGCTCAATGTCGGCCTTGAGCGGATCGCCCTCTCTTAAGCCAAAGGTGGCGAACTCCGCGTAGCTGTTGATCACGGTCAACAGGTTATTGAAGTCATGGGCGATCCCGCTCGCCAGCCGCCCCAGGGCCTCCATCTTCTGAGATTGAAGGAGCTGGGCCTCAAGCGAGGCTTGTTGGCGCGCCGAGCACGCCTCGGCCAGCCGCGCGCTGAGCACCGGCGCCAGCTGCTCAGCGACCCCCTCCACCAGCGCTCGATCTCGATCGTCATAGTCATCGGGCTTGTCGTGGACGCTGAAGAACGCGACCAGCGCGCCTGCTCGCCCCAGCGGCGCCATCAGCGTTCGCCTCTGAGGCGTCGCGCCGCGCTGGAGCGGCGTGATCGGCGCGTTGAAGATCCGAGGCGCGCTCATCGCGCCGCCAAGGTCGCGCCAAGGTGGATCTAACTCTTCAAGTTTAAATGTTTTTTCAAAATCGATGGCCGCGCCGTCGCCCTGCACCGCCGCGCAGCGCAGATGCCCATCTGTCCCTCGCGCGACGAAGAACCCGCCTCGGCTGTGGGTGGCCTCGATCATCCGCCGCAGGATCAGCGCGGGCGCCGCCTCATGCGGCGCGGTGAGGAGGATCTGCGCCACGTCGTTGATCAGCTGGATGGTCGCTTGGCGACGCAGCAGCTCCGCTTCGGCGATCTTCAGCAGCGTGATGTTCTTGGCGCTGACCCAAACATGCCTTAATCGACCATTTTCTACTGTGCCTTTCATGCTCACGATAAAATACATCGTGCCTAAATCTGGAAGCTCTTCCTTGAGTGGGTAATCATCGATTTTATATTTATTTTTAATAAAAACCTCGAATACACTCCCCTGATCCCCGCCTAAAATGATGTCTTTGTATTGTTTTCCGATAAATGGATCGCTTGTTTCAAATCCATGGGCTTTGGCGATCGCATCGTTCGCGTCAACACAGACAAAACGATACAACAGGTCAATTTGTTCTTTGATCGGGAGACAAATGTCTAATCCTTCAACACTCTCCCAATAAGTAAGGAAGTCGCTTGATGCGTCCATGAGCGTGCGATAGCGCGCGTTGACCTTGACCAGCTCGGCGATGGCGTCGCTCTTGAGCTGCTCGTTTCTTTTCCCTAAAGCCGATGTGCCCATGAAAGCCCCCATAAGCTCAGCGCTGTGTTGTTCTCTTGACCTCGATGGTCCATTGATAAGGCATCCAAAGAGGAAAAGACAGCCTTTAAGCCCAGCCTCTGCGCCGCTTGGAGGCCCTCACCTTGAGCCGTGTCTGTGGGTTGGCGCGCTGGATAAAGCCCACTGCCTTGATAAACCGCTCATCGGCGCGCAGGCCCTCGATCGTCCCCAGCGCCGTGCGGCGCAGCTCATGGTGCGTGAAGAGCGCGTGAATCGTGCGATGACACGCTTGGCAGATCAGCTCCGTGTCCGCCTTGTCAACGCGGCGCGTCTTGAGGTGGTGGGCCTCCATAAGCGCCTCAGGGCAATCCCGCTCGCAGAGGGGGCAGTCCATATCAGATCCTCTTCGTGTTTTTTGATCCAGCATGAGATAGCGCGCCCCGCCAGATGAGATCGAGCGAACCTGCCCCTTCTCTCGCCTGATCGGTATGGTAGACTCCGCCGAAATCCTCTCGTGGAGAGTGTTATGCCAAGAGCGAGCGCGCTGCTCATCACGCTGGTCGCAGGTTGGGCGTTCGCCGAGACGACCCATCAGACCCCCAACCTGACGACCTTCACCGTTCAAGAAGGCTCGGGGGGGCAGCTCACCGCCCCAGCGGTCTTTCAGGGCTGGCCGCGCCTGTGCGTGCGCGCCTGCCCCGATTGCGCAGACCCCTGCCTGCCAGGCGATATCTATGAGGTCGGCGGCGCCGTCGCTCAGGACATCTCCACCGGCACGGAGCTGCACCTTCAGATGCGCGCCCAGGCCCTCGCGGGCTTGGATGTCCAGCGCAAGATCTACAGCCCCGCCGATGGCGCCGCCAACGCCAATGGCTTCGTCCGCTACCTCGATCTCCTCAGCAACTACAACCCCAACCCCGTCACCGTCTCCGTGCGCTTGGGCTCCGTGGGCGTGGGCTTCGGCGCCCTCGATCCCACCCATGATCTCATCCGCACCAGCTCCGATGATGTGGATCTCGAGGTCACTGATCGCTGGTTTATGACCGATGATCCGCTGGTCGAGGCGGGCTTCGGCGCCGTCGTCTCCCTCATCCAAGGCGCCGGCGCGCGCGTCACCCCCGCGCACGTCCGCCGTGGCTTCCCCGATCCCCAAAATCCAGGGGGCGTGGCCTGGGAGTATCACAACATCACCGTGCCCTCGGGCGGGACCGTGGCCTTCTTGACCGTGATCATTCATGAGCAGGGGCGCCTCGACGCCTTGGCCGAGGTCTATAACCTCCTGCGCATGAACCCCATCGTCATGGCCCTGGACAACCTCAGCGCCGCTGAGCGCCGCGCGGTGCTCAACTTCGACATCGATCCCACCAACGGCAGCCCCCTCGCCGACGCTGGCGGCACCTATAACGCCCAGGAGGGGGCCACGCTCCAGTTCTCCGCGGCGGGCTCCTCCGATCCCGAGGGCTTGAGCCTGAGCTATCAGTGGGATTTGGACGATGACGGCGTGTTCGAGGAGGTCAACTCGGGCTCCTCTGCCCAGCTCACCTTCCCCGATGATGGCCGCTTCCGCGTCGGCGTGCGCGTCACCGATGAGGGCGGCAAGTCGGACGTGGATTACACCTGGGTTAATGTTCAGAATGTGCCGCCGAGCATCGACGGGATCAACACCGATGCCCCCGTGGGTGAGGGCGAGATCGTCACCATCGAGGTGCGCGTCGTCGAGCAGGGCACCGATGACACCCTGAGCTTTGACTTTGACTGGGAGGGCGATGGCGTCTTTGATGCGCTGGGCTTGACCGGCGATCCACGCAACCCCGGCGAGCGCACTTACACCTTTACGACCCAGCATCGCTATATGCTCGACGGCGATTTTCAGCCCGTGGTGGTCGTCCATGATGATGACGGCGGCGAGGCTGAGCGTTCGTTTGGTGTTTTTGTCAGTAACCTGCCGCCCAATGTCCGCCAAGTCATCGCCCCCAGCCCCGCCTTGGAGGGGGATCTGCTCACCGTGCATGTGATCGCCGACGATCCCGGCGCCGATGAGATCACCTACGCCTATGACTTCATCACCGAGGGCGCCTTTAGCCCCGATGTGGAGGGCGAGGGGCTCAACGAGACCCAGACACGCTACCCCGATAACGACGTCTACACCCTCACGGTGCAGGTCTGCGACGCCCAGGGCGCCTGCGCCGAGTTCACCAAGCCGATCTCCGTGCTCAACGCCGCGCCGTCCATCCTGGGGATCGCCCAGAGCGGCCCCATCGAGGAGGGCGCGGAGGTGATCATCACCGTCGCGGCCGATGATCCGGGCGATGATGAGCTGAGCTACTCCTTCGACTTCGACGGCGACGGCGTTTATGAGATCACCGACGGCGCCGCCGCCGAGGTCCGTCACACCTACACCCAGCAGGGGCGCTTCGAGGTCGGCGTGCGCGTGCGCGATGATGACGGCGAGGCGGGGGATATCGCCCTGGAGACCGTGACCGTGGAGGTCACCAATGTGGCGCCCATCGCGGGCATCTTCGCCCCCGTGGCCGTGGACGAGGGGGCCACCTTCGAGATCGTCGTCACCGCCCTCGATCCCGGCGATGACACCCTCAGCTATGACTGGGATCTCGACGGCGACGGCGAGTATGAGGTCCTGGCGACCAACAGCGGCACAATCCAGACGAGCCTGCCTCAAGACGGGGAGTACACCCTGCGCTGCCGCGTCAATGACGGCGACGGCGGCGTCGCCGAGGTCTCGACGATGGTCCGCGCGCGTAATGTGCCGCCCACCTTGACCGTGGAGCTGCCCGAGGAGGGCGATGAGGGCGCCGAGATCGCCATCCGTGGCCTGACCGTCGATCCAGGGGATGATGAGCTGCGCTATGCCTTCGACTTTAACTACACCCTCGGCGAGGAGAGCGTCTTTGAGATCGAGGGCAGCTTGGAGAGCGTCGCCCGCTGGCGCTTCCCCGATCAAGGGGCCTATACGGTGCGGGTCGTCGTCGATGACGGCGCCAATCAAGTAGACGCCTACGGCACCATCAACATCGCCAACGTCGATCCCACCGTGACGCTGACGAGCAACAGCCCGCTCATGGAGGGCGCGACGCTGATCTTGACGGCGACGGTCTATGATCCCGGCGATGACACCATCAGCCTCGGCTGGGACTTTGACGGCGACGGCGTCCTCGACGGTGAGAGCGTCGCCGAGGGCGAGGAGGTCGTCTTCGAGGCGCGCGCGGGCGATGACGGTCGCTTCTTGGCCGAGGTGATCGTGGCCGATGAGGACGGCGGCGAGGGCCGCGCCAACACCGTGCTGATCATCAGCAACGCCAACCCGCGCTTCGTCGGCGGCATCGACATCCCCTCGGCGGTGGAGGGCAGCGCGTATCGCTTGGTGATCCCCGCTGAGGACCCCGCCGGGCGCGGCGATCCTGTCGTCTTTAGCCTCATCGATCCCCCCGGCGACGCGGCGATCGATGAGGTCACGGGGGAGCTGACCTGGATGCCGAGCTATGAGGATTACCTCAACAGCCCGGCGATCTTCACGGCGCGCATCGACGATGATGACGGCGGCTTCGCCACCCAAGAGTATGAGATCGTCGTGCTGCCCAAGGATGAGGACCGCGATGGGCTGCCCGACACCTATGAGGCTGAGCTGGCTTGCTTCGAGGGCGTCTGTCTCGATCCCACCAACCCCAATGACGCCACCGAGGACCCCGACGGCGACGGCCGCGATAACGCCACCGAGTGGGCCCAAGGGACCGCGCCCTTTGAGTATGACGGCCCCGAGGTGCCCACCCTCTCAGCGCCCGAGGATGGCGCTCAGATCCATATCTATGATCCCGAGTTGGTGATTTTGCCCACAGGCAACACGCTGGAGACGCCCGTCTTTATCGAGCTGCAAGTCTTTGACGCCCCCGGCCCCGATTCGGGCGCCGAGGCCGAGCCGCTGATCCAGAGCGAGGAGGTCTTGCAGGCGGCGGAGGCCGAGGACGTGCGTTGGCCGATCCCCGAGGGGGTGCTGTGGGAGGACAGGGATTATGTCTGGCGCGCCCGCGCCCGCAGCGGCTCCGCCGTGACCCGCTGGAGCGACACTTGGGGCTTCCACGTCAACGCCCTCAATCAAAACCCCACCGCCCCCATCGCCCACGCCCCCGCTGATGGCAGCGTCGTCTCCGATCTGCGCCCCAGCTTGGAGGTCTTGCCCGCCACCGACGGCGACGGGGATCAGCTCAACTATGTCTTCCGCCTCTATCACGATGATCAGGTGGAGAGCAGCGTCGTCTCTCCCGAGGCGGGCGCTGAGGTGATCCGCCTCCAGCCCAACGCCAACCTGGTGGAGAACGGCGTCTATGAGTGGGACGTCGTCGCCCGTGACATCGACTACGCCACCGCGCCTTGCCCCCAGGAGGTCCCCGCCAACGCCTGCGGCCTCTCGCCGCCCAGCGCGCGCTGGCGCTTCGTGGTCAACACCGAGGCGGAGGGGCCAAGCAAGCCCATCCTCTATGAGCCGCAGCCCTACAGCGACATCGACACCCTGGAGCCCGTCTTCCTCGCCAGCGACAGCGTCGATCCCGACACGCCCGAGGTCCTCTATGTCTTTCGCCTCCGTGATGAGGCGGGTGAGCTGCTGGAGGAGAGCGCCCCGATCGCCGCTGAGCATGAGGACAGCCGCTGCCGCGATGGCCTCTGCGCCGCGTGGGTGCCCACGGCGCTGGAGGAGGACCACACCTATATCGTCGATGTCCACGCCACCGACGGTGAGCGCGTCTCCGCCACCTCAGATCCCGCGCAGTTTACCGTCTCGGTGCAGGATGATCCGCCGCCCATCCCCCAGCCCGTCTCGCCCATCGACGCCGCCCGCGTGCCCCTCGATGGCTTGGTGCTCAACTGGACCGGCGTCCTTGATCCCGAGGGCTTGGACGTGACCTATCAGGCCACCGTGTGCGATCAGGCGGGGGTCTGCCTGGAGTCGCTCAAGCAGACCGGCTTGGGCTTCCGCCTGGACAATAAGGAGGAGATCATCAAGGGCGAGACGTACATCTGGCACGTCGAGGCCTTTGACGCCATCCAGGGCTCAGGGATCAGCGAGGCGTGGACCTTCACCGTCGAGGAGGGCGGCGCCAGCGGCGGCGCGGGCGGCGATGATGAGGGCTGTGGCTGCGTCGTCGGCGCCCACCACGCCGCCCCCTATCACTGGCTCCTCCTCTCCACCCTGCTCTTGGGGCTGCGTCGCCGCCGTCGTCGTTGACCTCAGCGGCGAAGATCTAGATAGTCCGCGCTCTCTCTCCACCCCCCGAGCCGCCCATGTCCGCACAGCGCCTTCAGAAGTTTATCGCCCAAGCCGGGATCGCCTCGCGCCGCAAGGCCGAGGCCCTCATCAAGGCCGGGCGCGTCCGCGTCAACGGGAAGATCACCACCGAGATGGGCGTGCAGGTCGATCCCCGCGCGGACAAGGTCGAGGTGGACGGTCGCCGCGTACACGCCCCCAAGGTCTGGAGCTATATCCTGCTCAATAAGCCCGCCGGGGTGGTCACCACCGCCAGCGATGAGCTGGATCGCAAGACGGTCCTCGATCTGGTCAAGGTGCCTGATCGGGTCTTCCCCGTCGGCCGCCTCGATCTCGACGCGGAGGGCGTGCTGCTGTTGACCAATGATGGGGCGCTGACCCAGCTCCTGACCCACCCGCGCAATCAGATCAGCAAGGTCTATCATGTGCGCGTGCGCGGCATCCCTGAGCCCGCCTCGCTTCAGCGGCTCCTCGACGGCGTGATCTTGGAGGATGGGCTGGCGCAAGCGCAGGCGGCGCGGCTGATCCGTGGACCACGGGATCGCGATGAGGAGGCGCAGAAGAACGCCTGGGTGGAGATCATGGTCGCCGAGGGGCGCAATCACCTGGTTAAGCGGATGCTCGACGCCGTGGGGCACCGCGTGGTGCGGCTGCGCCGCGTGGAGTTCGCCGGGCTGACCGTGGACGGGATCGCGCCGGGGAAGTGGCGCAACCTGCGCAAAGAGGAGCTGCGTAAGCTCAAGGCGCGCGCGCGCGGCAAGGGGCGCGGCGAAGAGGCCTAGAGGTTGACCGGGGTGATCCCCGCCCGCCGCGCGGCGGTGATGTCGAGGATCAGCAGCTCGGGGGAGAGGAGATGGTCGCCCCAAGTCTGTAAGGCCCGCGCCATCGCCTCCGCCGCCGTGCCCTTGTCTAAAATCACCGTCTCGATGGGGATGATGTCCTCGCTGCCCGGCGCCACGCGCACCCCCGGCATGGCGTGGTTGGGCACGAAGATGATCACCGGCTCCATGCCCAGCGCCTCCAGCGCGCTGGTGAAGATCAACGCCCCATCAATGCAGTTGGCGCTCTGGCTGGCGAGGCTCTGGGCGGGCCGCTTGACGTACTGGGCTTGGTTAAAGAAGTTGCCCGGGATGTCCACATAGCTGATCCCCCGCGCGCGCAGCGCCTCGTAGATGGCCACGATCTGCTCTTCGACGTGGGCGCGGTTGTTCTCCTGGTAGCCATGCAGGCCCACGCCCTCCGTGAGATCCGCCGCCTCGCCCAGCAGCGCCTCGACGCTGCCCTCCTGATCATAAGGGGTGCTCAGGCCCACCACGGCGGCGCGCATATCTAGGCCCTGCCAGCGCCACGGCACGAAGTTGACCGGCAGCAGCCGGGTGCTCTGGTGCGCCACGTCGATGAGGGTGTCCTCTTCATAGAGGCGGACACGCAGATCACCCATCACCTCGCTCTGGATCTTATAGAGCTTGTCGAGATCAAGGACTGGGGTCAGGCCCTGATCGACGCGCGCGCCCGCCTTGAGATCCACGAAGAAGTCTTTGGGCAGACCATAGCCTTCGATGACCACCTCCACGCGCACGCGCCGCGCGCGGCTGCTGGGGTTGTAGAGGGTGACGCGCGCCAGCTCGGCGTGCTCGCCCAGGATGTCCTTGTCGAGCAGGTGGGCGAGGAGGATGGGCAGATCCTCGAAGCTGGAGTGCAGGGCCTCGATCTCCACCGCCGCGTTGGGATCGCCCGTGGTGTTGTCTTGGCAGCCGAGGCCGCTGAGGGCCAACGCGCAGAGGGCGAAGGTGAGCCGCATGATCGCTCCTGGGGGCTTGAGCGCCGTCAGTGACATCCTGACGCTGACGATACGCTGAGGTGTTTTCGTTTTCGGTTTGGGTGAGTGTCTCGATTTTGAGGGTGGAGCGCAAAGCGGTTCTTCGATTCGCCCCGCCCGTGGCGCTTTACGCTCGAGGGCTTACAATGGCGCCATGACGAAGCCACATCAGCCTTGGTTTATCCGCCGCCCGCTGCCGCCCCAGGTCCAGCGGGTCCACCTCATCGGGATCGCTGGCGCCGGGATGGGCGCCTTCGCCTGTATGCTCCAAGAGGCCGGCTACACGGTCCGGGGCTCTGATCAGAACGTCTACCCGCCCATGAGCGACGTGCTCACCGCCCGGCGGATCCCTTGGATGGAGGGCTGGGACGCGGCGCACCTGAGCTGGGGGCCGGATCTGGTGATCGTGGGCAACATCTGCCGCAAGGAGAACCCCGAGGCCCTGGCGGCTGAGGCGCGCGGGATCGCCGTCTCCTTCCCCCAAGCCTTCTCCGATCTCTTCCTCGCCGATCGCGCGCCCGTGGTCATCACGGGCACCCACGGCAAGACCACCACCACGGCGCTGACCGCCCACCTCCTCCACCACGCGGGCCTCGACGCGGGGATGCTCCTCGGCGGCGTCTCGGCGAACTTCAACGCCACCTATCGGCTCAACCAGACCCCCGCCGCGCCCTTCGTCGTCGAGGGCGATGAGTATGACACCGCGTACTTTGACAAAGGCCCCAAGTTCCTCCACTACCGCCCCCAGATCGCCGTGCTCAACAACATCGAGTTCGATCACGCCGACATCTTCGATGACATCGCCGAGGTCGAGCTGAGCTTTGATCGGCTCATGGACCTGCTTGAGCCCTCGGCCTGCCTGCTGGTCAACGGCGATGATCCGCGCGCGCTGGCCCGCGCCGCCCGCGCGCGGTGCCGCGTGGTGAAGTATGGCTTCGAGGCGGGCGCGGCGCTGCGCGCCGTGGAGATCCAGCCCCACGCCGCCGGCGCGGACTTCCGGTTGATCCACGAGGGGATCGATCGGGGCCTGATCCGCTCGCCGATGGCGGGGCGGCATAACGTCTGGAACACGCTGGCGGCCTTCGGCGTGGGGCTGACGCTGGGCGTGGGGCTGGAGGCGCTCAAGGCGGGGCTGGCGGCCTTCAAGGGCGTCGCCAAGCGCCAGGAGGAGAAGGGCGAGGTCGGCGGCGTGCTGGTGATCGATGACTACGCGCATCACCCCACCGCGATCCGCGAGACGCTCGCCGCGCTCCGAGCGCGCTACCCAGGGCGGCGGCTGTGGGCGGTCTATGAGCCCAAGAGCAACACGGCGCGGCGCGATGTCCATCAGGCGGACTACGCGCGCGCCTTCGACGCCGCCGATGAGGTGGCCCTGGCCCGCCCCTTCGCCAAGCGCAATGACTTCCCCGATGACGCGCGGCTGGATCTGGATCGCCTCATCGCCGAGATCAGCGCTCGCGGCCCTCGGGCGCGCTACCTCGACGGCGTGGATCAGACCTTGGCGGCGCTGCGCGCTGAGGCGCGGGCGGGGGACGTGGTGGTGTTTATGTCCTCAAGCGGCTTTGGTGGGATCCATGAGCGGCTCTTGGCGGCGCTGCGCGCCGATGAATCAGATCCCACGCCGACGCAGCGCCAAGCCGGAGGCTGAATGCTGCTGCTCCTCACCCTTGTCCTCGCCAGCCCCCCGCCCGAGGGCGACGATCCCTTCTTGGACCGCCCCCCGCAGCGTGAGGCCCCCCGCCGCGTCGCGCCCCCTCGCTCACCCACGGGCTTCGTCATCGGCGCCCACGTAGGCCTCTACGCGGGCGCCGTGCGCAGCTACCTGACCTCGGAGGAGGGCAAGCTGGAGAACTCGGCGCGGGCGGCCATCGGCCTCGGGATCGGCGCGCGCACCCCCTCGCTCATCGAGCTGGGCTTGGATCTGGACTTTGGCTTGGGGCAGATGTGGTCCACGGTGGACGCGCGCACGGCCTACGCCTTCGACGCGCTCATCCAGCCCCGGATCTTGGCCCATGTCTTTGAGCGCGGCCCTCGCAGCCTGTACCTCGGCCTTGGCCTCGACGGGATCTTGTTCAACATCAAGGCGGAGGGGATCTATCAAGGCGGGCTGGGCCCCACGGCGATCCTGGGCGCCCATCACCGGCTCGACGCTTATAGCCTGATCTATCTGGAGTTGGCCGCCTGCGCCTTCTATGATCGCCTCGCTTTTCACTATGAAGATCCCAGCGAGGAGGCTTCAGCGGAGGACCCCAGCCTGGGCCCGTCTCGGGTCAACGGCGCGTGGTATCGCATCTTTCGCCTCAACCTCGGATATCGCTTGACTTCATTTTGAGTTTTGCGCCTTGAATGAAGGCCCCGTGAGAGAGAGGCGATCCCGATGAACGCCAACCTGATCAGCGCCCCGCCCCAGCCGGCCCTCTTTCAGATCCTCATCGCTGAGGATGATCCTGATCACTTCACCCTCTTTCGGCGCGCGGTGCGGCGCTTAACCGACCTCATCGACGTGCGCGTCGCCCGCGATGGGCAAGAGGCGCTCAATATGCTCGCCGCCGGGGACATCGCCCCCAGGCTGGTGCTCTTGGACATCAACATGCCCAAGCTCAGCGGGCTTGAGGTGCTCAAGGCCATCAAGGCGGACGCGCGGCTGGCGCATATCCCCGTGGTGATCTTGACGACGAGCGGGCGGGAGAAAGAGCGCCAGGAGAGCCAGCTCCTCGGCGCGGACTCGTTTATGACCAAGCACGTCAACTTTAAGTGTTTTCGAGAGCACATCTGCGCCCTCATCGAGAGCTACCTCAAGGGCGAGCGCCCCGCATAAGCATGACGTAGTCGGCGAGGATCTCCGTCGCCTCCTTGGCCTGGATCGTCGGCTCCTCCGCCTCCGCCTTGCCCTCCTCCGCCTCCTTGGCCTTCTCCTTCTCCTCGGGCTTGAGCAGATCGCCGACCTTGATCAGATCGCGCGTCTCTTGCGCCTTCTTCAGCTCCTCGGCCAGCTCTTTAAAGGCCGCGCTGGCCTTGATCCGCGCCGCTGACTTGGCGGCGAGCGGCTTGATCCACTTGGCCTTGAAGCGCTGATAGCCGCCCTTCTTGGGGTTGATCTTGTCGCTGAGGAAGGGCTTGAGCGTGCCTGAGGGCAGCGGGTAGTCCTCGACCGTCTCGCCGTAGACCTCGGGGTCGATGGGCGAGGGGATGTGGATGTCGGTCTCCACGCCGTCGGCCTGCGTGGAGCGGCCCCCTGGACGGTAGAACAGCGCGGAGGTGACCTTTAAGGCGCCGAAGCCATCGGGCAAGGAGATGACGTTCTGCACCGAGCCCTTGCCGAAGGTCTTGGGATCGCCGACGAGGAGCCCGCGCTGGTAGTCCTTGACGGCGCCGACGAGGATCTCCGAGGCCGAGGCGCTGATGCGTGAGGTGAGCACCACCAGCGGCCCTCGATACTGGATGGCGGGATCTTCGTCGAGGAGCGGGCTGTTGCTGCCTGTGCCCTTGATGCCCACGATGGCCCCCTCGCCCAAGAAGAGGCCGGTGAGATCAACGGCGTGGGTGAGGAGCCCGCCGGAGTTGTGCTGGAGATCGAGGAGCAGGCCATCGGCGCCTTTGGCGTTGGCCTCCGCCAGCAAGGCGCGGGCGTCATCAAGGCACTGCCGCGCGCCGGGCGCGGAGCCACCGTAGAAGGAGGGCAGCTCCAAGATCGCCAGCTTGAGCGTCTCTTTATCCCGCTTGATCTCCGCCCAGCGCAGCTTGGCCGCCTGCTCCTTGAGATCGATCTTGTCGCGGGTGATTGTCACCTCGAAGCGCTGGGTCTTGGGCTTCTGGCGCAGCACCGTCAGCACAACCTTGCTGCCCTTCTTGCCCCGGATCATGCGCACCACGTCGCGCAGGGACATATCCACCACGTCCACCGCCGCCTCGCCCTCCTGGGCCACCGCCAGGATGCGATCCTTGGCCTTGAGATCCCCTTGCTGATCGGCGGGGCCGCCCTTGACCACCTCATGGATCTGGGTGAAGCCGTCGCGCTGCTGGAGGACGGCGCCGATCCCCTCCAAGGACAGCCCCATGGAGATCTGAAAGTCCTCCAGGGCCTCGGCGGAGAAGTAGCTGCTGTGCGGATCGAGGGCGCTGGCGTAGCTGTCGAGGAGGCTGGTGAGGAAGTCCCCCTCCGTCTGCTCCTTGATCCGCCGTGTGATCAGCTCATAGCGATGAACGAGCTTGGGCTTGGCCTCCTCCAGCGGGGTATCTGAGGCCAAATAGTTGGCGATCTGGAAGTGGAGGAGGCGATCGCGCAGGGCGTCGCGCTCGGCGGCGGTCTTGGGGCGAGGGCGCTTCTCTGAGTCGGTGATCAAGGTCACGGACTCATCGAGCTTGAAGTCCTCGCGGGCCATCTGAGCGCGGACATAGGCCTCCATCTCCTGATGCCACTTGACCTCCTCGGCCTTGAGCTGCGTCATCAAGCGGCAGTCCTCGGCGTCGCCGTTGAGGAAGGTCAGCGTGTCGGCCTCCACGGCCTTGGCCTGCGCCTCTAAGAGCAGAGACTTGGAGGGATCGAGGCGCTTGAGATAGAGCCGCGCGGTGCGCGCGTTGAGGACGGGCTCAGGCTGAGGCTGAAAGTGGCTGAGGCGATACCGCTTCATCAGGCTGCTGAGGGTGGCGCAGCTGAGGCGGTTGTCCGCCCACGCTGAGGTGGTCAGCAGCGTGGCGAGGAGCAGGAAGATCAAACGCATAAAGACCCCAAGAGAGCGACTCGTGTGATGAAAACCAATGGGTGATGTCGAAAACAGCCGATGAGTCTCCGCGCAGCCTCGCCCATCCCCCTCACCCATCCCATCACCCTATCGACGAACTGAGCCAGAGAGAAGAGGCCACGCGCCTCAGCGCCTCGGCGTCCGCGCGGCCCAGAACGCCTCGACGCGCGCCCAGTGTGTGTCGGCTGCCCAGAGCGGGGCGAAGCGGGCGCGCTCCTCGGCCTCATACGCCTCGGCGGGCAGGGCCTCGGCGGCGCGGCTCAGGGCGGTGATCGCCTGTAGGGCCTCGGGGGGCTGCGCGGCGAAGCGCGCTGCCCAGGCCCACGCCGCCTCCAAAGCGTCCTCGGCGCGCTCATCGATCAGGCCCCAGCGGGCGGCCTCCTCGGCGCTGAGGGTCATCGCCCCGCCCTGGAGCATCAAGGCGCGGGCGCGGCCCACCCGCCGGACCAAGCGCCGCCCGCCGCCCCAGGCCGTGCTCAGGGCATAGTCGAGGTGGCGAAAGCCGAAGACGGCGTCCATGTCGGCGATGATGAGGTCTGCGGCCAAGGCCACCTCGACGCCGCCGCCATAGGCATAGCGCTGCACCGCCGCGATTGTCGGGCAGGGCAGCGCCTCGATCATGCCCAAAACGCGCTGCATCTGCGCGGACATGGCCTCACCCGCCGCCGCCCCGCGCAGGGCGTCCAAGGCCCGCAGATCCCCCCCCGCGATAAAGCGCCCGCCGCCGCCGGAGAGGATCAAGGCGCGCGCCGCGCCCAGGCCCTCGACGGCGCGCTCCAGGGCGTCCATCGTCTCAGGGGCGAGGCTGTTGCGGGCCTGGGGGCGATCGACGATCAAGCGGGCGATCTCGCCGCGCCAGTAGACGCAGACGCTCATGGGCGGCTCGCCACGGCGGTCATCCGCGCTTGCGCCGCCTCGACCATCTGCCGGATGGCGGGATCATCATGGCTGGTGAGCAGATCGAAGAAGTCGCTGACGCGCGGCCCGCCCAGGGTCGCCAGGGCGTCGATGGTGGCCCTCAGGTGGGCGCGATCCCCCAGATCCACGGCGTCGATGAGGGGATCGATGGCGCGGGCGTCGTCCAGCTCGGACAGGGCGCCGATGAGGCGAAAGCGCAGATCACGGACGGGCTCATCTTTAAGGCGCGCGATGAGATCAGGCACCGCGTCGCGATCACCCAGGGCCGTCAGCCGCTCGATGGCCAGGCCGCGCAGCGCCGGATCGGCATCGGCGAGGGCCTTGATCAAGCCCGCGCGCTCCCCTTGGAGCAGATCGATCTGCTGGGCGAGGGCCTCGACGGCGCGGCGCTGGGCGGCGCGGATGGCGCGCTTGAGGCTCTCGCCCTCCACCACCGCGCCCTCCAAGGCCTCGCGCCCCTCGACCAGCAGCAGCGTGCCCACGCGCTCGCCGGGGATCTTGAGGCGGACTTGCAGGGAGAGGACGGCGAGGGGGGCGCCTTGGGCGCTGAGGCCCTCGGGGCCGCGCCCGCCGTAGACGATCCGCCCCTCAAGCTGGCCCAGCCAGCCCGCGCCCTCCCCCTCAACGTCGATCCGCGCCGCCTCCAAGGCCTCCCGCAGCGCCGCCTCCAGCCAGGCTTGCTTGGGGGCGATGGGGCGGATCGCCTCGGGGCTCTGATCGACGAGCCGCAGGGCGGTCAGCCGCAGCCGTGGTGGGCTCGTCGCGGGCTTCTTATCGCCGCCGCAGGCGAGCAACGTGGCGGTGAGGCAGAGGGCGAGGGCGGCTCTCATCCCTCGCGCGCCTCCGCCGCCCAGGTGGGATAGCCGTGCGCGGCAAAGAGCGCCTCGGCGCGGGTCAAATCGCGCCCCGCGCGCTGCGGATCGAGGGGCTTGAGGTGGGCGCCGCGCGCCAGGAGGAAGCGCGCCTCATAAAAAGGCGACTCCATCACCGGCCAGAGGGCCTCAAGCATCAAGAGTGTGCGCTTGGCCTCGCCGCGCTCCCCCGCGAAGGTCTGCAAGGCCAAGCGTTTTTCCAGGGCATCGAAGCGCAGCTCGGGGGCCATCTCCCCATCGGCCAAGGCCACCTCTAAAGCGGCGGCGCAGCCGTGGAGATCGCCGCTCATCGCCCGCGCGGCGGCCTCGGCGAAGCTGACCCAGGCGCGGGTCCAGGGGCCGACATCGCGCAGGGCGAGGGCGGCGGCGTCGATGTCCTCGGCGCGCGCGGGCTCCAGCCCCTCGGCCATGCGCTTAAGCCGCCCCGCCGCGCGCGCCTCCGGGTGCCCGGGCACGGCCTCGCCCAAGGCGGCGCGGATCAGCGGGAAGTCGGCGAGGGCCGCCGCGCGCTTGATCTCATAGGCCGCCGCCTGAGGTCGCCGCCGCCCCAGCGCCTCGGCCACCACTGGCGAGAGATCCGCCCAGTCATTGGGCGCCTCATCGCGCCAGATCGCCGCCAACCGCGCCCGCTCCGGGTGCGCCCGATCCAGCGCGGCGTAGCCCGCGCGGCAGAGGCGATCAAAGTCATCGAAGTGGGGGGCGATATCGGTGACGGCGTAGTGAAACACCAGCTCAGCGATGCGGCCTGTCGCCCACCACGCCCCGCGCAGATCGGCGGAGACGGGGGCGCGCGCGGCGCCCTCGTGGGAGAGGACCAAGCACCGCCACATCAAGCTGGGGATCAGCGCCGGCGCGACGCGCTCGGCGAGGGCGATGACCTGTGGATCATCGGTGATCGCCGCCACCCAGGTGCCGTGCTGGACCAAGACCCGCTGCGCGGCGTCGGCGAGGCCTTTGAGGATCACCTCATCGTGGGGCAGATCCATGACAAAGAGCTTGCGATTGAAGTGATCCCCGCGGTGCTCGGCCAGCAGGGGATGAATCGGCGCCTCGCGGGTGGGCTTGGCCTCGATGATCTCCACGCCCCGCCCCGCCAAGCGCGCCAAGAAGCCGCGCCGCGACGCCGCCCCGGAGCTGAGCACCAGCGCGGTGCGCGACTCCGCCCCCGCGCGGTCCAGCCAATCAGCGTAACGATTGACATGCCAGTCAAAGGCGACCTTGGCCTGATCCTCGGCGGGGACGCTCCACTCAGATCTCCACAGCATTTGAAACCTCGCTTGTTTTTTCGGCCTGTGGTAACACGAATCCATATCAGGGGGAAAAGCCCAGGAGAGCTTAATGCGGTGGATACTGTACCTCTTTCTTTTGCTGCCTCTCTGCGCTCAAGCGAAGAAGGCTGAGAAGAAGGCGCCGACGCGCACAGGACCTTACCTTGGCGTGCAGCCAGGCACGAAGGACACCGCCCCCGGCAAGAAGATTCGTAAAGCGGGCAAGCGTCGCCTGATCACCTGGGTTGGCTTTCAGATGGTCGGCCAGGGTGGCCGCGTGTTTATCCAAAGCTCAGACAAGCCGGTCTACAACCTGGTGCCTGGCGCCAGCGATGAGGTGGTCTTGGAGTTCTCCAACAGCCGCCTACAGAGCTTCAACGATGGCCGCCGCCTTGACACGGGCTGGTTCCCCACGGCGGTGTCTTGGATCGACGCCTCCCAGAAGCGCGGCGACATCGTGCGGGTGGTGATCAAGCTGCGCGAGCTGGTCGGCTATGACCTGCGCCAAGAGGGGGACTACCTCTTCCTCGACTTCCGCCCGCCCACCAAGCCCCTTGAGCCGCCCAAGCTCCCCGGCGCCCAGCGCGCCGAGCCCGAGAAGCAGCCGATCTACTGAGGCCAATGGTCCTGACACTTTTCAGAGAGAATCTTTTGAATCGAGCCGCAGGGCTGCGTAAGCAGCCCGAGGACCGACATTTTTCGGACTTCATCCGCTCAAGGCGGACAGGCCGGAGCAAAGAAATAAATCTGCGAAGCGGATTTTTTCTGCA
>JAHJCH010000090.1 GCA_018813065.1 Myxococcota bacterium
CGCCCGTGGGGGCCTTGAGGGGCGGCACGCGGGCGACGGTGGCGTGGGGGGCGTGTTGGCGGCCCAAGAGCAGGGCGCTGCTCCAGCTGGGCGGGCCGAGGACCGGGGCGGGGGCCTCATCGAGGCGCGGCGGGCGGCCCGCGCGCACCACCGTCAAGGGGGCGCTCCAGGCATCGGGTCGAGGCTGGGGCAGGGGGCCTGCGGCCAACACCAGGGTGCCCTCTCCCCGCAAGTACGGGCCCGCCAAGGCGATGATCAACGCCAGCGTGGCCGCCAGCCGCGCCGCCAATAAGAGCGGCGCCCGCAGCCGCGCCGCCCCCGCCCCCTCCAAGGTGGCCCGCCGCAGCAAGAAGAAGGCGGAGAAGGGCTGATCGCCCTTGGGTCGCGCGCCGAGATGCAGCCAGATCAGCGCGGGGATCACCGCCGCCAAGGCCCACAGCGCCCAAGGCGTCAGCAGCGCCATCAGCGCGGGCCTCGGGCGACGGCCTGGTAGTAGCGCTCCACCGCCTCGGCCAAGCGCGCGCCGCTCTCCAGCTCGATGAGGCGCGCTTGACGGGCGCGCGCCGCCCCGCGCAGGCCCGCCAAGAGCGCGGCGACGCCTTGGGCCACCGCGCCGCGATCGAGCCCCTCAACGGAGAGGTGCGCTCGCCCCTCGGGATCGTAGAGCGCGCCGCGCCGAGGCAGCTCAAACTCCCCCGGCGCCTCGATTCGGCACAGATCCACCCGCAGGCCGGTGCGGGCGAGGGCCTCGACGAGCGGCGAGGCGGGCTGAGGCTCCAAGAAGTCGCTGATGAGCACCACCGCGCCGCGCTCGCCGCGCAGGTGCAGATCGCCCACCGCCGAGATCAAGCCCGCCCGCCCGGCGGGGCGCGCCGAGGCCAAGAAGCGAAACGCCTCTGGGGCGAAGGAGATCCCCGCCGTGATCGGCAGCGCGCGCAGGGCGCCGCCTTGGATAAGGCCCAGCTGCACGCGGTGCAGCTCTTGGAGCGCCGCATAGGCCAAGACCGCCGCGAGGCGACGGGCGAGCGCCCACTTGGGCGGGGCACCGACGGTCATGGAGCCTGAGGCGTCGAGGAGGATCAGCAGCAGCCCCGAGCGCTCCTCAGCGTAGCGGCGCACATGAAAGCCGCCGGTGCGGGCGTAGATCTGCCAGTCGAGGTGGCGCAGATCCATGCCGGGGACGTACTCGGCGAAGCCCGTGAAGTCCATGCCCTCCTCGATGGCGACGCGGCGGCGCCCACCGACGGTCACGCCGCCGCGTCGGCGCAGGCGCAGCGAGGCGCGCTCGCAGACCGCCAAGGTCTCCGGGTCGGGGAAGGGCGGGGCGCGGCGGGGGCGCCTCATGGCAGGAGGGCGGCGATCACGTCCGCGCCGGTCAGCCCCTCGGCGCGGGCGGCGAAGCTGAGGAGGACGCGGTGTTGGAGCACCCAAGGGGCCACCGCGTGGACATCGCTGAGGCTGACATGCAGGCGCCCGTTGAGGGCGGCGCGGGCGCGGGCGGCGGCGAGGAGGCCCTGGGCGCCGCGCGGGCTGGCGCCGAGCTGAATCGCGCCGCGCAGGCGCTTGGGCGCGCGCTCGGGGTGGGTGGCCAACACCAGATCGACGATGGCCTCGCGCACGGCGTCGGCGGCGGGCAAGGCGCGGGCGTGCTCGATAAACGCCAAGAGCGCCTCACGGGAGATCACCGGCGCCATCGCCTCAAGCGCCCCGCGCGGGTTTACGTCGAGGATCGCCAAGAGCGTTGGCCGATCTGGATAAGGCACGCTCACCTTCATCAAGAAGCGATCGGTCTGCGCCTCGGGCAGCGGGTATGTCCCCTCCATCTCGATGGGGTTCTCCGTCGCCAGGACGAAGAAAGGTGGCCCCAGCGGCCGCGTCTCCACGCCGCGCGTCACCTGCCGCTCGGCCATGGCCTCCAAGAGCGCCGACTGTGTGCGGGGGTTGGCGCGGTTGATCTCATCAGCCAGCACCAGCTGGGCGAAGATCGGGCCTGGCCGAAAGCGCAGGGTCGGCCCGGCCTCATCGCGCAGGAGCGCCTCGGTGCCCACGATGTCGGCGGGCATCAGATCGGGCGTGAACTGGATGCGCGAGGTGGACAAGCCCAGCGCCCGCCCCAGCGCCTTGATTAAGAGCGTCTTGCCCAAGCCGGGCACGCCCTCAAGGAGCACGTGCCCATCGGCGAGCAGGCCGATGAGGAGGGCCTCAAGCACCTCAGCTTGTCCGATCACCACGCGGCTGAGCGCCGCGCGCAGGGCCAGGGTGGCCTCCCGCAGCCGCGCCGCGGTCGCCTCAGGGTTCAAGGGCAACTCCTTGATGAGCAGGGGTAAGCGTGATCGCGAAGTAGCTTGAGATCGCCTCGTGATAGCGCGCGGGATAGGGTCGGGCCGGATCGGCCACGGCGTCAAGGCGGCTGAGGTGCGCCGCGCCCTCCAAGGCGCCGCCCTCGCCCTCCAAGGCGCCAGAGAGGCTGGCCTCGGCGCGCCCCGCCGAGGTCACCGCCCCCACCGCCGCCGCCGCGCCGATGCCCGCGCGCTTGAGGTGATCGGGGATCGGCGCCTCGCCCCCCAAGGCGTCGTTAGCGGCGTCGTTGGCGGCGGGGCTCGGCGTGTCAGGCCGCGTGGCGGCCTCGGGATCGGCGTTGGAGCGGGTCGCCTTTGGAGCAGCGGTCGCGTCTTGGGGCTGGCCGGCCAGCGCCTGGGGGGCGGCGGCCAAGGGCGTGCTTGGCGCGTTGAGCGTGTTGGGCGCCGTGGTGGTCGCGGCGGGCCACCACAGCCAAGGCGCGAGGGCCACAAGGCTCACCAGCGGCGCGATCCAGCGCGGGCGTGGCGGCGGCGGCG
>JAHJCH010000091.1 GCA_018813065.1 Myxococcota bacterium
CAAGGCGGCGACGCCGGCCAAGGCGGCGACGCGGGTCAAGGCGGCGACGCTGGCCAAGGCGGCGACGCCGGCCAAGGCGGCCAAGCGGGCGAGCCCGCCGACGCCGCCCTCTCTGACGCCGACGCTGGCCCTGAGCCCTATGGCGCCGAGTTCGCCACTGGCGGCGGCGCCTCCTCTGGCTGCGGCTGCCGCGCGGCCCACCCCGCCGCCGCCCCTTGGTTCCTCCTCTTCCTCCTCCTCCCCCTCCTCCGCCGCCGCCGAGGCTGAGCCCCCCTCAAGCCGCCCTTCCACCAGCCATCAAGCGCTCTGATCGTTGTAATCCAAGCGCGTTTGCGCTCCTATTGCGCCGCTCTCTTGACCACGGAGGTGTGAGATGCTGCTGCGTGTACGCGGCGCGCTGATCGTAAGCGCCTGCGCCCTGCTCTGGGCTTGTGATGACGATGCGGTGGTGGGGCTTTGATGTTCTCTCCAGCCTTGCTCTCGGTTTGCCTCCTCGCTGCACCTCAACCCAACACCCGGCCATTTGATGGCGCGGACTACGCGCTTGGGGGCCTCAGCGCCTTGATCGGCGCCGCCACTGGCGGGATCGTGGGGGGCTTGGCGGGCGCCGCGTGGGCCGATGACAGCAGCGATGGGTTCGCGCAGCTGGGGATGATGCTCCTCGGCGGGATATTGGGCTTGGCGCCTGGCGCGGCGGGGGGCGTCACCGCCTATGGCGCGCTGCGCAACGCTGAGGGCTCAGTGGGCTGGGCTTGGGGTGGCGCCGCCTTGGGGCTCGCGGCGGGCTTCGGCGCCCTCTCGCTCTCTCAAAGTGAAATGATGCTCTTCCCCGCCTTGTTGGGCGGTCCGTCACTCGGCGCGGTCCTTGGCTATGGCTTGGGGGCCGACGCGCGGCTGATCTCCCTGGGGCTGGGCGAGGTGGACGGGCACAGCACACTGCTCTTACTGGGGCGATTCTGAGCCAAATTACATAAATCAAAGATTACGATTACTTAAACGCCTTAAACTCGCCACGTTGGTGCTTACCCCAGTATTCATTGAAGAGTTTTTTCAGCTTGGGCGCGAGGATAAGCCCACCGATGATATTTGGGAAGGCCATTGAGAGAATGGCGAGATCTGAAAAAGTAATCACATTGTCTAAGCTAGAGACAGTGCCAATAATCACAAATCCTAGGAAAATAAAGCGATAGATCATCGTGCCCTTGTCGCTTCGACCGAAGAGGTAACCCCAAGCTTTCTCGCCATAGTACGACCAAGAGATCATCGTGGAATATGCGAAGAGGAAGATGCAAATCGCCAGGACCCACGGGAAGAATGAGATGGTGTCGGCGAAGGCCCAGCGC
This sequence comes from Myxococcota bacterium, assembly GCA_018813065.1. Classification (GTDB taxonomy): domain Bacteria; phylum Myxococcota_A; class Bradymonadia; order UBA7976; family UBA1532; genus JAHJCH01. The sequence continues at coordinate 1,344 of JAHJCH010000091.1, forward strand.
GTCATCTCAATGCCTTGGCCCGCCTCTGGGTGCTTGTAGGCGCCTGAGATGATGAGGATCAGCGCGGTCATAAAGCAGATCACGACCGTGTCGATGAAGGGCTCAAGCAGGGCGACGATGCCTTCGCGGATCGGCTCATCGGTGCGCGCCGCAGAGTGGGCGATGGCCGCCGAGCCGATGCCCGCCTCATTGGAGAAGACGGCGCGCTTGACGCCTTGGATGAGCACGCCGACGAAGCCACCTAAGGCCGCCGTGGGGTGCATAAAGCCGTCATACATGGCGCGGATGGCTTCTGGGATATGGCCGGCGTGGGTCACCAAAATGACAACCCCCGCGATAAGATAAATCCCTACCATTAAAGGGATAATCTTCTCTGTGACCTGGCCGATCTTCTTGATCCCGCCGATGATGACGAGCCCCACGAGGAAGGCCAGGCCGAAGCCAAAGATAAACTTAAACGCGCTGCTCTCTACGCCGAGCTGCGCGTTGACAGCGGCGAAGGCTTGGTTGGCCTGGAACATATTGCCGCCGCCGAAGGAGCCCATGATGGCGAAGAGGGCGAAGATCACGGCCAGGGCCTTGCCCAGCGGGAAGAGGCCCATCTCAGCGAGGCCGTGCTCCAGGTAGTACATGGGGCCGCCGTGAACGGTGCCGTCCTTATCAACGGTGCGATAGACCTGGGCGAGCGAGCACTCATGGAACTTGGCGGACATGCCAAAGACGCCCATCAATATCATCCAAACCGTGGCGCCTGGGCCGCCGACGCCGATGGCGACGGCGACGCCAGCGATGTTACCCAAGCCAACGGTCGCGGAGAGCGCCGAGGTCAGGGCTTGGAAGTGTGAGATCTCCCCAGGGTGATCGGGATCATCGTATTTGCCGCGCACCACATCGATGGCGTGTTTAAAGCCTCGTACATTAAGAAAACCATAAAAAAATGTGTAGAAAATAGACCCGAGCATTAAAATCCAAACAACTAATGGAATTGGAAGGTCTTTCAAGGGAATCCAGAATAGGACCTTCGCCATCGCGCCAACGACCACCGCGAAAGCGGCATCGAGTTGGCCAGCGATGTCCTCAGCCGCCTCAGCCTTGGATGCCTCAGCCGCCTCAGCCTTGGATGCCTCAGCCGCCTCAGCCTTGGATGCCTCAGCCGCCTCAGCCTTGGATGCCTCAGCCGCCTCAGCCTTGGGCGCTTCAACCTCGGGGATCGCCGTGGTGTTGACGATGGCGCCTGGCGCAGGCGTCTCCTCCGCGCGCGCGGTGGGCAGCCCGAGCATAAACAATAAGAGCCCCACCGACCCGATACGGTACCTCATTTGACCTCCTGGTGTTGAGGGGGCGAGTTCACCAAGCGAGGGACGGGATGTCAATGTTCAAAGGGCGCTGGGGCGCGGGGCCTTGGGCGCTGAAGGCATCACCGAGCGCGTCGCTTGGGCGGCTCAGGGCAGCTTGAGCGCGCGCCTGAGCCCCTCAATGGCCTCGGCGTAGAACTCGGGGGGGTGACCCTTCCAAGCGCGCGTGGCGCCGTCGCGCAGGGCCTTGAGCTTGGCCTCTGCCTCCGCGTAGGCCGCCTCAGTTGACCGCCCGCTCGCCACCGCCGCCGCCGCCGCCTCGACCACCGCCGCCGCCTCGACCCTCAGCCGCGCCCCCTCCCGCTGAAACACCTCACCTGTGTACGCCACCCCCCGCATCTGCTGCGCGCGGATGCGCCGCCGCGTCTCCCAAGGGGTCAAGGGAGAGCCTTCGGCTTTGGGGGCCAGCGGCGCCTCAAGGTCCATCGGCGGCGCGAGGTGTTGGATGGGGATCAGCGGCCTAAGCATCTCCTCACAGGCCTCAACCCCCACCCGCGCCCGCGCCGCCGCCTCGGGGCTCAGGGCTGCGGCGCGCTCGAAGAGGGCCTTGGCTTGCTCATAAAGCTCAGGGTGCTCGACCCCGCCGAAGCCCATCGCGCTGCCCTCATCCAAGGACGCCGCCCGCGCCAATAGCGCCTCCGCCTCCAATAACAGCGCCTCGTGAGGTGCCATCTGTGCGCCCTCCTCTGATGGTGATGGCCTGCTCCACCCGCATGGCGCGGAGCACAGCACGATTAAGAAAAATATCCAATTAATCCGCATTCTCTTACTCATCTTTTCGATTTTTTTCAAGATGCCGGAAGATCGTGCGTGGATCAACCCCTAGATCACGCGCAGTTTTGGTCCGATTGCCATCATTTAGAGCTAAAATTTGATCAATATAGCGCCGTTGAAATGCCTCTTTGGCATCTGCTAAAGGTAAAACTCGATCACTGAGCGCTTCTTCATCCAAATCAAGATCATCCGATGTAATTTTAACGCCTTCAGCGAGAACAAGCGCTTTTTTTAAACGATTTTGTAGCTCTCGGATGTTTCCAGGCCAGGCGTGCTTACGCATTGCGATAAGCGCCTCATTACTGAAGCCATTTACGGGGCGTTTCAGCTCCTCTGCAAATGTATGGAGCAGATATCGAGCAATAACCACCACATCTTCGCCACGATCACGCAGGGGTGGCAAATGTACGCTAACGACGTTGATACGATAATAAAGATCCTCGCGAAAACGCCCATCACGGATAGCTTGCTCTAGATCAACGTTGGTCGCCACGACGATCCGCGCATCTACGCGCGTTGGTTTATTGTCACCGATGCGCGTGATCATCTTCTCTTGGATCGCGCGCAGCAGCTTCACCTGGAGGTGTACGGGCATCTCACCGATCTCATCGAGGAAGATCGTGCCCTTATGGGCCGCCTGGAAGGAGCCCATCTTATTATCGACCGCGCCGGTGAAGGCCCCTCGGCGGTGGCCGAAGAAGGCGCTCTCCATCAAGCTCTCGGGGATCGCGCCGCAGTTGACGGCCACGAAGGGGCCATCCGCGCGCGGCGAGCGGCGGTGGATCTCCCGCGCGATCAGCTCCTTCCCCGTGCCTGTCTCGCCGAGGATCAGCACGCTGATGTCGGTGGCGGCGACCTTCTCGACCTTACGAAAGACGAGGCGCATCGCGTCGCAGCTGCCGATGATCTCGCCGAAGCGTTGACCCTCAAGGGCTTGGCGCAGCCGCGCGTTGTCGTGGCTGAGCGCCTCACGCTGAAGGGCGTGCTCCATCAACATCGCCGCTTGAGAGGCGAAGACGCTGAGCACCTCTAGGCTGCGCTGCTCGAAGAGGTTGACGATGTTGTTGTTGCCCACATAGATGAGCCCCAAGAGGCTCCCTTGGAAGATCAAGGGCACGCACATCACGCTGCAGAGCTTGAGCTGGAGCACCGAGCGGCTGCTCTGAAAATAAGTATCGTTGAGGGCATCGCTGACGATCAGCGGCTTACGGGTGGTCAGCACCTTCTTGATGATGCTGTCGCTGACATCATCGAGGCCCTCATCGATCGTCTCTCGTTGGATATTACGGGCCGTGCGTACAGAGAGCAGCCCCTCCTCATCGACCATCAGGAGGAAGCCCTTATCGGCGCCGGTGAGGGAGATCACCTCATCCATCAGCGCCTCGAAGAGATCGCTGACCTCCTGGCGCTCAGCGAGGCGGGCGGAGAAGTCGGCGAGGCGACGATAGGCCTCAAACTCATCCTCAAAGCTGCGTCGCTCTATTGAGGGGGCGGGCTCATCCCAGAGCCGAAAGCGCAGGCGAGTCTCCCCGAGCTTGATCTCATCGTCATGCTCAAGCCCTTGCTTCTTGATCTTGCGGCCGTTGACCCAGATAGGCTGCCCGCGCTTGAGGGCCACGATGATAAAGCGCCCATCTTCAATGCGAATATGGGCGTGTGTGCTCTCGATCAGCTCATCCTTGAGGACCACATCATTCTCCGCGTCGCGGCCGATCGAGGTCAGCTTCCGCAACAGGAGGTGGGGCCTCTCCTCTCCGATGATAAGCAGGCTAGGCAAAGGACGGCTCCTATAAAGGCTGGGCGGGGAGGGTACGACGCGGCGCTTAAAATTCCCAGCGAAGCAGCTCAGCGCGGGGCGAGGCGCCGCCTTGAGTGCGCTTATGCACGGCGCCGATCTCCTCAAAGCGCCAGAGGGCCAAGCCCGCGCCGATGACCGCGAGGGAGAGCGCCACGCCGCCAGAGACGAGCTGCGCGCGCTGAAGATCCTGAGCGCGGGCCATATCCGCGCGATCAAAGAGCCCGCTGTCTTGGCGCAGATCCTCGACGGCGAGGAAGAAGGCCGCCGAGAGACCCGCCGCCAACAGCTCGCCGCCCAAGAAGAACATCCCTTGATAGGGCCGCCCGTTTTGGAACTGCCCGGCGCCGAGGGGCATCGCGGCCACCCAGCGTGAGTTCAGCTCCGTCTCGATATAGATCTCGCGCGTCATCGCCGCCAGCCGCTTATCCTCCTCCTCCTTTCGCTTACGCGCCGCCGCCTCGCGCTCCTTGAGGATCTCATCGATCTCGCGCTTATGGATCTCATCGTAGAAGGTGATGGCGGGCACGGGGACCAGCACGGGGTTGAGGCGAAACTCGGGATCCATCCAGATCAGCCGCTTAAAGTGCTTCTCTGCGGGCTTGAGCTCATCGCGATAGAAGTGGGCCAAGCCCAGCAGCTCATACGCCTTGGCCAGCTTATCGGGCTCAAGCTGAGGGTTGGGGTCCACGAGCGGGGTGAGCTTGGCGATCACCTTGGGATAATCCCCGTAGAGGTAATAGTTCGTCGCGTCGCGGAAGTCGCGTTGGATCTGCTCGGCGCTGAGGGCGAAGGCGAACATCGGCGAGAGCAGCAGGGCCAGGGCGCCGACGAGGCGCAGCGATGAGGCGATCAATTCGGGCTCACCATCAATTTGGGCTCACCGTGACGTGCTGGATCACGGTCGTCTTCCCCGCGCGCAGCCCCACGGTTTGCGCTTGAAAGCCGCGGGCGCTGTCACCGATGAGGAAGGAGATCTCCTCCTGAGTCTGCTTCATCGTGATCGGGATATTTTGATTTGTCAGCCCCAGCACATCACCTCGGGCGTTACGCACGGGGATCTTACTGCGCGCATGAAAACGCACAAAAGCGGGTTTAAAATCACATTGAAACTCAATAATGCGTTCTTTTTGGCCTGGTTTAAGATGTATTCGTTGAATGTTTTGCTCACAATGAACGCTACGAAACTCAACAACATGACGACCAACGGGCAATTTAATTTTACCGTTCTCATTTCCGGCAATATAGCCTGTTTTTTTACCATTGATATAGATCCAAGCGCCTTTAAATGAGCTGGCGATCTTCAGGGGGATCAGCTGGGGGGGCGGCTTATTGAGGCCCGCGTCATGGCGGCTTGAGGCGCGCTTGACCGCGCGCTTATGGGGCTTCATCCAGCGGGGGCGGCGCACCAAGCGCGGCGAGGCCGCGTCGTGAGCCATATCCATCCAAGGCAGATCCAACAGATCCCCGCCGTCCAGCGCCGCGTCGATGGATGGGGGCGCCAGCGACGCGTCCAAGCCCGAGGTGTGGGCGTGGATGGGCGGGGTGGCGTCGATCTCCAGATGGGCGTTGAAGGCGGGCGCGGCGAGGCCCACCCACAGGCCCACGCCCAAGCAGCCGATGAGCATCGAGGCCATGGCGGGGAGATAAAAATAACGGCGGCGATGCCCGCTCTCGATCAGCCGCAGCAACCGCAGGCCCTCGGCGTGGGCCTTATCGAGGGAGAGCAGCCGGCTGAGATAATTGAGGGCCTTGGCGGTCTCTCCGGCGCGGTGGGCCACCTCAGCGGCGTTGAAGTAAGCGGGGATCATCTGCCGGGGCAGGAGATCTTGATAGACCTCTGGATCGCGCGTGAGGTGCAGCTGGGCCTCTTGGAGCCGCTCAAAGCCCGCCGTGCGCAGGAGGGCGGTCAGCTCTTGGGCCACCTCCCCCGCCGAGGCGGGGCGATCCTGAGGCGCTTGGGCTAGGCATCGCTCGGTGATGCGGGCGATCCCGCGCCCGGCCTTCGGCGCGCGCTGCAAGACGGGATCGAAGCGACACTCGACGATGCGGCGAAAGAGGGCGGCGGGGTTGGGGCCGGTGAAAGGCAGGGCGCCGCAGACGAGCCAATACAGGACGGTGCCCGCGCTGAAGAGATCGGCGGCGAGGCCCACGCTGGCGCCCTCGACCACCTCGGGGGCCATATGGGCGGGCGAGCCGAGCATGGTGCCGGTGGCCGTCAGGGTCTCCATGTCCACCATCTGGGCGATGCCGAAGTCCATCAACACCAGGGTGCCATCGGGGCGGATCATGATGTTCTCGGGCTTGACATCGCGGTGAACGATCCCGTTGCGATGCGCGATCTCCAGCGCCTCAAAGATGGGGCGCATGATCAGCGCCGCGACCTCGCTGTGTTGAATGGGGTGATCGCGCATAAACTCGCGCAGGGTGGGGCCCTCGATCAGCTCCGTGACGATATACGCCTCATCACAGTCAGGCGGCGCGAAGTCAAAGATCTCAACGATATAGCGATGCTTAAGGCGCGCGATGGCCTTGGCCTCGCGGGTGAAGCGGGCGCGGGCATCGGCGCGATCGGCGAGATGGGGGTGCAGGACCTTGACGGCCACGTCACGCTCCAAGACGGGATCTCGGGCGCGGTAAACCACCGACATACCGCCGCGTCCAAGCTCCTCGCCGAGGAGATAGCGTCCTAGGATCCGCTCGCTCATCAGGGCGCCATCTTAGACCCCGCGCGCGGGGATGAGAAGGCGTCGCCGTTGATTTCTCCGAGGGCGACGCGAATCTTTGCGTCACCCTCTTGGGTTCTGCTAAAACCGCTCGAATCCGCTCTCCCTCGGAGCTGGAACCCAAGCACATTTTCAGGAGAAGGAAATGAGCAATCTTTATCGATTCTCGCTCATCGGCTTGGCGTCATTGGCCTTGGCCTTTGCGCTGGGCTGCGACGACGACAGCGCCACCGAAGATCCGGTCGTGACGCCTGACACCGGCGTGGGCGGCGGTGGCGGCGAGGCGGGCGGCGGCGGTGACGCGGGCAACGTCGGCGAGGCGGGCGCGGGCGGCGGCGAG